>JALYJW010000048.1 GCA_030775085.1 Acidobacteriota bacterium | reverse complement strand
TGTCTGCCGCGGAAACGGCGACGCGAATGGATGTATCTGTCGCGGAAATGGCGAAGCGAGTGGATGAGTCTGCCGCGGCATTGGCGACGCGTATGGATGTATCTGTCGCGGAAATGGCGAAGCGAGTGGATGTGGCTGCCGCGGAGACGCGCCGGCATTTCGGCGTTGTCGCGGAAGACCTTCGGCGTGAAGTGCAACTCGTTGCCGAAAATGTGGTTCGCGCGAACGAAAAGATCGAGCAGTTGGATGAGAAGGTGGACCGCCTCTTCTCGAACCTTGATCACCGCGTGACGCGACTGGAAGCAGCTTCTTCTCGCTGACGGTGTCACGACGCCAGAATCGCCGCCATGACCGCGTTGAAATCCGACGCATCGTCAAAAAAGTACCGCGGATTTTCGGCGCGGAGCACGTCTGCTGATGTTTTCCCCGAGGCTACAGCGATGGTGGTGGCGTCGTAGGGGACGCCGCAACGGACGTCGTAGATCGAGTCGCCGATGATGACGACGTCGCTTCCGGCGAAATGCTTGCCGAGAAGATCGTTGGCGCGGCGGAGAGCCACGGGCGGGAGTTGGGTGCGGTCGGCGGAATCGCTGCCGAAGGCGCCGAACGCGAAGTAATCGTTCAGATTCGCGCCGCCCAGCTTCAGGCGCGCGCCCCGCTCGATGTTGCCGGTGAGCAGCGCCAGGAACACGTCATCGTGCTCATGGAGTGCGGCCACGAGCTCGCGCATCCCGGGCATCACACGCACGCGATCGGGCGTGGCGTTGCGCTCCAATGCTGCGAGGTACAACTCCCACAAGCGAGGCAACTGCGCCTCGATCTCCTCGCGACCATGCCCCGCATCGTGCAGGACCATGTGTGCGATTTGCGGATCGGTGCGGCCTGAAAAGTCGTAGCGCGACAGATCGTCGGTGTAGTCGTAGACGGTCCGCAGTGCGTCGCGAAAGGCCTCGCGCGAAGCGCCGTGATCGCTGAGGAGTGTGCCGTCGATGTCGAAGAGAACGAGCTTCATGATTGGATCGGCGGCGCAGCTTAACAGGAACGTTGCCCCGGTCCGGAGCGGCAACCGCTACCATCGCCGCCCATGTCGGATATGACGCGTCGCTCCTTTCTCGCTACGACCGCGGCTGGTGTAGCTGCGGCTGCTGCCACCCGCGGCCAGGCCGCGGTCACTCCCGCCGCAAAGCCGTTGCGGATCCTGATTCTCGGTGGAACGGGATTCATCGGACCGAATCAGGTCGCCTATGCCGTGGCGCGCGGCCACAAGGTCTCGGTCTTCAATCGCGGGAAGACGAATCCCGGCTCGCTTCCTCCCGGCGTCGAACATCTCGAAGGTGATCGCAACGGAAAACTCGACGCGCTCAAGGGAAAGACGTGGGATGCCGTCATCGACAATCCTTCGACGTTGCCGCGGTGGGTGCGCGATGCCGCGCAGCTCCTGAAAGACTCCGCCGGTCACTACCTCTTCATTTCCACGATCTCTGTTTATGCGGACAGCTCGAAGCCGAACGAAGATGAGAGCGGAGCGACGCTGACGCTGGCCGATCCGACGGTCGAAGAGATCGGGCCGAACTACGGCGGCCTCAAAGCACTCGCCGAAAAAGAAGCGGAGCGCGCCTTCCCGGGACGCACGACGGTGGTCCGTCCGGGACTCATCGTGGGCGCAGGCGACAACAGCGACCGCTTTTCCTATTGGCCGATCCGCATCGCGCGCGGCGGCGAGGTGCTGGCCCCCGGCGCCCCAGCCGATCCCGTGCAGATCATCGACGCCCGCGACCTCAGCGAGTGGACGATCCGCCTCATCGAGCAGAAGTCGTTCGGCACATTCAACGCTGTCGGCCCGGCCCATCCGCTGACGATGGCGGAGATGCTCTACGGCATCAAAGCCGTGACGACCGCCGGTGCGCAGTTCACGTGGGTTCCGGCCTCGTTCCTCGAAGAACAGAAGGTAGCGCCCTGGTCCGACATGCCGGTCTGGATTCCGCCCGCAGGCGAGTACGCCGGCTTCGGATCGCGCAGCAACCGCAAGGCACTCGCTGCCGGGCTGACGTTCCGATCGCTCGCTGACACCGCGGCGAACGCACTGGCCTTTCACGAATCGCGTCCCGCCGAGCGGCAAGGGAAACTCCGCGCGGGTCTGACTCCGGAACGGGAGAAGGAAGTTTTGGCGGCCTGGAAGGCGAGTAAGAAGTAGCTCGCAGCTCTCGGCTCGCAGCTCGCAGGCAGGCCCAAAACGGCGGCGCCGAGGATTCTCCTGAGAGCTGCGAGCTGCGAGCTTCCCCGCGATACACTCCCGCGGTTTGCGCAAAGCCTCCCTGGCCGTCCTCTTTCTCACCGTTTTCATCGACCTGATCGGGTTCGGGATGGTGATCCCGTTTCTGTCGTTCTATGCGCGCGAGTATGGCGCGAGCGGGATCATGGTGGGCGCGGTGGTCGGGATCTACTCGATCATGCAGTTTTTCTTCGCGCCGGTGTGGGGGAGGCTGTCGGATCGTGTCGGGCGCAGGCCGGTGATCCTGATCAGCCTCACAGCGAGCTGTACCGGCTATCTGCTCTTCGCGTTCACGCACAGCCTGACCGTGTTGTTCGCGTCGCGCGTGATCGCCGGGATCGGCGGGGCGAACATCGGCACGGCGCAGGCGTACATCGCCGATTCGACGTCGCCTGAGAATCGCGCCAAAGGGATGGGGCTCATCGGCGCCGCGTTCGGTCTCGGTTTCATTCTCGGGCCGCCGATGAGCGGCATTCTCGCGGCGATCGGAATCAAGCATGGGCTGGCCGGGAACCTTCTGCCGGGTCTGGTCGCGGCCGGACTCTCGTTCACGGCCTTTCTCGTGGCGCTCAGCGTGCTCGCGGAGTCGAAGCCGAAGAACCTCCTGCCGCGCTCCGGCGTCCCGCCGCAATTCGACCGTCGTTTGTGGCGCGAGATCGGGACGAATCATCTCCTGGCGTCTCTGATTTCAGGACTTTTCCTGACATTGCTCGCGGTGGCGGGGATGGAGATCAGCGTCACGCTGCACGCGCGCGACCGCTTTCAGTTCCGCCAACTCGACATGGCCTATCTGTTTCTCTTCATGGGCGTGATCGTGGCCTCGATTCAGGGAGGTCTCATCGGCCGCTTCGTGAGGCGCATCGGCGAGAAGGGCGTGATCGTGATCGGCGCCGCGGCTTTCACCCTCGGGTTCGCGCTCATCCCGCTGGTGTTTCGCGTGCCGCTGCTCTACGTCGTGGCGTTCCTCATCGCCATCGGCCAGGGCCTCTGCTATCCCGCGCTCACCGCGCTGGTCTCGAAAGTCGCTCCGGAGAACGAGCGCGGCAGCCTCCTGGGCCTGGCCACGTCCGTCGGCTCCCTGGCCCGTTTCCTCGGCCCGCTGCTGTCCGGCTTTCTCTACGACCTCGCCGGCGCGGCGGGCGCGTTTTATGGCGGGGCGGTGTTGATGGTGGGGGCGCTTTTGATCAGCTTGAGGATGAAGGCGCAAAACTCAATCCGGTAAACTCCATTCATGTCGATTCTCAAAGTAGCCCGTCTCGGGCATCCCGTTCTGCGCGAGAAGGCGGCGGACATCGAGGTCAAGGACATCAAGGCCGGGAAGTTCAAGACGCTGCTCGACGACATGATCGAGACGATGCACGCGTACGAGGGTGTCGGATTGGCGGCACCGCAGGTCCATCTGCCGTTGCGCGTGTTCGTGTTCGAAGTGCAGGAGCGCGTGGCCAAGCGCCGCGGCGTGAAGCAGGTCAACGTCGGCGCGATTTTCAACGCCACGTACGAGCCGATCGGCAATGACACGATCACCGACTGGGAGGGTTGCCTCAGCGTGCCGTTCCTCGGCGGCGAGACACCGCGCTACAAGAAGGTGCGCATGCGCGGGATCGACCAGGACGGCGACCCGATCGAGCTCGAGGTGGACGACTTCACCGCGCGCATCTTCCAGCACGAGATCGATCACACGAACGGCAACGTCTACCTCGACAAGATGCCGGACCTGACCACGCTGGCGTACACGATCGTGCTGTGATGGAGTTTCGCGAGATCGGAGGTCCGCCGCAGTCGGCTGTCGAGCGGATCTGGTTCGCGCGCGGCGCCGAGGGGATAGGGGAGACGATCCTGCCCGACGGACGCTTCGAGCTGATCTTCAACTTCGGCGATCTCGTCGTGCAGAACGGGGAGTCGCAGCCGCGCTCGATGCTCTCGGCGGAGACGCGCCGTGCGGTGACGATCGAGCCTTCGGGCCGAGTCGATTTCGTCGGCGTCACGCTGCGCGATGGTCATGCGGCGAAAACGCTCGGCATCCCGCTGCGCCTGATCCGTGATCGCATGCTCGATCTTCGTGACGTTCGTCCGCGTCTCGATCTTCACGATCGACTGGCGGAAGTTGCGGGAGACGAGGCACGCGCGGAGCTCGTGATGCGGCATCTCGGAGCCGCGGAGTGCGATGCACTGGCCGAGCGCGCGGCGATGCTCATCCGAAGAACGTCGGGACGGCTGTCGATTTCGCACCTGGCGCGCTCGTGCGGCGTGACGATCAGAACGCTTTCTCGCACATTCGATCGCGCTTTCGGGTTGACGCCGAAGACGCTCGCGCGCGTGGCGCGTCTCGGGCATGCCGCTTCGCTGCTGCGTTCTGGTGAGAGCGTCGCTGAAGCGGCCGGCCGCGCCGGTTTCTGCGATCAGTCGCACATGACCAACGAGTTCCGGATGATGGCGCGCCTCTCGCCGACGCGCTGGAACGAAGGACCCGACGCGCTAGCTGTCCAATTTCTGCAAGACGCGCCGCCGCTTCCCTCGTAACGTGTACGCATGCGCCGACTGACTCTGCTTCTCTCGCTCGTCCTCACCCTTCCGCTGTGCGCCGAAACGAAACTCGACGATCTGTCGTGGATGACCGGTCATTGGGCCGCCACCATCGATGGCGTGGAGATGGAGGAGCTCTGGTCGTCAGCCGGCGGCGGCGTGATGCTCGGTCTGCATCGCGACATCTCGAAGAAACGCACCAGCTTCGAGTTCATTCGCATCGCCGAGACTAAAGACGGCATCGTCTACCTCGCGCAGCCGGGCGGTCAGCCTCCGACGCCGTTCAAGCTCACCGAGTCGACCACGAACCGCGTCGTCTTCGCCAATCCCGAGCACGATTTCCCCAAGCGCATCGTCTACTGGCTGCACGAAGGCCAGCTATGCGCACGCGTCGAAGGTGACGGCGATAGCGCGGAACAGTGGTGCTGGGCGCGGCAGAAGTAGAAACCCATTTGGAGTGCGGTGGCCGCAGCCGCCGCTTTTGTATGTCTCCGCGCTGCACGAACATACGAAAGCGGCAGCTGCGGCTGCCGCACTCCAAAATCAATCCGCGGTGACCGTTGGCCGCACGCGCGGTACCGCCTCGGCCACGATTTCCACCGCGCGATCGACCTCGGCTTCCGTGGTGTAGCGCGAGAGCGAGAATCGTACGGCGCCCATGGCCACGTGGAGCGGTTTGCCCATCGCTTTCATCGTGCCGCTCGGCTCGACGTTGCCGGAGTGGCATGCCGCTCCCGCCGAAACGCACACGCCTTCGGCGTCGATGGCGCGGACTACCGCGTCGGCGTAGGCGTCGTGGAATGAGATGTTGGCGGTGTTGCCGAGACGTGGCTGCGCGCCTCCGTTCACCGACGTGTCTGCGATGCGCGTGAGGATCGACGACTCCAGCCGGTCGCGCAATGTGCGGATGCGGTCATACGACGCGAGCCCTGCGCGCGCGATTCGCGATGCAGCGGCGAGACCGGCGATCGACGGCACCGGCTCGGTGCCCGATCGCAGGCCGAGCTCCTGCCCGCCGCCGTACCAGAGCGGTTGTAGCGAGAGGCCTTTGCGCATCGTGAGCGCGCCGACCCCTTTCGGCGCGTGGAACTTGTGGCCGGAGATGGTGATGAAGTCGGCGCCTAGATCATCCTGCGCCAGCGACACTTTCCCCGCCGCCTGTACGGCGTCGACATGAAGCAGCGCGCCGCGCGCGTGCGCGAGCTCCGCAATCTGCGGGATCGGGTGCAGCACGCCGGTCTCGTTCTGCGCGAGCATCACCGTCACGAGCAGCGTGCGGTCATCAATGGCATCGCGCATAGCGTCGAGATCGATCGCGCCGTCGCTGTCGACCGGGATGACCGCGAGCTCAATGAGACCCGCGCGCTCCAGCGCTCGCAGGAGCGTGAGCACCGACGGATGCTCGACGGAGGACGTGACTACCTTGCGGCGTCCCGGCACCTGATCGATGAGGCCGCGAATGACGAGCGCATTGCCCTCGGTGCCGCAGCTCGTGAAGATGACCTCGGCGGCACTGCATCCGAGGAGTAGCGCCAGCTCGGCGCGGGCCTCTTCGATGGCGTCGTGAGAGCGACGCCCGAGGGAGTGAATCGCATGCGCATTCCCGAAATGCTCGCGGTAGAACGGCGTCATCGCCGCAATCACCTCATCGGCGACGCGGGTGGTGGCGTTGTTGTCGAGATAAATGAGATCCGCCATGGCGCGGGCATTCTACGCGGGGGAACGGGGGAGTCGCAGAGTCTCAAAGTCGCAAAGTCTCAAAGGATGCGGCAAGAACGCCCTTTGAGACTTTGAGACTCTGCGACTTTGAGACGCCTTTCATGTTTTTGCGATTCGCTGACGGTAGTCTCCCGTCTTACTCACGCCTCGCGAAGGCGTCTTGCCATGCTCACCGTTTTTTTATGTTGAGCAGGACAGGCGCGTGATCCGGGATGCTTACACTTCCTCTTGTAACGCGCGCCGTATCGAGAACCGGTAGCGTGTTGTAAGAGAGAGAGCTCAGGCGGGCGGCGTTCGACACGTCGTCCGCCTGATCTTTTTGGATCACATATCGAGAAGGAAGCGATCGGGGGGCGAGGAGGCGTCGTACTCCGCCTGCAGATCCGTCTTGTGCTTCCACTCGGTCTCGGCGAGCTCCACGAACAGGCGGCCCAGCTCGGTCGTGGCGGGCACGCGCTCGGCGAGGAAGCGGAAGTGGCTCTCGGAATCACGCTCGCGCTCCAGCGCGAACTTGAGGGCGCGGCTCATGTCGAGACTGACCACATCGGCCGGAAGATCGATGGTCACCGGACCGGGATCCGGCGGCGGCGTTCCGACGAGGTCGCGGTATTTTCGCTCCAGTTTGGCGCGATGCACGAGCTCGACGTCGGAGAGCTGCAGCATCCTGGCGCGTACTTCGGGCGTGGCGGCGCGCTCGGCGAGCTTCTGATAGAGGACGCGCGTTTCGACTTCAGAATGAATGGCCTGCCGAAGGACTTCTTCGATCGTGGTGTCGAGCGGTTTCATTGCGGACCCGCGGGATGATAAGTCTCAACGTCGCAAAGTCGCAAAGTCTCAAAGGAGATTCGCTCGTCACGCCCCGCGATAGACGTCGGGATTCGGCGGGTCCTGATCCTCGAATGGCGCTTCACGCAACGGCTGGCCGGCGCCGGTTCCGCCCGCAGTGCCGCGCTTGTCCATCGCGCCGTAATACGGACGCCAGCCCATCGGACCGACCGGGAAGTCCGGCGGCACGACGAGATCGCGGAGGCCGACTACCGCGCGTGCACGGGAGTCGATGGCCATTTCGTAGTCGCGGGTCATGTAGATGGCATCCTCGGGGCAGGCATCGACGCAGTAGCCGCAGAATACGCAGCGCAGCAGGTCGATGTCGTAACGCACCGGGAACTTCTCACGCGTGCGCTGGTCTTCGCCGGCTTCGATGGTGATGCACTCGGCCGGACAGGCCGTCGAGCACATGTAGCAGGCCACGCAACGCGTGGTGCCGTCTTCGCGCGAGGTGAGGATGTGGCGGCCGCGGAAGCGCTCCGAGTAGACGCGCTTGACCTCGGGGTACTGGATGGTCGGCAGCTTGGTGATGCCGAACAGGTTCTTCAGCAGATGTTTGAGCGTGCGGATCATTCCGCCGACGACCTGCGGAAGATACGTGCGCTCGCCGAGCGACAGCGCGTAACGCTCGACCTTGACGACTCCGGGAGAGACTCGGGTGATGTTGCTCATGTCAGTGGTCCAGCTCCCCGGCGATGATGTTCAGCGAGCCGAGGGCGGCGATGGCATCGGGGATGGTCTGTCCGATGATCATCTTCTCGAACGCCTCGAAGATCGGGAAGCAGGGCGGCCGGGCGCGCACACGGTACGGCTGCTTGGTGCCGTCGGAGACGAGGTAGAACCCGAGCTCTCCGTTGCCGCCTTCCACCTGGAAGTAGGTCTCGCCGACCGGCGGCTGGATGCCGTGCATGATCAGCTTGAAGTGATAGATGAGCGATTCCATCTCGTTGTAGACCTTCTCCTTCGGAGGAAGGGCCACGTACGGATTGTCGACCATCACCGGTCCCGGCGGAAGACCGCGGTCGATGGCCTGCTGCAGGATGCGCAGCGACTGGCGCATCTCTTCGAAGCGAACCAGGAAGCGTGCGTAGGTATCGCCTCCCTCGGCGACCGGAACGTCCCAGTCATAGGTGTCGTATCCGAGGTAAGGGGAGGCCTTGCGCACGTCGAACGGAACGCCGGTGGCGCGGAGGCAGGGGCCGGTGAAGCCGTAGTTGATCGCGTCCGCCTGTGAGATCACGCCGACGCCGTCGACGCGGTCGCGGAAGATGCGGTTCTTCATCACCAGCGCCTCGACCTCGTCGATGAAGCGCGGCAGCATGTTCACGATGCGCTGCGAGTTCGAGAGGAAGTCGGTCGGCACGTCGATGGCCAGTCCGCCGATGCGAAGATAGCTCGGCAGCAGACGCGCGCCGCTGCATGACTCGGCCAGGGAGATGATCTCTTCGCGCGGCTGGAACAGATACCAGAAGTTCGTCAGCGCGCCCATGTCGACGAGGTTCGTGCCGATGCAGACGATGTGATCCGTGATCCGGTAGAACTCGGAGAGCATCAGGCGGACGTGATCCGCGCGCGCCGGAGCGGCGATGCCGAGCATCTTCTCGACGGCCATGCAGTAGCCGACGTTGTTGATGACGGCCGAGCAGTAATTCAGGCGATCGGTGTAGGGGATGACTTGCTGGTAAGTGTGTGTCTCCGACATCTTCTCGAAGCAGCGGTGCAGGTAACCGATCTCGCTCTCGGCGCCGATGATTTTTTCGCCGTCGAGCGTGACCACAATGCGCAGCGTGCCGTGCGTGGCAGGATGCGACGGCCCGAGGTTCAGCGTCACGCGCTCGTAGTCAGAGTCTTCCACCGGCTCGTCGAACTGCGGCGCGATCTTCGGCTTGATGACCGACACGCCCGCTTCGGTGAGCAGCCAGCGCTGCGCGGGATCGTAATCCTTGCGCAGCGGATGACCCTCGAACATCTCGTGCGTCAGGATGCGACGCAGGTTCGGGTGACCTTCGAACTTGATTCCGTACATGTCCCATGCTTCGCGCTCGTACCAGTTGTAGCCCTGGAAGAGATGCACGCTGGTGGGAACGCTCTCGTTCTCCGCCACGCGTACCTTGAGACGCACGCGCTCGTTGTTCTGCAGCGAATAGAGCTGGTAAACGACGTCGAAGCGGCCGCCGTCGCGGCGGTTCGGATAGTCGGCGCCGAAGAGATCCAGCGGCATCGTGAATCGCAGTTCCGGATGATCGTGCAGAGCGCGCATGACGTCGACGATGCGGGCACGCTCCACGAGGAACGTGGGCATGTCCTGCCCGCTCTCCTGAGTCATGGCCGGACTGTCGATTTTCGCGGCGATCTCGCGGCCGCGCGCGTCCATCAGCTCCACTGCGGCAGGAACGTACGGCTCGCGGTTCGTCGGCGCGGGGCCGGTGTAGGGGATGGCGCTGAGTTTGGTGAGAGTACTCATCGTTGTCGATTCCGGCCCGCGCGTGCGCGCTAGCCTCTGCGAATCTCCCCGCGCTCGATCTTCTCTTTCAGCTTGAGAATTCCGTACATCAGACCGTCCGGCGTCGGCGGGCAGCCGGGAACCCACATGTCGACAGGGATGACTTCATCGATGCCCTGCACGACGTGGTAAGCGCGATAGAAGCCGCCCGATGTGGCGCAGGCGCCCATGGCCACGACATACTTCGGCTCGGGCATCTGGTCGTAGATTTTCTTGAGCACGGGCGCGAGCTTGTCGACGATGGTGCCGGCCACGATGAGGAGGTCTGCCTGGCGCGGCGAGAAGCGCACCACCTCGGCGCCGAAGCGCGCGATGTCGTAGTGCGAGGAGACCATCGACATGAACTCGATGGCGCAGCAGGCCGTCCCGAACGGAAGCGGCCAGAGCGAATTGCCGCGCGCCCAGCCGACGACCTGGTCGAGCTTGGTGGTGATGTAAGAACCGCCGCCGAGATCTTCGATCTCCCGCTCGGACTCGCCCGGAAGCGTGATGAGACCCTTCTCGGCCCCCTGGCCTGGAGCGACGCCTGCCTTGCGCGGAATGATCGTGTCGGGAGTAGCCATCTTTTGCACTGACATTAGGTGAGCGGCTTCCGAGGAAGCGAGCGGGATTCTAAGGACTAGAGAAACTTTTCACAAGCCGCCGGCACAGGCGGCTGCAAGTGGATGCGAGAAGGCTGCCTGAGGGGTCGTTCGCGAGAGCCGCCCCTCTCACCCTAACCCTCTCCCCGCCGCGATGAGGCTGCGGCGGGGAGAGGGGACTTCCAATCACAGTCCCCTCTCCCCACGGCAGGTTCATCGCCGAGGGGAGAGGGCTAGGGTGAGGGGCGGCTCTCGCGATGCACCCGCCATTGCTCGGCCACCTCCCGCCCGCGCGTGCGCAAGCGTTCGCGCAGTTCGCCGTCATCGAGGAGCTCAATCAGGCGTTCGCCGAGCTCGATGGCGTTGTCTTCCGGGGCGAAGAGTGCGTAGTCGTGCAGCTCGTCGAACGAGCGATGGATCGGCGTCGCGGTCATGACGCAGGCGAGAGAGGACGCGAGTCCCTCGGCGGTGGGGAGCGGAAGGCGATCTTCGCGGCGGTTCGGTGCGATGAGGACGTCGCAGGAGTGCATAAGGCGGGTCATTTCCGCGGCGGTGAGCGCTACGTGGAACTCCTGCACCGCTTCGACCGGCTCTTCGCGCGACGGCGCCCAGGGCGAGACGCGGATCAGGTCGAGTTTCTGATGAAACCACCGTGCGTGCGCGACCGCGCCATAACCGGCCTCGATGCCGTGCGCTTCTTTGTCCCACGAACCGCAGAGCAGGACGCGCAAAGGATCGTTCTCGCGCGAGACGTTCGCGCGAAACAACTCATCGTCGACTAGGATCGGCAGCTTCGCGATTTCGACGACACGTTCGTCATCGGCTGCGCGGTAGTTGCGGAGATCTTCGACGTAGACCCAGTCGGCATTCGATGCGCGCCACGCAGGCGGTGCGCCGGCGGTGACGATGCGCGCGCTCTGGCCGCGTGCGATGAGCGCGTCGGCGTGCGCCATGACCAGACGGGCGGTGCCGGAGATCGATGCGTCTTCGAGCAGGAAGAGGTCAGGCATCGGCTTTGACCGCTTCGAGAAAAACGTTCAGCCCGAAATCGCGCAGGTCGAGGTAACGCAATTCACGGACGGTCGACCAGTTGTGGCGCACGCGCCGGACGCGGAAGCCGATCGCGGTGAGCGTTTCCGAGAGATGTTCTTCGTCGTAGACGAATCGATGCTCGCCGTTCATGCGCAGGTGCATGTTGAGCGCTTCGCATGGGCCGGTCGCGGAGAGATGCGCATCGCACCACGCCAGGTGGCGCGGCTCGCGTTGCAGGTAGACGCGCTCGACGAGCGCGCGCAGGTCGGGAGTCAGCAGGCGCATCACGCCCCGCGGACTGAGTACGCGGTGACACTCCGCCAGAAAATGCTTGCCGCTCTTTTCGTCGAGATGCTCGAGCAGATCTTCCGAGTGCAGGAGATCGACGGAAGCCGTGCGGAAGGGCAGAGGAGCGGTGAAATCGGCCAGCACATCCGCCGCGCCGGGAAGCAGATCGACATTGATCCAGCCGCGGAGATGATGATCGCCGGCGCCGAGGTGAACGGATGTTGTCTTGCGAACACCGGTACCGCGGAGCCAGATCTCGCGCGCCGAATCGAGCGTGGCCAGGTAATCGACTGCCGTTGCTCCCGCGTCCGCCGCAGTGCCGCGGTAATAGCGGTTCTGCAGACTGTGCAGGCGAAGGCGCTGTTTCCACAGCGCAACGCGGTCGACGACCTTCACCCGGGATTCCTCGCCGTCACGTAGAAGCCGGTCGGAGCGACTTCCGACTCCGCGAACGGGATCTTGGCCGCGCGCAAGCCATCGAGGAATCGGGCCTGCTCGTCGGTCGGCGGGAGCGATTGCGGCTCGATGGCCACGACCTCCCAGCCCGCGATGGTCAGCATTTCCTCCACGGTGCGGCGCGTGAAGAAACGCAAATGGCCGACGCACGTGAGGCCCATGTAGACGTAGTCAAAACGCCCCTGCAGCAGGTCGCCGACGATCGAGGCGTTGGCGACATTCGGAAGACTGAGCAGCAGATGGCCGCCCGGCGCGCAAATGCGGCGGAGGTCGGCCAGGAACGACCACGGCTCGTCGAGATGCTCGACGATATCTCCGCCGACGATGCAGTCGAAGCGCTCGTGGAGCAGCGAAACGATCTCGCGCACATCGCCGCAATAGACATCGTCGATCCGTTTGCGTGCGATCGCGGCGGCGTCGCGGTCGAGCTCGACACCGACCACGCGGCATTTCTGCCGTCGTTTCAATGCCTCGCCCAGCGGCGCCTCGCCGCAGCCGAACTCCAGGATCGATTTCGCGTCGACGCTGATGCGGTCGAGCAGGTCGTGTCGTGTCTGCCCGCGCAACGACGCCCAGCGATGCACGATCGTGCCGCGCGCCAGCGCCACTTCGCGTCCGTGGATGAAACTCGCCAGCGGAGTCTTCGAGTCGCGCAGTGCCGAGGTCGCGCAGAGAAACGCTCCCGGATCGTGCTGCTGCCAGGTGATGCGCTCCGCGTCCGGCTGCGCGGCGTGAAGCTCCTCGGCGGCCTGCTGGAACTCGCGCAGCGTCATGTACGGTCGGATCGGCACGCGCTGGCGGGGATCGCCGGCGTCATTCGCGGCCGGCACGGCGGCGAACGCATCGCCGAGCACGCTCTGCAGACGATCGCCGAGGTGGGGCGACGGAAGGAGCAGCGGGTCCGTAATGACCAGTACGAAATCCTCATCGATCCCGTCGACCGCGTCCGACGCCCGGTCGTCGCGATCGTAAAGCGCCAGTGTCGGATGATCCCGGCGCAGCAGCATCTTCGTCTGCCAACTGGCGTAGCGCTCCTCGAGGGCAGGATGGTCGTAGACGGGGACGAGGACGGCTGGCGGCATCGGACTCGCTCTTTCGCACGCGGGGAACAGCGAAGTCAAGCGGAAGAGAAGGCATACAGGCCGCGTTGTGCGGCCGGGAGATATCATTGATCGACTCGATGACGACGGAAACACATAGCGCGAAGGCGGCGGCTACAACATCCGTTGCGGCAGCGGTAACCACCACGTGGACCGCCAACCCGTATCTTCACTACGAAGAAACGCGCATCTACAACCCGCTCAACGATCGCTCGCTCCTCGTCGATGAAGGTGCCTACCGCCAATTCCGGATGTTTCAGGAGCACGGTCACGCGGACGAGGCACTCATCCGCGACGGCTGGATCATCCCCGCCGAGACCGATCTCTCGCGCCAGTACCATCTGAAAATCGTCTCGCTGGAAACGGTCACGACGTGCAATCAGAAGTGCTACTTCTGCCCGGTTTCGATCGCCCCCAGAGACGATGAGGAGATGCCGACGGAGCTGTTCGAGCGGATCGTCGGCGAGCTGAAAGAGCTCCGCGGGACCATCGACGGCGTGTTTCTGCAGAGCTACAACGAGCCCACCATCGACCGTCGCTTCGTCGATCATTGCCGCACGCTGTTCGAAGCCGGACTGCCCGTGGCCGTATTGAGCAACGGCTCCGGACTCACTCCCGCGAAGACCGACGCGCTGGTGGCCGCGGGCAAGCTGCGATACCTCTGCATCAACCTCTCGACGCTCGACGCGGAGCGTTACGAGCGCGACCGCGGCGAGAACCACGTGAAGGTGGTCATGCGCAACATCGACTACGCGAAGGATCAGCCGCTTGCCGATGAAATGCGCATCATCGTCCTCGGCAGCGGAGACGATGAGCACCGCGAGAACTTCGAAGCCGTACGCGACCGCTACGCCGGCAGCCGCTTCGAAGTGCAGCAGCACCTTACGGTCGACCGCGGCGCCTGGCATCTGGAAGTGGGCAAGAAAGCTGTGCAGCGCGTCGGCAAGCTCGCGGGCTGTGAACTGATCGGCTCGAGGCCGCTCCAGCACCTCCACATCACCGCCACCGGCGACTGCATCCTCTGCTGCCAGGACTACGACGAGAACTACATCGTCGGCGATCTGAAGACGCAGAGCGTGCGCGAAGTGCTGGCCAGCGACGAGATGGCCCGCATGCGCCGCATGGCCTACGGCGTCGAGGATTCACCGGAAGACTTCATCTGCCGCTCCTGCGTATTCGCGATTACGAAGTAGCCGGCACGGCCGGCCAAAAAGAAAATAGCCCCCGGCTTGGCTTCCTGCCGCAATGGCGCCCCCGTCATCCTGAGCCGCGTAGACGGCGAAGGATCTCAAAATAGGAGAACGGCGCCACAGGCCAGATTTTCGTAGTTTGAGATCCTTCGCTCACACCCGCCCAACCGCCTCACTCAGGATGACGGGGGTGGTCACGGGTGCTATTGCTTGTCGTCCGCAAACGCGGACTCACCGCGCAGATTTCTGCGCCAACCGGTCCGCGAACCACTGCTCGAGCCGCAGCGCGGTTCTCTCCGCACGGAACTGCTCGACGACGGTCCGCGCCCGCTGCGCCTGGCGCGCTGCCAGCGATGGATCGGACATGAGCTCCGCGAGCTGCCGCCCCATCGCTGCACCGTCGTTTTCGGCTGCAAAAGACGCGTAGTCGTACACGTCATCCCATGACAGGAATGACGGAATCTCTGACAGCACCGCCGGCACTCCGCTGGCCATGGCCTCGGCGGCCGGCAGTCCGAATCCTTCCTCGCCGCGGCTCGGTCCGAGAAAAAAATCGCACGAGGCAAAGAGCCGCGCCATCTCGCTCGTCGGCAGCGCGACGTGAAACTCCGCCGCGAGCTCGACAGGTTCGTCGTCAGCGCCCGGCCATTGCGAGGCACGAATGAGATCGAAATCCGCACCGAACGAGCGCGCCTGGCGAACGGCTTCGTATCCGATGTCGATTCCCTTGAAATCCGCCTGCGCCGGACCGACGAGTAGCACACGCGGTTTGCCTTCGTGCGGCGGCTGCGGCTGAAAGAACGCGTCGTCGACGATCTGGCCTACGTACGTCGCGTCGTCGTAGAGCGCGCGGCAGATCGGCACGAGATGCGGCGAGACCGTGATCTTCGGCAACGGCAGGCGATAGGCCTCGTCGATGAGGGCGCGCTGCGCCTGGTACGCGGTGAACCCGCCTTCGTAACCCTGGCAGAAATGCACGGCCCGATTTCCGGCAAGCGAACGCGCCACAGGGAGCGTGGTCCAGAACGTCCCGATCACGAAGTCGAACGCACCGGCATCGAGCTCCTCGAACGCGCGCACATACAGCCATCGTGCGCGCGACGAGCGCCAGGTCAGCGGGCCGCCTTTGGTCACCAGCGTCACTTCATGACCGCGGTCGGTGAGTGCATCTCCGTGAGCGACGGCCACGCGGATGCCGCCGGCGAGCTCTGTATCTTCGAGCAGGTACGCGATCTTCATCAGGCGCGCGCATTCTATGATGGCGTTCGCCCATGCTCCTGAAGCCGCGCGACCTCCCATCGCTGCACGAGCAATACGCGAGCGGCGATCCGTTTCCGCACATCGCCATCGATGGGCTTTTCGACGACGCCGCGCTGGAACGAGTGCTGGCCGATTTCCCGAAGCCCGACGAAACGCGCTGGATGCGCTTCGATTCGCCGACCGAGAGGAAGCTGGGCTACTACCACGAGCACAGCACGATCAGCCCAACGGTACGCGCCTTCCTCGACGCCATGAATGGCTTCGAGATGCTGCTCTTCCTCGAAGCGCTGACCGGCATCGACGGCCTGATCCCCGACCCCTATTTCGGCGGCGGCGGACTGCATCAGATCGAGACCGGCGGCTTCCTCAAGATCCACAGCGATTTCAACGTTCACCCGAAATTGAAGCTCGACCGCCGCGTCAACATGCTGATCTACCTCAATCGCGACTGGCGCGAAGAATGGGGCGGACAGCTCGAGCTCTGGAACGCCTCCATGACCGAGCGCCGGCAGAAAATCGCGCCGCTCTTCAATCGCACGGTTGTTTTCAGCACGACCGACACCTCGTTCCACGGCCACCCACATCCGCTCATGGCGCCGCCGGGCGTGACGCGCAAGTCGGTCTCGCTCTACTACTACACAGCGGGGAGGCCGAAGGAAGAACGCTCGGCGCCGCACGACACGATTTTTAGAGAGCCTGCCTGAACTGCAAAAGCCGATACCCGTACGTGCCGTTATCGTAGAGCCCGCGGTAGCGACGGCCGCTCTCGATCAGATCGTCAACTTGTTGACTGGTGAGCCCGAGGTCTTCGATGAGGCGATCGCGGTAGCGGGGAAGGCGCGCGGTGAAGTAGTCGATCGATGGCGGTGCTTTCGCCGAAAGATCGAGCTCCTCGGATTTCTCGAAGCCGTGTTGCCGGGCCGCGGCGAGGAATGCGTCGTGGGAATGCAGCGTGCCGCCGGATTGCAACGCGAACTCGTCGAGCACGATCACGTGTGAAGTCAGCTCGCGCGCCTTCGCGAACAAGGCCTGCGCATCGATGTACTGCGACGATTCCTGGAAGAGAACCGCATCGAAACGATCACCGGATGGGAACTGCTCGAACGCGAAGCAACGCGCGTCGACCGCGTCGCCATAGCGCTCGCGCACGACGGCGATTTGTTTCTCATCCGGCGTGATCCCCACCACTTCGTAACCCATCGCAGTCAAACGATGCAGCGTCGTGCCGAGGCCGATGCCGGCTTCGAGCAGACGCGCGGGAGGGGCTGGCAGGCGTGAGAGGAGCAGCTCCGTCGAACGCTCCTGCGCCTTCGGCAACGATTCCTGCGCGCTCTCGAACAGACCGTAGTGCAGATACGGCACGTTCCCTTCCTCATGCGTGAGAATGTGCATGAAGACGTTCAACGGATAGTAGAAATCGCGATATGCGAGCGGGCCGGACACGGGGCGGAATGTATCGCGAGAGCCGCCCCTCACCCTAACCCTCTCCCCGCGTCCGGGGAGAGGGGACTTACTCGCAAATGCTGTCCGCGGGCGCACTGGCCGGCGCGAACCAGACGCGGCGCTGCGTTGACGGGAGCGTGCGCAGGCTCTCGACCTGTTCGGCGGTGAATTGCGTGGCGTGGATCTCGGCGATGCGGACGGCGTACTGCCAGTCATCGTTCGCGACGTAGACCGATGCGTGTGAAGGCGACGCGTTCCACAGCTCGAAGCCGCCGCCGATGAATCGGGCAGCAGTCGCGATGAGAAAGACATTCTTTGCGCCGGTCTCGAGGACGAGGCGCCCGATCTCGCGATGCGCTGGATGGCAGGTCGTGCCGTGACGCGGATCGAGGGTGAGGATCATGTCGGGATTCTCGGCGGCGATGACGTCGCCGATGCGGCGAACCAGCGTGGCGCGATCGCCGGCCTCCGCCGCCCAGACCGCGCCGGCATCACTCAACACATCCGAGAATGTCCATTGCGTCAGTCGCAGGTTGAGCAGCGCCGCGGAGCGTGTCATCTCGCCCGCGCGGATCTCGCCCAGCCCCGCGGCATTGCCGGTGGTCATCACCAGAATGCTGCAGCTCGCGCCACCGCGAACACACCGATTGGCCAGCAGAGGCGCGATGAGAATCTCGTCATCGGGATGCGCGGTGATGACGAGGATGGATTTCGCGGAATCGATCCGGCTCGTCACCGCGCGCACCCGACCCTCCGTTGAGTGCCCGGCGGTCGCGATGATGAGCGCAAGCAGCAATACCCGCATGGCATTGATACGCTGCCGTGTCGCGAATCGTTTGGAGTGCGGCAGCCGCAGCTGCCGAGGATGTGAATGACCTCTCGCGAAACCATCGGGTCCGAAACTTGAACGGAGCGAGCACCATGAAGCTGACGACACGAACCATCACGCTGCTGGCCATTGCCACGATCGCCTGTTATGCACCGAAGCCTAGTGCGCAGAGCGCTCGGCAGAGCACGCCGCAGAACACAGCACAGAGCACACTCCGGTCGCCGACGCCGAAGATCGCCGCTGCGCCCGGAAACGTCACGACGGTTGCGAAAGGACTCGAGCATCCCTGGGGGCTGGCGTTCCTGCCGGACGGACGGATGCTCGTCACCGAGCGGCCGGGACGGTTGCGCATCGTGTCGCGCGCCGGCGCTCTCTCTGCGCCGCTGACGGGTGTGCCGCGCGTTCACGCGCGTGGGCAGGGCGGGCTGCTTGATGTCACGCTCGATCCGTCGTTCGCAAAGAATCAGCTCATCTATCTCTCTTTCGCGGAGCCGGGCGAGGAGGGGATGGCCGGAACGGCCGTGGCCCGCGCGCGTCTGGGCGATCAGGGCTTGAGTGAGGTCCGCGTGATCTATCGGCAGCAGCCGAAGGTCGCGGGCGGAGGTCATTACGGGTCGCGGATCGTATTCCGCCGCGACGGCACGATATTCGTCACGCAGGGCGACCGCATGAACTACCGCGAGCAGGCGCAGAACCTTGCATCCGGTATCGGCAAGGTCGTGCGGATCAACTCGGACGGTACGATCCCGCGCGACAATCCGTTCCTCTCCAGAAAAGAGGTCCGGCCTGAAATCTGGTCTTACGGACATCGCAATGTGCAGAGTGCCGCACTTCATCCTGAGACCGGCGAGCTCTGGACCATCGAGCACGGCGCGCGCGGCGGCGATGAGCTCAACCAACCGCAAGCCGGCAAGAACTACGGCTGGCCGATCATCACGTACGGCGTCGACTACTCTGGCGCGAAGATCGGCGAAGGCACTGCCAAAGCGGGGATGGAGCAGCCCGTCTATTACTGGGATCCCGTCATCGCCCCCTCCGGCATGCTCTTCTACACAGGCGACGCATACCCGGGCTGGAAGGGCAGCATCTTCGTCGGCTCGCTCACACCCGGTTGCCTCGTCCGCCTGCAGATGCAGAACGGCCGCGTCGTCCGCGAAGAACGTTTCCTCGACACCGGCGAGCGCATCCGCGATCTCGCCCAGGGCCCGGACGGCTTGATCTACGCGATCACGGATGAAGACGACGGAAGGATTTTGAGGATCGAAAAGAAGTGACGGGTAGGTGAGAGAATTCGGCAATGGGTACACAGAACAGCGCCTTTGTTTCTGAACATGAGGATCAATACGACGACTCGGTTCCGCCTCTGTGGGAGTCGGTGGAGAGACTTGGTGCGAATGTACCCGCTGAAGAATGGGATCGCCTTCCGACCGATCTTGCGGCGAGTCTCCATCGGTCCGCGCCGGAGGCGCGGTAGAGGGTAGCCGGTGGCAAGCGCGAAGCGCGCGGCCACCGGATCCAAAAGTGCGATGGATTTCCGCCCCGGCAGGGGCGGCAGAGAATGCGCTCTGGCGCCCCTGCCGGGGCGCGCGAAGCGAACACATTGTTCCGGTGGCCGCGCTCGTTCCTCGCTTGCCACCGGCTACCCTCTGGTGTCCCTCCGGGACAATGAAACAATGTCCCTTACGTCTTCACCAACTTCCTGAACAACCCCTCCAGCGCCGCTGCCGGGTCGTGATTCACGCCGGAGTGCATGGGCGACATCTGCAGGATCGTACTTCTCGGCGCGACGAGCCAATGGAAGCGCGCGCGTTGGGGGAGCTCGCCGATGGCTCCCGCTTCGGGACCGCCGCGGCAGACGATGGGGATGACGGCGAGGTGGCTTTCGACGAGCGCCACGTCGATCGATGGAGCGAGCGCGAGGAGGCGTTCGCGATCGAGCTCGATTCGCGCGTCGAGAAAAGCTTCTGTCGAGCAGAAGAGGATGATGCCGGTGTTGATGAACTCGCCGCGGTCCACGCGTGGGACCACTCGCACGATCGAGTAATCAAACGAGCAGAGTTCGCGCACGGATCGCCTCCTCCACCCATTCTCGCGGCTCCTCGAGCCGGCGCAGCAGCCACGCGCGATACGAAGCTCGTTGCTCAGCGCGCTCCAGCCACGCATCCGGAATCAGCGAGACGATCGTCTCGAGCGCGTCGTCCGTCAGCATGGCACTCAATTCTGCATCCACTTCCCGCAGCTCGCCGGCGTGCGGCAGCAGTACGTGGTCCTTGATCTGCGAGAACGCACCGCGGCTGCGCGCCAGAACGTCCTCGTCCCAGTTGTGATGAAAGTAGAGCGACGCACCGTGATCGATCATCCAGACCGCACGGTGCCACACCAGCAGGTTCGTGTTGCGCGCCGTCCGATCGACGTTCGTCACCAGCGCGTCGAACCAGACGATGCGCGAGGCCAGCGCGCCGGCTCCGGCCATATGACGCCCGAGTTGTCGATCGGCAAGCGGATCGAACGTGATTGAGCCAGGCAGATAGTCGAGCGCCAGATTGAGTCCCGCACTCCGCTGCAAGAGATCCTGAATCTCGGGATCGGGCTCCGTCTTTGCCATGCGCGGATCGAGCTCCGCGAAGACGATCTCCGGCACCGGCAGGCCGAGGAGGCGCGCGATCTCTCCGCTCACCAGCTCGGCGATCAGCGCCTTCGGTCCCTGACCCGCGCCGCGAAACTTGAGGACATAGGTCCCGTCATCGTCGCCCTCGACGATGGCCGGCAGCGAACCGCCCTCGCGCAACGGCGTCACGTACTGCGTGGCTGTGATGGTGCGGATCACGGGAGCGGTGATTGTATCTACTCCGAGCGACGCGCAACGACCACGTCCCGCCCGCTATACTGCGCGTTCGCATGGCATTGTTTTCATCCGACGCGAAAGAGAGCCTGAAGCGGCTTGCCAATAAGGATTACGGCGCGGCAGAAGTACGCGACGAATTGCTGGCCACGCTCGACAATGCCGACGGGCTGCGCGCGCGTGATGTGACGTGGATGCTCTTCCGGCCGGACCGCGCCCTTCGCGATTCGGGAGCGAAGGTGCTGCAGCGGCTGCGCGATCCGGAAACGCTCATGGTTTTTCTGAACGAGACCAAGGGCAAGCCGGAGGCGGCGGTGCGTGCCGGAGTGAGCGTGCTTTTCGCGCTGGGATTGCCGAATATCGAGAACGATCTGGCACGCGCGCTGGCCACGCCGGCGAAGGAGACGAAGGAGTCGCGCGAGTTGCAGGAGGTCGCGCGGCGCGTGCTCCTCGAGGCGCCGCCCAGCCGTGGCACCGAGGCGCTTTTGTGGCAGATCGCGTCGACGGGATATGGCGAGGAGCGGGTAGCGTTCCTGTCGAAGCTGTCGCAGCAGCCGATCGACGAGCGCAGTGTCCCGCGATGGCAGAAGCTCGTGCAGGACAACGATGCCGCCGTCCGCGAGAAGGCTCTGGAAGTGCTGGCCACGAAAGTGGCGACGCCGGCAGTCGCGCTCTTCGTGCAGCATCTTCCGCTGGTCTCGTACAACACCCAGCAGGTGTTGATCGAGGCGCTCACGCGCGCTTCCGCCACGCAGTCTCCCGCGTTCGCCGATCAGCTCCTGCCGCTCGTGGCCTCGGGCGACGCTTCCACGCGGACCGCGGTGCTGAAGATTCTCCTCTCGATGCAAAACCCGGCCGCGGTCGTCAAGCGCTACATCCGCTTCACGACCACACTGGCCGGATTCGTCCGCGACCGTGCTCTCGATTCGCTGCGCGTGTTCGGCGACCAGGTCGTCGAGCCGGCCATCGAGCTCCTCTCCGATCCCGACGACGATCTGCGCGCGGCCGCACTGGCGGTGGCCTCCTCCTTTGAGGATCCGCGCCTCGTGCCTGCCACGATCACGCTGCTCAAGGACTCCGACTGGTGGATTCGCATCGCCGCGGCGGAAACGCTCGGCCGTCTCAAGGATGCGCGCGCTGCCGAGCCGCTCGTTCAGGCGCTGGCCGATCCCGACGCCAAGTGGGCGGTCGTCGAAGCGCTCGGTCACATCGCCGATCCGCGCGCGCTCAGCGCCCTCGGCCGCATGCTCGGCGATCCGCAGCCGAACGTGCGCATCGAAGTGATGCAGGCGCTGCGCAACTTCAAACATCCGCAGGTTGCCGAGGCACTGAAGAAAATCGCCATGCACGACCCGGAGCGCAGCGTGCGCATGCGCGCACTCGATGTGCTCGACGAGATGGCGCGCAACGATCAGGGAGGCGGAAGCAGCGGTTCGTCCACCGTGCGCAACGAAGCCATGGCCGTGCGCTCGGTCGAAGGCGAGTTGAAGTTGCACACCTTTCTGATCTCCACGCGCAACAGCGGCGCGTCCGATTTTCATCTTGCGGTCGGTCAGCCGCCGGTCGTGCGCATGGCCGCCGATCTGCTGCGCGCACAGGGAGAATCGTTCACCGCGGAACAGACCGAGAGCATGCTGCGGGAGATTCTCAACGAGCAGCAGTGGGCCACGCTGGAGCGCGAGCAGCAGGTCGACTTCTGCTACTACATCCCGCAGGCCGGACGCTATCGGGCCAACGTGTTCCTCGATCATCGCGGATACAACGGTGTCTTCCGCGTCATCCCGGAGCAGCCGCCGACGATCAGCGACCTCGGGTTGCCTGCGCATCTTGCCGAGATCGCCGATTTCCATCAGGGGCTCGTGCTGATCTGCGGACCGTCGGGCTCCGGCAAATCGACGACGCTGGCCGCGCTCGTGAACCTCTTCAATGAGACCCGCAGCGATCACGTGTTGACGATGGAAGATCCGGTGGAGTTCGTCCATCCGTTCAAGAACTGTCTGATCAATCAGCGCGAGGTGGGAACGCACACGCGCTCCTTTGCCCGTGCGCTGCGCGCGGCGTTGCGCGAAGATCCTGACGTGGTCGTGATCGGCGAGCTGCGCGACAACGAGACCGTCTCGCTGGCCCTCACCGCCGCGGAGACGGGTCACATCGTCCTCGGCACACTCAGCTCGACCAGCGCGCCGAAAGCGATCGACAGGCTGATCTCCAGCTTCCCCGTCGATGAACAGCCGCAGATCCGCGCATCGCTATCCGAGTCCCTCAAGTACGTCATCGCGCAGCGGCTGCTGCCGGCCAAAGAGGGACGCAAGCAGGTGGCCTGTTTCGAAGTGCTCAAGGGAACGGCCAGCATCGCCAACATGATTCGCGAAGAAAAGACCTATCAGATTCACTCGGCCATGCAGACCGGCCGCTCCCTCGGCATGCAGACCTTCGATGAAGCACTGCGCGACCTGCTGCGACGCGAACAAATCACCGCGGAAGCCGCGTACATGGCGGCCACGAAGAAAGAAGACTTCGAGCCTTTCGTTTCCCCGGAGTTTTTGGCATCGACGAAATGATGAACGGAGAGTCGCAAAGTCTCAAAGTCGCAAAGTCTCAAAGGAGTCTCGACGGAACCCCTTTGAGACTTTGAGACTTTGCGACTTTGCGACTCCAAAACAGCATGCAGAAAATCGATCGCTTCCTCCGACTGATGGCCGACCGCGGCGCTTCCGACTTTCACCTCACGGTGGGCCGGCCGCCGATGGTGCGCGCGTCGGGATCGATGGAAACGATTCGCTATCGCGTGATCTCTGAGCTCGACTTTCAGGAGCTCATCGAGCCGATCACGCCGCCGGAGCTCTGGAAGTCTTTCCTCGCCGACGGCGACGCCGACTACTCCTACGAAGTGCCCGGACAGGCGCGTTATCGCGTCAACGTTTTCCGGCAGCAGCGCGGATCGGGCGCCGTCTTCCGCGTCATCCCGACGAAGATCATGACCATCGAGCAGCTCGGCCTGCCCGAACAGGTCCGCCGGCTCGCTCAGATTCGCAGCGGCCTGGTGCTCGTCACCGGTCCCACCGGCTCAGGCAAATCGACCACGCTCGCGGCCATCATCGACCTGATCAACGAAACGCGCAGCCTGCACGTCATCACCATCGAAGACCCGATCGAGTTCGTGCATCCGAACAAGAAGTGTCTGATCCATCAGCGCGAGATCGGTTCGCACGCAAAGAGTTTCGCCGAAGCGTTGAAGGCGGCAGGCCGCGAAGATCCCGATCTCATTCTGGTCGGCGAGATGCGCGATCTCGACACAATCTCCATGGCGCTGTCCGCTGCCGAGCGAGGCACGCTCGTCTTCGGCACGCTGCACACCAACAACGCCGCCAAGACCATGGACCGCATCATCAGCGTCTTCCCCGCGCCCGAGCAGGAAGGCATTCGCAACGTCCTCGGCGAAACGATCCGTGCGGTACTTGCGCAGCAGCTCCTTCCGCAAGTCGGCGGCGGCCGCGTGGCCGCGCTGGAGATCCTCTTCAGCTCTCCCGCCATCGGCAACATGATCCGCGAAGGCAAGTCGGGACAGATCACCTCCGCGATCCAGACCGGCGTCCGCGAGGGGATGGTCGACATGGACACCTCCATCCGCCGCCTCTACGAAGCCAAACGGATCACCGCCCGCGCCGCGTACGACAAAGCGATCGACAAAGAGGCCTTCAAAGAGCTGGAGACGGTGCAATAGGCGCACGGGTCATCCGAGATCAGCGCGCGGCCGGTGGTACCTCTGATATCTTCGCGCGCGCATGATCAACAAGGTCATTTCCTCGGCTGACGAAGCGGTGAAGGATGTCTCGGACGGCGCGACGCTCGTTGTCGGCGGGTTCGGGCTCTGCGGCATTCCGGAGAATCTGATCAACGCGCTGGTGAAGTCGGGCGTGAAGGGTTTGACGTGCGTCTCGAACAATGCCGGCGTCGATGATTGGGGTTTGGGGCTGCTCCTGCGCACGAAACAGATCCGCAAGATGGTCTCGTCGTACGTCGGCGAGAACGCGGAGTTCGAGCGGCAGTATCTGGCGGGCGAGCTGGAAGTGGAGTTCGCTCCGCAGGGAACGCTCGCGGAGCGGATGCGCACCGGCGGCGCGGGCATCCCGGCGTTCTACACGCCGGCCGGATACGGGACGCTCGTGGCCGAAGGAAAAGAGACGCGCGAATTCGACGGCCGCATGTACGTTCTCGAGCGCGGCATCGTCGGCGATTTCTCGCTCGTGGCCGCATGGAAGGGCGATCGCCTCGGCAATCTGATGTATCGCAAGACCGCGCGCAATTTCAATCCGATGGCCGCGACGGCCGGAAAGATCTGCATCGCCGAGGTGGAAGAGCTCGTCGAGCCCGGCCAGCTCGACCCCGACTGCGTTCACACGCCCGGCATTTTCGTGCATCGCGTGATCGTCGCACCGCGACAGAAACGCATCGAGCAGCGCACGATCAGCAAGTCCTGATACTCCACGAGAAACGTGGCAGCGTTTTGGAGTGCGGCAGCCGCAGCTGCCGCTTTTGTATATTCGAGCGCCGCCGCTGCCTACTGCGAACTGCCTACTCGTCGCTGCGCGTGAATCGCGCCTTCGCTGAGACCGAGCCAGCGCGGATAGGGGAACGCGCGCAGGAGCTCGTAGCCGCGGACATTGCGATTGAAAGTGAGGATGTATCGGTCATCGATCACGCCGACGCCGCGCTTGCCGAGGTCCTTGCGGCCGGCGCGCAACGCCAGCAGTGCGTTGATCTCATAACCGCCATCCATCTGCTCGAGCGTGACACCGTTTGCGCGCAAGTACGCGTAGGCGTCCCAGCGAGCGCGGTTCCAGGCCAGGTATTCGGCGGTCCCGCTGACGGCGAAGACGATGCAGATGGCCAGCGCCGACGCGGCGGCGATGCGAGCGGGTCGCGTGATCTGTACGCCATTCGCGAGAAGCACGAGCAAAAGGACGAACGGCCATGCAGTGTCGATCGAATAGCGGTCGAAGTAGATCGACATCCCAGCCGCGATGAGCGTGGCGCAGAGGAGATAGACGGCGCAATAGCGGACGAGCAGGTTCTCGATGCGCAGCGACATCACTGTGAGTGACAACGCCACCGCCGCGCCGATCGTAGTCACGATCATCAGCGCCACCTTGATGCTCCACGGCAACGCGAATGGGTGCGGCATGCGCAGCGTGAAAACGTCGCGCAAGGTTGGCGGTCCCAGGCCGAAGTCGGTGAAGACGTTGCCGGAGTTCATGTAGGGGATCGGCATTCCCACGCGCATCGTCATGCGCCACGCCACGAGCGCGAACGCGATCGCAGCGATCACGACCACCGCGCGCGACAAACGCGGACGTCCGCGCGACAGAAGCAACAGCAGCAGGGGCGCCGCGAAGAACAGCGCCGCGTTCTGCCAGTTGAAGTAAACGTAATGCGCCGCGCGCATCGCCAGCCGTGACAGGTTCGGCTGGTGCAGCGCGAGCTCCTTTTCGGATCCCACCAGCACACCGCTGACGACCAGTAACCCGAAGACGACCAGCGCCGCAGCATACGTCGCAGCCAGTTTCTTGCGACGCGCCATCAGCGCCACGACGAGAGGCGCGAGCGCGTTCAGGATCGCGAACTGCCGCGTGAAGAACGACGCCACCGTGGCCACGAACGCGAGCGCGAGCCACACGCCTTCGCGTTCCGCCGCCAGCACGAACATCCACGCTGCCACGATCGATACGAAGACGAACGGCACGTGCGTCATCGAAGTGAACGACGCCCAGAAAAAGAGGGGATGAAAGAGCAGCGCCGCTGCGCCGAACAGCGCCAACTCGCGGCGCACACTCACGCGGCGCAGCAGCAGATAGGTGAGCACGATCGACGCGAGCGAGAGCGAGAGCGTCGAGAAGCGCAGCACCGTGAACGTCTCGCCGAACATCGCCGCCCAGAGCGCTCCCCAGAAGAACTGCAGATACGCCGTGGCCGATGCGAACGGGGTGAGTTGAACGGTACCGGTCTGCAGCAACGTGAACGTCGTGAAGCCGACGCCCCAGTCATCGTCGAGCGGAAAGTTCCCGCGCGGATCGACGACGAGCACCGCGGCCGCAAAGGCTGCCACGAGCAGCAGGATGGCGCGGCGGTCCGTCATTCGACGCCGCATTATGTGGTAGGTTCGCCGCATGAGCGCGAGTCCGGGCCTGCGCGGGCGCATCATCGCAATGGCCGTGATTGCCGCCTGGGCAGCGATCGGAATCGGCGCGGCCGAGACGTTTTATCTGCGCATCTATCGGGAGGACCGGGCCAGCCTCCACGCGCGGCTGCGCGAGCTTCCCTATCGCCAGATTCCGGGGTTCCGCGCCTTGTTGGAAGAAGTCGACCGGCGCACTCCGCCCGGCGCCCGTATTTTGATCGCGCTCCCTCACCGCCCGTGGCAGTCGGGCTACGGCTATGGATTCCGGCGTGCGCAGTACGTGCTGCAGGGGAAAGAGGCCATCCCGCTGCTCGATCGGGCCACGGATCGCGTTGATCGGCGCAACCTGGATCGTGCCGAGTTCATCGTTTGCTGGCGTGAATGTCAGTTGCCGCCCGGCTTCGAGATGATCTGGCGAAACCGCGACGGCATCCTGTTGAGACGCGCGGGATGACGCTGGTTATTCTGACGACGGCGCTGCTCATCGCCATCGGCGTTCCCATCGCGCTTGCGCTATCCGCACGAACGCAACAATGGCACGGGCTGATCGGCGAGGCGTATCTGCTCGGCGCCGGCGCCGCGACGTTGGTGCTCTTCGCGCTGTCGAGTGTGGGCATGCGCTGGTCGCGAATGTCCCTGATGGCCGGGCTCGCGCTCGTCGCGCTGATCGCCACGGTGGCTGCGGTGCGCAGAGAAGCACGCCGTCCCGCGAAGCCGGAGCTCGGCGCTGCCAACATGATCGACGTGCTCACCGCCGCGCTCATTGGCGGGCACTTCCTGTTGGCGACAGCGGCACCGCCGATCGAATCCGACTATCTCCTCCTCTGGGGAGTGAAGGCGCGGATGTTTTTCGCAGCGGGCGGCATCGACTGGAGCTATCTCGAGGCGCCGCTGAACATAACGTCGCACCCTGACTATCCGTTGCTGCTTCCGCTCCTCTATGACATTTACGCGATCGTGAACGGCTCATGGCCCGAGGCCTGGACAGGGTTCGCCACGTTTGCGTTCGGGCTGGCGGGAATCCTGGCATTGCGAGGCCTGCTGGCCGGAGAGATGCCGAAGATCGCGCGCGCGATCATCACGCTCATCGTGATGTCTCTCATGTTCTCGCCGTTCATCGGCATCGCCGAAGGGCCGTTGATCGCCTACGCCACGATCGGCGTCCTGTACGTCAGACGCGGAGTGGCGCAGTCGTCACGATGGGACGTTGTTGCCGGTGCCGTGTTCCTCGGCCTGGGTGCGTGGACCAAGAACGAAGGACTCGCTCTCATCGCAGCGGTCGCCGTCGGAATGATGGCCGCGCGCAGTTTCCGGCTGCTGCCGGCCTTGTTGCCGGCCATCGCCATCAACATTCCGTGGTTTGTCATTCATCGGATTCACGGATTAAAAGTGGATCTCGCGGCAGGTGGTGCCGTCGAGCGGTTCGTCGCGCGCATAAGTGATCCGCTCCCGATCCTCGAAGCATTGCTCGTACGGACCGGGATGCCTCTTCTCTTTTGGGTCGGAATCGCAATCGCCGTTGCGATCGGATTCCGGCGGATGATCGCCGAGGAACGTTTTCTGGCCGTCACGACGTTGCTGCAGCTTCTCGTTTGCGCCGGTGTCTATTTCATGACTCCACGTGAGCTCGAGTGGCACATCGACACCTCGTGGGAAAGAGTCCTCCGGCAGATCCTGCCGCTCATCGTGCTCGTGGCCATCCTTCCCACGGCTCCTGTGATAGCTTCGTTGTCGAGGAAGAAAGATGCCACTGACCCGTGATCAGATCGTGCAGCGTGCCGCGCGCGAGTTGCGCGACGGCTATTACGTGAACCTCGGCATCGGCATGCCGACGCTCGTGGCCAACAACATCCCGCAGGGGATGGAAGTCATCCTGCAATCCGAGAACGGCATTCTCGGCCTCGGTCCATTCCCCAAGGAAGACGAAGTCGACGCCGATCTGATCAACGCCGGCAAGCAGACCGTCACCGTGCTGCCCGGCGCGTCATTCTTCTCCAGCGCCGATTCCTTTTCGATGATCCGCGGCGGCAAAGTCGACCTCTCCATCCTCGGCGCCATGCAAGTCTCCGCAACCGGCGACATCGCCAACTGGATGGTCCCCGGCTCCATGGTCAAAGGAATGGGCGGCGCCATGGACCTCGTCGCCGGCGCCAAACGCCTCATCGTGACCATGGAGCACGTCACGAAAAAAGGCGACAAAAAAATCCTCGAAAAGTGCAACCTCCCTCTCACCGGAGTCGCCTGCGTCCACCGCATCATCACCGACTACGCCGTCATGGATGTCACCCCCGAAGGCCTGAAACTCATCGAAATCGCGCCCGGTGTGAGCACTGACGACGTCCAAGCCATGACCGAGCCGAAGCTGATCCTCGGCGACGTGAAAGAAATCGCGGTTTAGGTTCTTGCTTGCGCGCGGCAGGAAGAATGCGCACTCACGGAATCTTCGCAGCGTAGAGCACCTCGGTGATCTCGGTCGGTCCGAGGTAGGCTCGGGCCTCGGTGAGGAGAATCATGAGCCGAGCTCGCACGCAGACGACACTTCCCTTCCTATTCTCAACCGGTACACTGCTCGCAGGAATGTCAGAGATCTCGTCCGAACCTTCACTCGTCGGCTTGGCGCTCGCCCTGGGTGCCCGCTCCGTCGGCGAGTGGAGCACCAAAGAGGTCGAAGTCGCAAAGTCCGCAACTCGCGTGCGCTCTGCCATCACGGAACGCGTTCGCGCAGAGATCGAGTCCGGCAATGATCCTCTCGGTGAGATCTTTTGCGTACTTCGTACGCCCGTCGAACGGCGGGAAGACGGCGCAACCTATACACCCAAGCCGATCGTGGAGGCGATGACGCGATGGGCGCGGCGTAACATCAAGCCGGCGCGGATCGTCGACGCAGGAGCAGGATCAGGACGCTTTCTGGTGGCGGCCGGTCGTGCGTTCAAACATGCGGACCTGCTCGGCGTTGAAATCGATCCGGTCGCGGCGATCGTGGCCCGCGGCCACTTGGCGGCCGCGGGGCTCGCGGGTCGAGCGCGGGTGCAACTCGCCGACTATCGTGACTTGACGCTGGAAGCATCGGCATCACCGACACTTTTCATCGGCAATCCGCCTTACGTTCGTCATCACCGCATCTCGCCGGAATGGAAGAAGTGGTTGACCTCGCGCGCGGCTGACCATGGTCTCGGCGCAAGTCAACTTGCCGGCCTTCACGTCTACTTCTTTCTGGCGACGGCCGCGCTCCTGAAGCCCGGCGACGCAGGCGTGTTCATCACGGCAGCGGAATGGCTCGACGTAAACTACGGCAAGCTCGTCCGGGATCTGTTCCTCGGCGGCCTCGGCGGCGAGGCCATTCATCTGATCGAGCCGGCAGCCATGCCGTTCGCGGATGCTGCCACCACCGCGGTGATCACATGCTTCAAAGCTGGGTCGCTCTCGAAGAGTGTTGCCGTTCGAACCGTCGCTGATGCCGACGCACTCGGCACTCTCGAAGGTGGCCGCCTGGTGCGTCGCGAACGCCTGGATGCAGCGCGCCGATGGACTCCGCTGATGCGCGCTCCGAAGAAGGTTCCGGAAGGCTTCATCGAGCTCGGAGAGCTTTTCAACGTGCATCGTGGACAAGTGACCGGTGCGAACCGCGTGTGGATCGAAGGCATGCACAGCCGCGATCTTCCTGACTCGGTTTTGTTCGCCAGCGTAACGAAGGCTCGCGAGTTGCTCAAAGCTGGCCGCGAGCTCGCGGATGGCTCGGCTCTTCGGCGCGTGATTGATCTTCCGGTCGATCTCGACGTGTTCGATCGCTCTGAGCGCAAGGCCGTCGATCGGTTCCTGAAAATCGCGCGAAGCATGGGCGGCGACAAAGGCTACGTTGCCGAGCACCGGAAGGCGTGGTGGTCGATCGGTCTTCGGGTGCCCGCTCCGATCCTGACGACCTACATGGCCAGACGCGCGCCGGCATTCGTCCTGAACCGCGCTGATGCACGGCACATCAACATCGCGCACGGGATTTATCCGCGGGAGCGGTTGAGCGCAAACGTGCTCGAAGCGCTTGCGCAGTACCTCAACGCGTACGTATCGACGAGAGACGGCAGAACCTACGCCGGAGGACTGACGAAGTTCGAGCCCAAAGGGCTGGGAGGAGGCGGGGCCAGACCTTCGTTCCGCGATTTTGCGAGGCGAGCCTTCCATTCCGAGGAGGTTGGCCTGCATCGGACGTCGCGTCACCCCAACCCGGGGACGTCCGCCATCTCCGGCCATGCCAGCGCCGCCGCGAACCCGGGCACCTCGCGCGACAACCACTCCGAATGCACCGAGAAGAGATCACGCAACTCCTGCGCGAGCACCGCGCTCACCGTCTTCCCGCCGGCCGCGGCCAGGCGCTCCAGCGTCACCACCTCCATCCGCGGAATGCGCACCTTCAGATCCGTCAGCCGCAACAACTTCGGAATCACGTCCACATCGACTCCGAGCGCTTCTTCCACCCCCTCCGGCGACCAGAAGTCCATTCCGAACGACACCAGCTCCGCCCACGGCAGCACCAACCCGTCGTCGGAATCGATCCCCTCCAGTTCCCCCGACTCGATCCATCCCCGCACATCGCGCCGGCTCATCCCGAGCAACACCGTTGCCTCGGCGATGAGGTAGGCCGGGCGGGGGTGAAGGAAGAGGGAGCGGATGTTCTCGACATGCGTCATGACGACTCCTATAGATGTCTTTCGCCGATGCGTGATTGATACTTATAGTAGGTGGAGAGTTCGTGCCGCGCAAGTCCAAATGCATTGCGAATGCGCGACGAGATACTCCGCCTCTTCGGTGAACGCCTCCGCGAGCTGCGAACGGAGCGGAATCTTTCGCAGGAGCACCTCGCTGAACTGGCGGGCCTCGACCGCAACTACATCGGGCAGATCGAGCGCGCTGAGAGGAATGTGGCCTTGGTGAATATCGTCCGGATCGCGAAGGCGTTGCAGGTCGAGCCGGGAGAGTTGTTCGTGCCGTTCAGTTCCGCTCGCCTCGCGAAGCTGCGATGAGACGACTGACGGTGAATTCTCGAAATGACGAAACGCTTCGAATGGGACCCCATCAAGGCAGTGCTGAACGCGCACAAGCACGGTGTTGCCTTCGACGAAGCGCGTACGGTGTTCACCGATCAGCTCGCGGGGATTGGTCCGGACCCGGGCCATTCATCGAAGGATGAGGAGCGCGAGCTCATCGCCGGGTACAGCCATCAGTCCCGCCTTCTGCTGGTATCCTTTGTTGAACGTGGCGAGGTGGTCAGGATCATCAGTGCCCGGCTTTTGACCCGTTACGAACGCAGACTCTATGAAGAAGAAAAGTTCCCCTGAACCTCTGTTCGACGACCTCCGGCCGGAGTACGGCCCGGAGCTCTTCAAGAAAATGAAGCCGAATCGGTTTGCGAACGTCGATATCGCGCCACCGATCTACCTCGATGAGGACGTGGCCGAAGTCTTCGATTCATCCGAGGCGGTGAACACGGTTCTGCGGTCGGTCATCAAAGTGATGGGGAAGGCCGCACCTAAGCGCGCGGCCTCAAAACGACCGCAGAAGCGCAAGGCTTCATAAGCCCGTCTCCGTGACGACTTCGAACGGGATGCTCTTCTCGTGGGCGCGTGAAGCGGCGACAAGTTGGTCGTGAATGTCTTCCCACAGCTCGCCGTAACGCTCGAGATCGATCTGCACGGCGACCTTCTTGCCCTTCTCGTTGGTTGCGAAGTGAATCCCTTCCACCGGTTCTCCTTCTAACCCCGCAAACGCGCGAAAACTCGTTGCAGCAGATCGAGTTTCTTCACCTCGGGCGCAGGCGCCGCTTCCGCCACGATCTCTTCCACTTCATCCGCGAGCCGCGGCGGCCACTCACCGGGGTTGGTGATGAGTTTGCCGTTGTAGTACTGCGGGACGACCGTGCCGTCGCCGGCGTGGTAGATCTTGCGGGCGGTGATGCGGCCGATTCCGGGGTCGGAGGCGAGCGGGGTGTAGTAGAGGCAGTTCTCGAAGTAGTAGTGCGTGACTTGCGTGTTGCGCGTGCGGTCGGGGTCGAGGATGGGGCAGCCGCCGTGGTAGAGGTTGGCGGCCCAGATCAGGGCCTGTCCTTTTTCGATGCGCAGTTCCTGACGCGGGCATCCGGAGATGGGCATCAGCGATTCGACGAATTGTTCGTAGCGCCAGACGTTGTGCAGCGGGTTTTCGGTGGCGCTGGCGAGCACGCCGATGTCGCTGAGGTTGAACGTCGGCAGTTTCTGGCTGGTGGGGTAGTAGTGCAGCGGTCCATTGGTCTCGTCGACGTTTTCCAGCGCTACCCAGACGCCGCACATGTAGCCGTGGGGAATCGAGTCGAAGAATGCTTTGTCGCTGTGCGTCTTCTGCTCGGAGCCGATTCTGAAGTTGAGCGTCTGGAAGGGGAAGGCTTTGCGCCGGTAGAGGATCTCCAGCACTTCCAGCACGCGCGGTGCGTTGGCGATTTTGCGGATGCTGTCGGCCCAGACCCAGGCGTCCTGCACGCGGCGCTCGTCGGAGTAGAAGTCACCGGCGCCGGCGTAGAACTTGTCGCGCACTTCGCCGCGCGCGCCGTCGATCCAGGAGTCGGGGATTTTCGGATCGAAGATGACGTAGCCGTTGGTGGCGAAGTCGCGGACTAGGCGCTTCGATTCATCATCGAGCTCGGCGTGCTCGAAGAGTGTCGGGAAAAACGGCGAATCGATCCACGGAACGCCGAGGGCTTCCGCTTCCGCCAGCAGTTTCTCCGACTCGGTCATCGCTATGTGGCCGTGACCGCGCTTTCGGTCTCCGGCTTCTTTCGCATGTCGAAGAAGAGTAGCGCGATCCCGATGCAGATGGCGGAGTCGGCGACGTTGAAGGCCGGCCAGTGTTTGGTGCCGATGTAGACGTCGAGGAAGTCGACGACGTAGCCGAAGCGGAAGCGGTCCAGGAGATTGCCGATCGCGCCGCCGAGGATGAGATGGAGGCCGGTCTGCAGCACGCGATCGGTGACGGCGGAGCGCATTGCGTACACGACCACCACGCAGAACACGGCGATCGCACCGAAGTTGAGCAGCAGCGGCACGAGCTTCGATGAAGCGTTGGCGCCGATGCCGAACGCGGCGCCGCTGTTGCGCACGTGAACGAGCTGGAAGAAGTTCGGGATGACGGGAATCGTTTCGTGCAGGTCGATGCGGGCCAGCACGAGTGCTTTGGTCCAGATGTCGAGGACGACGATGACGACTGTCAGGATCAGGTAATAGACACGTTTCAAACGTTGCTCCCCACGACTGCGGTTTTCTCTTCGATCAGGCGATCGAGCTCGGTGCGTACGCGGCCGAGGATCTCATCGTATGTGTAGTGGCCGAGCGACTCCGTGCCGCGCTTGAGATTGACGTAGCTCGGAGCGCACCACATGCCGAGGTCGGCGTCATCGGTCTCGCCCGGACCGTTCACGCGGCATCCCATCACGGCGATGGTGATGTCGTGCTCTTTCGCGTACTGGGCCATTTCCTTCACATTGTGCGCGAGGTCGATGAAGGCTTCGTTCTCGACGCGCGAGCAGGACGGGCAACTGATGATGTTCAGCCCTTTGTGCTCAAAGCGCGGGACGGAGCGGAAACGGCCGGTGGCGATGTCATCCAGGATCTGGCGGCCGACCGTGATCTCCTCGCCTTTGCGCTCGAAGGGCAGCGTAAGAGACACGCGGATGGTGTCGCCGATGTGGCGGGTGATGAGCTGTTCGAAGGCGATGCGCGTTTTGATGATGCCGTCCGGCGGCATGCCGGCTTCGGTCACGCCGAGGTGGAGCGGAACGTCGGGACGCGTCGCGGCGAAACGGATGTTCGCGTCGATGACTTTGTTCGGATCGGAGTCCTTGATCGACACGCAATACTGATCGAAGCCGAGGTCGTCGAGCATCGTGCAATGCTCGAGAGCCGACTCCAGCATCGGCGTGATGTTGTCTTCGCGATCGTACTTGGCGATCTTGTCGGGATCGACGGAGCCGGCGTTGACGCCGATGCGCATCGCGCAGCCGTGGTCGCGCGCTACGCCGACGAGCCACGCCACTTTCTCCTGCACCGATTTGTCGCGCTCGATGTGGTAGAGGTGACCGGGGTTGTAGCGGAGTTTCTGCACGAACGGCGCGACTTTTTCGGCGAGCCGGTAATTTTCCTGCAGGTCGATGGAGAGGTTCGCGTTCGGGCGCGCGGCGCGGATCTCGGCCAGCGCCACGACATCCTTGGGATTGTCGACGGCGATGCGGATCACGTCGGCACCGGCGGCCTCGAGCAATTCCACCTGCCGGATCGTGGCGGCGATGTCCACCGTGCGCGTGGCTGTCATCGACTGGACGGCGATGGGATTCTCACCGCCGATCCGGACATTGCCGATGCGGATCTCACGAGTCTGTCTGGTCGTCACGCGCCGTCGTAACGCGTCGAGTTGGTAAAGATTCCGCGGCTTCGCACCAGCTTCACTACCCCACGCCGAACCCTCGGCATATCATCGACTTCGGTGGCAGAGAGCGCCCAGAATCGCGGCCTCCTACGGCGTTGCGCGACGGCACCGCTCGAACATACAAAGCGGCGGCTGCGGCCACCGCACTCCAAACGAACGGAGATCGTCATACGACAGGCTCCTCGCGACGCTGCTCGCCGATGCCTGCCAGGACGTGCAGCGCCTGCTCGAGCTCTGCGATCGTGGCAGGTGCGCCGACGCTCACACGGATCGCGCGCGGCACGTCATCGCCGACGGCGAACGAGCTCGCACCCGCCACCCGCACGCGGCGCCTGCGCGCTTCCTCCACGAACGCCTCCGCGGTCCATCGCTTCGGCAGCTCGATCCAGAGATGCGGTGAGCGCGCGTCTCCGCTCGCGCGAGACAGGATGCGCCGCGCCGCGCGATTTCGCAGTTGGACTTCGGCTCGCTTTTGCGCGGTGATGCGCGCGGCGGTGCCGTCTTCGATCCACGTGGCCGCCCATTCCGCCATCACCGGCGACGCGAAGAGGATCGTCGCGGCCAGCGCTGTCTGCGCGCGCGCAATGAGTGCGTCGGGGCCGGTGAGATAGCCGATGCGCAACGCCGGCGCGAGCGCTTTACCGAGTCCGGTGAGAAAAATCGTGCGGTCCGGTGCGAACGCGGCCAGCGGTGGAGGTGTTTTCTCCAGCAGGAAACCGCAGACGTCGTCCTCGATGATGGTGAGACCGTGCCTGTTCGCAACGTCCGCCAGCTCGCGGCGCCGCGTCTCCGGCATCACGATTCCGGTGGGATTGTGCAGCGACGGCACCGTATACAGAACCTTCGGCGCGGAACGTCCGCGACAGGCGCGCTCGAGCGCGTCCGGGACGATTCCGTATCGATCCAACGGCAGCGGAACGAGCCGTACGTTCAGCAGCGCGGCCACGGACTTCGCGCCGTGATACGTCAGCGACTCCGCGAACACGGCATCGCCGGGGCGCGTCGTCGCAGCGAACGCGAGGAACAATGCGTGCTGCGTCCCGGCCGTGACCACTACGCGTGCGGGATCAGTGCTGCGTCCAATCCAGGCCGCCCCGGCCGCGCGGTGCCGCTCGCTGCCGGATCCCGAGGCGTACGTCGAGGTCGTGACCTCTTCGCCGATGCGATCCAGCAATGCACGCGACGGGGAAGGCAGGGGGATGCTGACGATGTTCGTGGCCAGATCGGTTTCGGCGGACGCGGTCACGCTCTCGCGCCGATTGGCGGCACGCACGAATGTCCCGCGTCCCGTCGTCGATTCCACCAGCCCGCGCCGCATTGCCTCGGCATAGGCGCGCGTCACGGTCACCGGCGTGATGCGCAGGTTGCGGGCCAGCTCGCGGTGTGTCGGCAGGCGGCTGCTCGCCACCAGCACGCCGGCGCGGATGTCGCGCTCCAGGGCGTCCGCGATGCGGCTGTAGATCGGTTCCGGCGTTTCCGTGAGTCGTGGCGACCAGATTGTCATAGTGCGAGTGTCATACTTGACTGTGCAGGAGTGTAACACTATGGTTTGGAGCATGAACAGTCCCGACAGAATCCTCGACGAGGCGCTGCTTCGCCGCGTCCACGAGCACGCCGCCGCATATCTCCGATTGATTGCCGAGCGGCACTCCGGGGCGGAGGCAACGCGCGACGAGCTGCTGTCCGCGCTGCGCACGTCTCTCAACGATCACGGCGACGATCCGGCGGCGGTGCTCGACGCACTCGCATTGCAGGGCGAGCGCGGCACGATGGGCAGCGCCGGCCCGCGCTACTTCGGCTTCGTCATCGGCGGCACGCTGCCTGTGGCGCTGGCAGCGGACTGGCTGACCAGCGCGTGGGATCAGAACCCCGGCATCTACGCGACGTCGCCGATCATGTCGGTCATTGAGGACGTGGCGCGCGAATGGCTGCTCGAGCTCTTCGATCTTCCCCGCACGTCGAGTCTCGGATTCGTGACCGGCTGTCAGATGGCGCACTTCACCGGTCTGGCCGCGGCGCGTCACGGCGTCCTGCGCCGCGCGGGCTGGGACGTCGAAGCGGACGGTCTGGCCGGCGCGCCGCGCATCCATCTCATCACCAGCGCGGAGGCGCACGTCACCGTCGATGTGGCGATGCGCTACCTCGGATTCGGCACGCGCGCGTTGCTGCGCGTGGAGACGGACGGGCAGGGGAGGATGCGCGCCGATCGCCTGCGCAGACTCCTCGACAACCTGCACGGACCGATCATCATCTGCGCGCAGGCCGGCAACGTGAACACCGGATCGTTCGACCCGCTGCGCGAAATTGCGGAAGCAGCGCAGGAGCACGGCGCGTGGCTCCACGTCGACGGCGCCTTCGGTCTGTGGGCGCGCGCGAGCAAAGAACTGCGCCCGCTCGCGGACGGCATCGAGCTCGCCGATTCGTGGGCCACCGACGCGCACAAATGGCTGAACGTTCCATACGACTGCGGCGTCGTCATCACGCGCCATCCCGAAGATCACCGCGCCTCGATGACGTCGACGGCCGCGTATCTCGTTCAGACCCGCGGCGTCGAGCGCGATGCCGTCGACTGGGTCCCCGAGTTCTCACGCCGCGGACGCGGCGTCCCGGTCTATGCCGCCATCCGCGCGCTGGGACGCTCCGGCGTCGAAGCGCTGATCGACAAGAACTGCGCGAACGCCCGCCAGATGGCCGGCATTCTTCGCCGCGACCCGCGCGTCCAGATCCTCAACGACGTCGTCCTCAATCAAGTGCTGGTCCGCTTCGGCAACGACGACGACCTCACCCGCGCCGTCATCGCCGGCGTGCAGGAAGAAGGCACCTGCTGGCTCGGCGGCACCACCTGGCAAGACCTCGCCGCCATGCGCATCTCATTCTCGAACTGGGCCACGAACGAAGATGACGTGACGCGAAGCGGAGAGGCGATTTTGCGAGTTTTGGCGGAAAAGGGCGCCGCCGTGACGGTGTAGCGCAACGGTTTGGAGTGCGGCAGCCGCAGCTGCCGCTTTTGTATGTTCGGGCGCGATCGGTTGGCAGTTCGCGCCATCATTGAAACGCCCCGCTTCGTTGCCGCGCGTTGAGTAATTGGTAACCGCCGCGTTCTGCGTCGGCGGCGGGACGCCAGCGTTCCGCTTCACTGCGTTTTCGTGTGATCTGCACACATGCGGATGCTGATCACGCTACGGAAAGCGGCGGCAAGCCACACGCACTCCAAAGCGCGCCGCGCGGAGTTGTTTTCGCCGTGCCGCGGCGCTTAGTTCTCTCCGCGCCGCAGCGCTTTGGAGTGCGGTCGGCTTGCCACCGCTTTCTGTAGCGTGGCAGTTGCGCCGGATGTCCCGACCCTTGCTTTGCCCGGCCATGAGGCGCAACTTATGACCATGACGAAAACGTGGAAAGCGCAGTTTTGGGCCGGAGTGTTTCTGTTCACGCTCTCTTCACTGCCCGCCTACGCGGCGGATCCTGCGTGGATCGAGTATGGCCCGGATGGTCCGTTGGCGCGCACGATCGTCACCGGTGGCGGCGGTTGTCCGGAGATCGAGATCGACGGTCATCGATCGCGCATGCGCATTCATGCGGAGCCGGCCAAGGACTATGAAGTTACCGTCTGCCAGGCGATGATTCCGGAGGGGACGCGTGCCGCGTCGATCGGCGATCATGCGCTGCCGGTCCACAAACTTGGCCGTTCTGCAAAGGTTGCCATCCTCGGCGATACGGGCTGTCGTATGAAAGTCGGCTCTCCGGTGCAGGACTGCGATGATCCGAAGGCCTGGCCCTTCGCGACGGTGGCTGCTTCGACTGCCGCGTGGGATCCCGATGTCGTGCTGCACGTCGGCGACTATTACTATCGCGAGGCGAACTGCGTGGGCACGAAATGTACGCCGTCGACATACGACTGGAAGCGCTGGCAGGCGGACTTCTTCGATCCCGCGGAGCCGCTGCTGCACAACGCGCCCTGGATCATGGTTCGGGGCAATCATGAAATGTGCGGCCGGGCCGCCGAGGGATGGGTGCGGTTTCTCGAACCACGGAACTACGTATGGGAAAACGCGAAGACCTGCAAATCGAATCTCGATTACACACCGCCGTACCGCGTGAGCACCGGCGATCTGAACGTCGTGGTGATGGACTCCTCGGCGGCGAAGGAATCGAGCACGGCGCAGGCGGCGATTTACGCGGCACAACTCGGCCTGCTGCACAACGCGAAACCGAATAGCTGGCTGATGCTCCACCATCCGATCTGGGCGGTCGACTACGGCGACGCCGTGACGGAGACGCTATGGACCGCGTGGCAGCAGGCGGGGAGCGCCACGGCAGCAGTGTCGCTATTGCTCACGGGTCACATCCATCTGCTCGAGGCGATCTCGTTCACCGACAACGGCGTCCCGCTCGTCGTGGCTGGCAACGGCGGCACGGCGCTCGATCCATTGCCGACCGTGACTCCGGAGATGAACATCGGCGGTCGCATCATCAAGAACTTCACGCCCTACGACCAATTCGGTTTCTTCACCGCCATCCCTTCGCCGACAGGTTGGACGTTCGACATCCGCGACGCGACGGGACAGTCGAAGACGAAGTGCGGGGTGACGGCGACTTCGTTGGTTTGTGACTGAGAACAGTCGGTGGTCGGCAGTCGGCCGTCGGCAGTAGAAAAGACGTCGTAGATTCGCTACTGC
>JALYJW010000047.1 GCA_030775085.1 Acidobacteriota bacterium | reverse complement strand
GACCACACCGCCACTCGCCTCGCGCCGTGAAACGCAAGATGAGCAGCTATCGCGCCACTACCCGCTCCAAACGCCATCGCAACTCTTTTGTCCAGCAACGATCAGCCGCCTTAACTTAAGACCGTTGACCCTAACCCTCTCCCCGCCGTTGCGGGGAGAGGGGACTGAGTTTTTGCGCGAGGGTTCAAGTCCCCTCTCCCCGGACGCGGGGAGAGGGTTAGGGTGAGGGGCGGCTCTCGCGACACGCTCACTTCCCCATCTTCACGACAATCTCGTACTCCTTCTTCGTCACCGGTTGGATCGAGAGCCGCGAGCCTTTCTTCGTCACCACCATCTCTTCGAGACCCGCAGTGCCTTTCAGCGTTTCCAGCGACACCGTGTGCGGGAACTTTTTCGCGAAGCGGATGTCGACGAGTGTCCAGGTCTCGTCCGCCGGGTCCGGGTATCCCTCGCGGCTGATCTCGGCGAGGCCGGTCACGCCGGACGGATCGGCGTTCGATGCGTAGAACAGGACTTTGTCGCCAACCTGCATCTCGCGCATGAAGTTGCGTGCCTGGTAATTGCGCACGCCTTCCCATTTGGTGGAGCCGTCGCGCTCCAGATCGTCGATGGCGTAGGCGCCCGGTTCACATTTCATGAGCCAGTGTTTCATGCGCGGAAGGATATCCTTCCTCCGATGCAATTCGAACACGCACCCCCCGAGGCGCTGCAGTTGTTGCCCGTGCGCATCCGCGACCTCGGACTTTCGCTCGACAACTCCCCGGTCGGCGAGCTGGTGCGGCACCTCTACGCAGAGCTCGAACAGAAAGGCCTGCGCCACTTCCGGCCGAGCTGCTACCTCTCCGATGAATGGGGCTCGCCGACCGGAGAGCCGGTGATCGGTATCCCCTTCTACCTCGCCGATCCGCGCGTGGCCAATCTCGAAGACGCCATCAACGACGTCGAGGACGAGCGCGAGATCATGATGTACCTGCGCCACGAAGCGGGACACGCGTTCAATCACGCCTACGAGCTGTACCTCACGCGCGAATGGCGCAAGCTGTTCGGCAACACGCGCCGTCCCTATCGCGACGACTTCCGCTTCGTTCCCTTCTCGCGCGCCTTCGTCCGCTACATCCCCGGCTGGTATGCGCAGAAACATCCCGACGAAGACTTCGCCGAAACGTTCGCGGTCTGGCTCGATCCCGAGTCGTTGTGGGAATCGCGCTACGCCGGCTGGGAAGCGATGCGGAAACTGCAGTACGTCGATCGCATCGTGCGCGAGCTCGGCGACGTCGCTCCGGTGAAGTCCGTCGGCAAGACCGACGTCACGGTCGCGGAGATGGAGCAGACCGTCGAAGAGTTCTACGCCGAGTTTCAGGTCGACGAATCGCCGCTGGTCGCCGATCTCGCACTCGACGCCGATCTGCGCGACATCTTCGTTCATCCGGCGCCCGATGAAGAGACGCGCTCCGCGGCGTTGCTTCTCCGCGAACATCGGCGCACCGTCATCGACAAGGTGAATTACTGGACCGGTGTGCGGAGAACGCTCGTGCGCACGCTCGTCATCACCATCGAAAGTCGTCTGGCCGAGCTCGAGCTCGTGGCCGTGCGAGAGCGCGCGCGACAACAGATGGTGGAGTTGACGGTCTACATCACTACACTGGCAATGACGTTTCTTCTTGGGAAGAGGCGTTTGAAGCATCGGAGGCCGACACGTTGAAGGTCACGATCCTGTACAACACGTTCGAGGGATACGAAGAATACCCGGGCGCGGACATCGAAGCCGCGGCCGTCGAAAACGGGAAGAAGAAGCGCAAGAGGAAGACGGACATCGAGGCCATCTCCGAAGCGCTGGTCAGTCTGGGACACGAGCCGTCGAGGTTCGCCATCGACGGACGTCCGCAGACGCTGACCTCACTTTCGCGCTCCAGCGCCGATCTCTATTTCAATCTCGTCGAGTCGTACGCCGGCGACGACACGATGGAGATGCACTTCGCCGCGTTCCTCGATCTGGTCGGGAAGAAGTACACCGGCGCCGGACCGCACGGGTCGTGTCTGGCGATGGACAAGACCGTCGCCAAGAAGCTCATCAAGTACCACGACCTCGATACGCCGTACTCCGTGGTCATGAACAAGGGCCGCGTCGAGCACGCGCAGGACATTCGTTTTCCGGTGATCGTGAAGCCGGCCTCCGAGGATGCTTCGAAAGGGATCAACGCCGCCTCGGTGGTCAATTCGCTGAAAGACCTCTTCGAGCGAATCGCCTACGTGCATGACGAATTCGACTCGCCCGCGCTCATCGAGGAGTACATCGAGGGCCGCGAGATCTACGCCGCCATCCTCGGCAACGACCGCCCCGAAGCGCTGCCGCTCATCGAGCTCGACCTCTCCAAACTCCCCGACGGCATGCCCCGCATCGCCGGCTACGAAGTCAAATTCGACACCACCACCGAGGCCTACAAGAAAACGAAATCGGCCCCGGCCAAAGACATGGATGAAGAGCTCGTGACCCGCATCCACGAAACCGCGCTGACCGCGTTCCGCGTCCTCAAACTCCGCGACTACGGCCGCGTCGACCTCCGCGTCACCGACACCGGCAAGATCTACGTCATCGAAGCCAACCCCAACCCCTGGCTCGACCCCGCCGCCGAATTCACCATGGCCGCGAAGGAGAGTGGACGGTCGTACAAGCAGTTGATTGGGGAGATCATGGAATTGGCGCTGGCGCGGAAATAGAGTGCTTCGCGAGAGCCGCCCCTCACCCTAACCCTCTCCCCGAGTCCGGGGAGAGGGGACTTGAACCCTCGCGCAAAACTCAGTCCCCTCTCCCCGCCGCAGCTTCATCGCGGCGGGGAGAGGGCTAGGGTGAGGGGCGGCTCTCGCGCTAATTTCCGTACACCGCCAGCGCCACCCGCAGCACTTCCACCGCCCGCCGCAAGTCATCGCAATTGAGCACGTACGCAATTCGTACTTCGCTCTTGCCCAAACCCGGCGTGGCGTAGAAGCCGGAGGCGGGCGCGATCATGACGGTGGCGCCTTCGTGCTCGAAATCGGCGAGCAGCCATCGCGCGAAATCTTCTGCGTCGCGAACCGGGAGACGGGGCATGCAGTAGAACGCGCCTTCGGGCTCGCTGAGCTCGACGCCGGGGATGGAGGTGAGGCCGTGATGGAGCACGTCGCGGCGGCGGCGGTATTCGTCGACCATGTCGCGCGTGTACTCCTCGCCGAGCGATTCCACTCCCACGGCGATGAACTGCGCGAGGCCGGGCGGCGAGAGTCTCCCCTGCGCCATCTTCAGGCAGGCGTCGTAGACCTCGGCGTTGCGGGTGACGAGTGAGCCGAGGCGGATTCCGCAGGCGCTGTAGCGCTTCGAGAGACTATCGACGACCACCACGAAATCATCCGCATCCGCCAGCTCCAGCGCGCTGATGGCGCGTTTCGCGCCGTAGACGAACTCGCGATAGACCTCGTCGGAGATCAGGAACAGCCCGTGCTCGCGGCAGAGCTCCGCGATCATTTCCAGCTCGTCGCGCGTGTAGACGGTGCCGGTGGGGTTGCTCGGATTGCAGAGGATGAGGATGCGCGTGCGCGGCGTGAGTGCGCGCTCGAACACATGCTTCGGCGGGACGTGAAAGCCGTCGCGTCCGCGGCTCGTGACCGGCACGAGGTTCAATCCGGCCATCGTGGCGAAGGCTTTGTAGTTCGCGTAGAACGGCTCGACGACCATGACGTCGTCGCCTTCGTTCGCACAGGCCAGAAACGCGAAGAGGATGGCCTCGCTGCCGCCGGTGGTCGCCAGGATCTGATTCGCGGAAAGCTGCACGCCGACGCGACGCTCATAGTAGTGCGCGAGCGAGCGAATGAACTCAGGCGTTCCGGTGGACGGCGAATACTCCAGCACGCGCGTATCGAGCTGCTTCAATCGATCGCGCATGCAGGCCGGCGTTTCGATGTCCGGCTGCCCGATGTTGAGGTGCAGCACTTTCGTGCCGCGCGCTTTGGCCGCCTCGGCCAGAGGCGCCAGTTTCCGAATGGGTGAGGCCGGCATGTCCAGCGCGCGCCGCGACAATCCCGGCGCGCGCCGGGTCTCGATTTCCTGCAGTGACGTCATCTATTTTTTCTTCGATCGCAGCACAGCCGGATGCTTCGTGTTCTTCTCGATCTGCGCGAACTGTTGCTTGTCATCCTGCACAGGTTCACCGCGATCCGATCCGTCCGACTGCGCCCGTCCGCCAATCTTGTAGTGGTTCTGATTCGGTTGTAGTTTGCTCATGGTTACGGAGTTTGCGAAGGGGCTGCCAGCAATTGCCGCCTCACGAACTCCAGCATCGTTTTCTGCATGAACGCCAGCGTGTTCTTCTGTGTGACCGAGTGTTTGGTGCGGGGAAGCAGCATCATTTCGAACGGCTTCCCCAACTGCTGCAGCTCATGCGCGACCTGAATCGTGTTCTGTACGTGGACGTTGTCGTCGGTCGTGCCATGGACCAGCAGCAGATTGCCGTGCAACTTCGCGGCGTCGAAGCGCGGCGAGCTCTTGCGATAGCCGTCCTCGTTGTTCTTCGGCATGAGCATGTAACGCTCGGTGTAAATCGAGTCGTAATCGCGGGAGAGTAGCACTCTGATTCTCCGCGCCGCAGCGCTTTGGAGTGCGGTCGGCTTGCCGCCGCTTTGGGTAACGCGGCAGGTGCCGCTCCGTTGCACGCTACAGAAAGCGGCAGCAAGCTGACCGCACTCCAAAGCGCTGCGGCGCAGAGAGGGACCGTGTGCGATTATCGCCACATGAAACATCTCCTGCTCCTCGCACTCCTCGCCCCCATCGCCCTCGCCCAGGTCTCGCAGAAACCGGCTGATGCGATCGTGCCGGTGGTGGGCTCGACCAGCGGGCAGTCGAATGCGAGCTTCAAGACCGAGCTGCAACTTGCGAACAGGAGCGACGTGGCGAGCAGCGGATGGCTGATCTATCGGCCGGCCGGGCTGGTGAAGCGCTACGAGCTGGCCGCATTCGCGACGCTCTCGTTCGCCGACGTCGTGGCCGAGATGGGAGGCAGCGGTCTGGGATCGCTCGATGTGCTGGTCGACGGCGGCTCGCTCCCGGCGATCGTCGCCCGCGCCTACGATGACCAGCCCACCGGAACCACCGGCGTCAGCGTGCCCGCGGTGGCCATCGACTCCGTCCTCATCAGCAGCGAACGCGCCGTCCTGATCGCGCCGCGCGATCTCGTCCGCTACCGCTTCAACGTCGGCGTGCGCGCCATCGAATCGGGAGCGACGCTCGAGATCATCGTCCGCAGCGCCAACGGAACGACCCGCAACGCGCGCATCGTCGCGTTCGAGGAGCACGCCTTCCTCCAGCAACCCGGCAACGACTTCGCCGGCATTGCCCTCCAGAACGACGACTCGATCGAGGTCCGCATCGCTGCCGGCAGCGCCATCGTCTACGCGACGACCGTCGACAACGTGACCAACGACGGTTCCCTGCAGTTGCTAATAAAATAGCTCCGAGTGACATTGATCACACGCCGCCGGCGCAACAGGAGTATTATTCGCACTTCAGAGCAGCAGCAGTGAGTTGTTGAGTCTGCTTTGCGTATCAATGATTTACAGCGCATTCGGAAATTCAGCGCCGTCTTCGTTGTTCCGCAGAATAACAATTTAGCGATCACACGACAAAGGCAAACCTTCGGCAACGGAGGGGCGCAAAATCAACAGGTCTGAGCAGCGACTCAGACGGCTGGATTCCCGAACGTGATCGAAGGCAGCAAACAGCCTCGGGTTAAGCCGAGGATGCAGCCTTTGATAGTACCCTGATCCGTCAGGGCGTCCGGTGCAGCGTGATCGCACCGGAGGACCCTGATGCGATTCACGAAGCCCGCCGTAGCCGCTGTCGCCTTCTTCCTGATTGCAGGAACCGCCAACGCCGCCACCTGGTACGTGGCCGCGAGCGGAAATGACGCCAACGCAGGCTCGCTCGCATCCCCCTTCAAGACCATCACCAAGGCAGCGTCTCGCGTCGCGGCGGGCGATGTCGTCGAAGTGCGTGGCGGGGTCTACAACGAGGTCGTCAAGATCTCTTCCAAAGGCACCGCTTCCGCGCGCATCACGTTCCGCCCCTACAGCGGCGAAGTGGCTGCGATCGACGGTACCGGCTCCGCGCCCGACACGAACCTCGTGCAATTCAATAGCGCCGAGTTCGTCGATTTCACCGGCTTCGAAGTGCGGAACGCGACGCGCCTCGGCATCTGCGGATATCCGGCGAAGTCCGTGCGCGTGCTCAACAACAAGATCCACGGCTCCTATCGCAACGGCATCTACTTCGGTTCGAGCTCGTCCGACATCACCATCGACGGCAACGACGTCTACAACAACGTGCTGGAGAACCGGCTGCGCAACATGAGCAGCGGCTGGGGGCAGGCGCTGGCGGTGAACAAGACCAACGGCGCCACGATCACGAACAACCGCGTCTATCGCAACTACGGCGAAGGCATCGACTTCGTCGTCGCCGACAACGGCGTGGCCCGCGGCAACGAGGTGTACGACAACTTCAGCGTCGGCATCTACCTCGACAACGCCCGCTACACGACCATCGACCGCAACTTCGTCTACAGCACGGGCGACACGAGCTACTACCGCGACGGCGAGCCCGCGTCGGGCATCGGCATCGCCAACGAGAACTACAGCCTGACCTCGCCGTCCACGGGCAACGTCATCAAAAACAACATCGTCCTCAACACCAAGTGGGGCTTTTACTACGGCGCCTATGACCTCGGCGGCGGACTGAAGAACACCACGGTCTCGAACAACACGTTCTATCAGTCGACGTTCGCGGCGATCTGGATCCAGTCCGATACGCACGTGGGCAGCCTCGTGCAGAACAATATCTTCCACCAGGTCGGCGGACGCGCGGTCGCGGACGTGGCGGGTGCGGGCGTGATCTACCGCAGCAACAACTGGTTCGGCGGCAGCGCCGGCGGGGCGGCAGGGACCGGCGACGTGATCGGCGACCCCGGCTTCGTGAACGCGGGTGGCCTGCGCGCCGTCGACTACAAGATCGTCGCCGGCTCGCGCCCCATCGAAGCTGGCCTCGATGTGACCAGCATCGTATCCAACGACTACTTCGGCAACCCGCGCTCGATCGGCATCGACATCGGCGCTCACGAGTACAGCCTGTTCTCCAACGCCCAGGAGGTCATTCCGGACACCCAGGCGCCTACGGTTCCGGAACGCCTCGCCGGTAAGGTCACTTCGACCGTGAGTCTGACGTGGCGTGCGTCCACCGACAACGTGGCGGTAACCGCGTACGAAATCTTCCGCGACGGCGTGCGCGTAGCAAAGGTGACGGACTGGGACTGGACGGACGGGAATGTCACGGCCGGAAGCACGTACCGTTATCAGGTGTCCGCCATCGATGCCGCCGGCAACGCCTCTGCGAAGAGCGCTGCGATCACAGTGCAGACGCCCGTACAGTCGTCACGTACTCGTTCGGCTGGAAAGTAAGGTCCTTCCTGCAGCGGGCGCGTGCGTGCGCGTTCCCGCTGCTCCTCGGCGTCACGATCGGTGCGCGCATGCGCGCGCACCGATCCGGCGAGGCCGAACGATTCCGCAGAACCGGCTCTCCGGCCTCGTCCGGCACACACACCCACAACATCAAGCGCGACGTAACGGCGATCGACCGCGCGCGCTGTTGCTGGCGCTCTCAGATAGTTATTCCATCAAATGTGGCGATCTGTTTGCAGAGAGAGCCAGTGCACGCAGCAATGCGGCGCAAGAGAGCAGCTTCTGAATACTCCTAATGCCCCGGAGCCCATCCATGTCCAGCTATGTCTTCGACTATGACCGCAGTCCCAGCAACGGCTCAGTCGCTGGCTCGCAACGGCGCCGCGTGATCGCGGGTGCAGGCCGCGCGCGCGCCATCCTGTTCGCCGATCAGACCGGCCCAGGCGCCTTCTACTTCGATCTCCGCACGCGATATCCCCTCGCAGCGCGCGTGAAGCGAGCCTTCGACATCCTCTTCGCCACCGCCGTCATCACCGTCATCTCCCCGCTCCTGCTCCTGATCATGGCCCTGGTCAAGTTCACCAGCCCCGGTCCGATCATCTTTCGCCAGCGCCGCATCGGATTCCGATGCAATCAGTTCGACATGTACAAGTTCCGCACGATGGTCAACGGCGCGCATCTGAAGGAAAAGGAGCTGTCCGAAAAGGCCGGCAAATCCTTCCTCAAACTGAAAAATGATCCGCGGATCACGCCCATCGGCGGGTTCCTACGCAAGTTCAGTCTGGATGAGCTCCCGCAGCTCTTCAACGTGCTCGAGGGCTCGATGAGCATCGTCGGCCCGCGGCCTCTGCTGCTCTCGGATCTCGACAGGCTTCCGCGCCGGAGTCCGTTGTCCCGCTTCTCCATCCCGCCGGGCATCACCGGCCTCTGGCAGGTCAGCGGGCGCAGCACGTGCACTGACGAGCAACGCATGCGGCTCGATCGTCAATATGTGAACCAGTGGAGTCTTGGCCTCGACTTTCAGATCCTGCTCCGGACGGTGGGGGTCGTTTTCACGGGACGCGATTCGGTGTAATGACGGCGCACCATGAAGTGGGAAAGACGCGGGCGGCGGTTGGGGACCTTCAGCCCGAGCCCGTGGTGCGCGGAGCAGCGGACGAGGTCGTTCGATCAGTCGCGCGACACTGGATCCTCGTCGCTCTGACTACCGTGGGTATTGCGCTTTTCGCGTGGCTCTTCGCGACCACGCAGCCGAAGCGCTATCAGTCCGAGGCCATCGCGTCGGTGTCGCCCATCGTGAATCAACTCTCGGACTCGGAAGTGCTGCACGGCATCGACGCGCTGGAGAGACGCGTGGTCGTGGCCACCGTCGCCGCGCTCGCTTCGAGCGACAGTACGCACCGCACTCTCCGTGCGCTTCGCGGCGAATACGCCATCGATGCCACGGTCCTTCCGAGCACGAATTTGATCCGCATCTCCGTCGAAGGGCCTGACCCAAAACAGGTGGCAGCGATTGCCAACCGAATCCCCGCTCTGCTCGACGAACAGACGCGCGCCATGTACCGCGTCTACACCATCGCCACGATCTCCGCGGGCGTCGTCCCCGAGGCTCCCTTCCTGCCGCGCGTCGAACGCGCCGTCATGGCCGGGCTCGTTCTCGGCATCCTGCTGGGTGTGGCTGTCGCATACCTGATCGACCGTCGCGTGCTTCGCAGTGCAGCAGCGCAGTAAGTGTCAGCGCATTTGAAAAAGAGCTCGGCAGTTCTGAAGACCTTGGGCAACAACGCGGCCGGCCCGGCTGGCGTCGTGCGACTCTGATGACTCCGGAAACCAGGCGACGTCTTCTCCTCCACGCCCTTGCCGCGGATCTCGTGATCCTCGCAAGTGGGCTGGCCTATCTTTTCCCGGCCTCGCCGCTCATCATCCTCGGCGCATTTCTGGCGGGCGTCCTCGCCATCACGTGGATCGGCGGGGACGAGATCGGTCTCGCCTCGACGGCCTACTCCCTCATCGTCATCGGCGTCTTCTTTCACGCCGTCGTCGATGCCACGAGCCTGACGCTCTTCGCCGCAATCGCGGCCGTGGCCTGCATCTTCGCGCGGGTGACGCGCCGGACTGGCAACGCTGCGGATCCGTCGCCAATCCTCGGCCCGGGCGTCGGAACCGCGGTGGCCGCCCTCCCGTTCGCGCTTGGACTTCCGCTGCTCGTGGTCGTCATCTACACCGACCTCTCGAACGCGGTGATGACGCACTACGCGATGCCATCGCTGCTGCAGCCGCTCATCGCGCTGCTCGCCTTCGCCGTGTGGTGGTATCGAGATCGCTTCCGTCCGTCCGAGGCGGCGCTGCATCCGGTGGTGATTCTCCTCGGCATCTATTGCGTGGTGCTGCTCGCGGGAACCATCTGGGCGGTGGAGCTCGAGCTTGCCGATGCGCGCCTGGGCGAGTCGGTGAAGGCTTTACTCATTTGCATCCTCGCCGGAAGTCTGGCCGCATCGTGGAGCGCATTGCGTCGCGGCATCGCGGCGCTCGTCATCGCTGCGACCTGCTTCTCGGTCCTCTCCGTCATCCAGGTGCTGACCGGAAAACTCACCAACGTCCTCGGTGGGCTCATCCACCTGCAGAGCGGCAATATCTACTCGGACGTTTCGCTTCCGCGCGCGTCGGGTCCGCCGGTCGCCGATCCGAATTTCTACGCACGCATTCTGCTGGTCGGCGTCCCGCTGGCCATCGCTTTCGCCATCGCCGAGCGCCGGCCTCGATGGTGCATCGCGTACATCCTGGCCGCGTGCGCCGTCACCGCGGGGACGCTCCTGACCTATTCGCGCGGCGCCATGCTGACCGTCGCCGGCATGGCCATCCTGCTCCTTTTCGCGTGGCCGCTCCGTCCGCGATACGCGGCATTCGCCGCGATCACGGCCGCGCTGCTGCTCGCGGTTCTCCCGAGCGACATCACCAGGCGCGTATTCACGCTGCAGACACTCCTGCCGGGACAGGAGGAGGCGCTCGAGCTCGACAGCTCCGTCGAAGAGCGAAAGCTGCTCGTGCGCGCCGGCATGGGCATGTTCGCCGACCATCCCATCGGCGGCGTCGGCCCCGCCAACTTCGAGGCACACTTCAACCAGTACGCCGATCGCGCCGGCTCTGCCGCGTACGACTATCACCCGCCGGGCACGCGCAAGTTTCCGCACGGGCTGTGGGTGGAGATTGCCTCCGAGAGCGGACTCCTCGGCCTTACCGCGTTCGGCAGCATCCTCATCGCCGCGTTCGTCGCGTTGTGGCGCGCGCGGCGCGAGCTGCTCGCGCGCAACGATGCACCGCACGCGGCGCTGGCGACGGGACTGGCCATCGCGCTGGCCGGCTATCTCGGAGCCAGCCTCTTTCTCCATGAGACGCACCTTCGCTACATCGGCCTCTATCTCGGCTTGACCGTTGCTGTGACGCGACTGACACGTGAGGCCACGGCATGAGCGCTCTCGAGGCGGCGGCGCTCGACACGACATCCTCGCCGGAAAAAACACGGCCACGACCGAGCGTGCGTACCGCGATCGGCATTCTCGTCTCGCGCTTCCCGCGCCTTGAAGAAACCTATCTCCTTCGCGAGATCAACGAGCTCGAGCGGCAAGGTCAGCCGGTCGTGCTGATCCCATTGCTGCTCGAGGACGGCAAGGTCATTCACGAGGAAGCGGAGCCGTGGCTGCGGCGCGCGTTGTACTTCCCGCTCTTCTCCGCCGCCATCGCGCGCGCCAACGTTGCGCGCTTGCTCCGCCATCCTCTCCAGTACATCCGGTTGCTGCTGCGCCTCATCCTCGGCACGCTCGTTCGTCCGGGCACGCTGATCCGCACGCTGGCCTTGTTCCCGAAGTCGGTCTATCTCGCCGCCGTCCTTCCGCGCCTCGGCCTCAGCCACATCCACGCGCACTTCGCCACCCACGCCACCACGATGGCGTACATCATCGCCTCGCTGAGCGACGTGACGTTCAGTTTCACCGTGCATGGACCGGACGTGTTCGTCCACCGGCTGCTGCTCGCGGACAAGCTCGCCAGGGCCAGGTTCGTCCGCACGGCTTCGACCTTCAACAAAGCCTTCCTCACCGGCCTCTTTCCGGCGCTCGCCAGAGACAAGATCGAAGTCGTCCACATGGGCCTGAATCCGGACGTCTACGAGCGCGCGAGCGCGGAAGCGTCTCAGAAAGCGCGCCTGCAGTTGCTTTCCGTCGCCACGCTCGTTCCGAACAAAGGATTCCCCTATCTCATCGATGCCTGCGCGCAAATGATCCGCGACGGCGTCGATGTCGATTGCACGATCGTCGGCCGGGGCTCGCTGTACGACACCACCGCGGAGTGGATCACACACCACGGACTCTCGGAGCGCGTTCATCTCCTCGGCGCGCTGCCGCAGCACGAGGTGGCCAAACTGATGGGGGAATGCGATGTCTTCGTGCTGCCCAGCGTCATCGCCCTCGACGGTCAGATGGACGGCATCCCGACGTCGCTGATGGAAGCGATGGCCGCGGGCCGTCCGATCGTGGCCTCATCGCTCTCCGGAATCCCCGAGCTCGTCGAGCACAACGTGAGCGGACTTCTCGTCGACGCCACACACCCGGACCGCGTGGCGGCAGCGCTGCGGCGGCTGGCCGAGGATCCGGCTCTGCGCGAGCGAATGGGATCGGCTGGACAGAAGAAAGTGCGGCGCGAGTTCGACGTCAGGGTGACGGCCGCATCGTTCATCCAGCTGCTCGATCAACACCAGCAGCCGCGCACCGCCACCGCGAAGCGCGTGGCCCTGCTCGACTGGGACCAGCTCGAAGTCTGCGCGATCGGCGTACGACACATCGTCGAGCGCAAAGACTCGATCGTCGTCGGCGTCGCGGTCACCGACGGCATCGCCAATCGGGACGTCATCGTGAAACTGCACGGCGATCTCGACCGCGCACGCTACGAGTATGACGTCCTGCGAACACTCGGTCGCAGCATGACGGCCACGACGTCTGCCGACAACACGCCAATCATTTACACGGTGCCGAGCGCGCTCATGATCGACGAGCCGGCTGCCGCCGTCGTCACCGGTCGCGCCCCTGGTGAAACGCTGGAGAACATGCTCAGGCGCAACGGTACGGCGTCCGTCACCACGCCTCTGCGCCACGCGGGAACATGGCTGCGGATGATGCAGGAGCAGACGCGCGGGGACGAGGATGGCCGATATGTCCTGACCGCCACCGTCCTTCTCGCGTTGCGCGATCTCGACCTGGCCGCGGCAGCCGATCCCGGCCTTCGCCGCCATCATGACGCCGTCACCGAGCGGCTTCGCACACTCGAGTCGCAGGTGGCCGATCGGCCGCTGCCGGTGGTCGGGCATCACGGCGATTTCTCGCCGGCGAACGTTTTCATTTCCGAGCGGCGGGTCACGGCCGTGAATGCCGACGATTTCCGGGAGGGACTTCCGCTCGGAGACGTGGCCTCCTTCCTGCTGCGATTGGAGAGCATGTTTCCTCATCGCGGCGCTCACCGTGGCGACGCCGCCGCGGCATTTCTCGCTGGATACTCAGACGCGCCGATCGATCGTCTCTCGCTGACGTTGCTCCGGATGACGAAGGCGCTGCAGTGGCTCGCGCGCAGCGGAGACGGAGTCACGCCATCCGGCGCTGCCCGCCGGATGCTGATCGGTGAGATCACCCGAGGACTGAGTTGAACATCGCCCGGACCACTGGCCAAACCACGGCCCGCGCAGCGCTCTGGGCGTTCGCGTCCACGGCCGGAGCCAAGGCCATCACGCTCATCGGTCTCTCTGTGCTCGCGCACCTGTTGGCGCCACGCGAGTTCGGACTGTTCGCCTTCGCTCTGGTCTACATCATTTACGTCGAAACGATCGGTGATCTGGGCTCGGGCATGGCTCTCGTTTATTGGCCCGACCGGCGCGACGACGCGGCCCAGGTCACGTTCGTCGTCAATGCCGTCGCGGGCGTGTTCTGGTGCGTGGCCACGATCGCCCTCGCACCCGCAATCGCAGCATTCTTCAAGACGCCGAGCGGTGTGCCGATCGTGCAGGCGCTCGGATGGACGTTCATTCTCAAATACCTCGGCAACACGCACGACGCTCTGGCGCAGAAAGACCTTCGCTTTCGCGCACGCATGCTGCCCGATCTGGGGCTGGCCATCGTCAGCACCTCCGTCGCGCTGGCGTTGGCGTGGATCGGCTTCGGCGCCTGGAGTCTCGTGTGGGGACGCCTGGCCGGGGTCACCGTGCGGACGCTGCTGCTCTGGATCATCGTGCCCTGGCGTCCGTCGCTGCGCAGCTTCCCGACCGATCTCGTGAAGCCGATGCTGCGTTACGGCCGCGGCATGATGATCGTCAATATCCTCGCGGCCGTGCTTTACTCGTCCGATCTGGCCATCGTGGGCCGCTTCCTCGGCGTGACCGCGCTTGGTCTCTATCAGATGGCCGCCAGGATCCCGGAGACCTCGGTGATCGTGCTGTTGTGGGTGGTGAGCGCGGTGCTCTTCCCCGCGTTCTCGAAATTGCACGCGGCCGGCGAAGATCTCGGCGCGCCGTATCTGGCCGCGACGCGATACGTCTCCGCGCTCACGATCCCGGTGGCCCTCGGCCTCAGCGTGCTGGCCAGGCCGATCGTACTCGTCTTCTTCGGCGACGCGTGGATCGGCGCGGCACCGATTCTCGCCGCGCTGTCCATCTACGCCGCGCTGCGCTGCCTCAGCACGCAGGCCGGCGATGTACTGAAAGCCACGGGGCGTGCGCCGCTGCTCGCGCGCATCTCGCTGCTCAAGGCCGCGTTCATCGTGCCGGCCCTGCTGATCGGCGTGCGCTTCTCTGCGTTCGCGGTGGCGGTGGCACTGGCCATCGCCACTGCCTTCACGACGGCGATCACTCTCCTCATCGCCACGCGCATCATCGGCGTCCGCGGGCGCGACGTCGTTTCGTCGTTCCTGCCAAGTGTCGTCGCCGGGATGGCCATGTCCGCAACACTCATCCTCTGGCTGCGCTGGTCGGGCGCGCTGCACGTAGTCGCACAGCTCGGCGCCGGCGTGATCCTCGGGGCACCCATTTACGTGGCCGTGTTGTCGATGATCGATCCCGGTCTCTTCGGGCAGGCGAGACGCTTTCTCAGCTCCGCTCGAAAATTGGGAGAGGCGCCCGGATGATGAGCGTGCCCATGAGGCGACGCGAGCGATTGCTCGGTGCGCTGCGCATGATTGCGCTGCCGATGATCGTCCGCCGCCCGGCCACCGTTCCCGAATCGGACGCGCTGATGAACCTCCTCTGCGAAGTCCTGCGCGGCGAGCCGCTGCTCGGACGTGCGTTCGAACGCTTGCGCGTCGTGGCCCGGCACGAAGACGATCAGGACGGGCGGCGGCGCCTTCTGGCATTCCTCTTCGACAATGACAGCGACACGCCGTTCGCTGTAGCGAAAGTGCAGAGCGACCTGCGCAACGGCTCGCTGCAGACCGAGGCCGTGGCATTGACGAGCGCGCACGGCATCGTCCCGGCGGAGTTGCAGAAGACGATCCCTGATTTGCTGCGCACCTATTCGGACAATCGCGGTGAGGTGCTCGTCGTGTCGGCGCTTCCGGGACGCACTGCATGGCTGGAGATGCACGCCTCGCTGCTTCCCTCGCGACGCGTTGGTGCGCACTTCGAATGTGCCGGACGATGGCTGGCCGAGTTCCACGAAGCCACCCGTCACGACGACGAAACCACGGCCGTACACGGCGACTTCTGGGCACACAACATCTTGCACGACCGCAACGACAACGTCTCAGTGATCGACTGGGAGAACTTCACACCCGCCGGCTCACGCTACATCGACCTCTTCCACTACCCCCTCACCTACGGACAGGCCTATCCAGGACCCTTCTATCGAAAACGCGATGCGGAAACCGCGTTCGCAAAAACATTTCTTGAGAAAAACCGCCTTTCCCGTTCGGTGCGCTACTATCTCGAGTCCTACTGTACGCGCACAGGAATCCCTCGCCCGAGAATGGCCGCGGCGTTCCGCGACCTCCTCGTCAGCAACGCCACGCCCGCCGGCACGCCGCATCCCGGTGTGCGGCACCTGCCCTGGACGCGCTTCCTGACGATGCTCGATGCGTCGGAGGAATCGGTCTTTTCCTGAGCGTTCTCCCTCACCTCAGTTGCCCCGAAGGGGCAGCAAGAGGGTAGCCGGTGGCGGAGCGCTTTTTGCGACGCCACCGGATCAGAAGCGAGCATGAAAGCCCGCCCCGGCAGGGGCGGCAGAGATGGTGAGCGGAGCTGCTGGCAGATGTCGAGATCGTTGGTCACAGTCGGGGATCCGTGGACGCGCCCCGCCATTCCTCCGATGAGCACGAACTCGACTCCCCCGGAGCTGAGTTGCTGAAGAATCCGGATCGGGTCGAACGACATCACCGGATCCGTCACAATCAACGTCCCTTCGACTTCTCCACATCGAGATCGAACCGGTGGAGGTTGCGCGCGTCCGCAGCCGCGAGACGGATGCGCTCTTCGGGCGTGAGCGTGAGCAGGTAGGGATCGCGGATCGATCGATTCTCGGCGACCTTGTTCTCGACCTTCTTCCGCATGGCCATCACGGCATTGTAGTGACTTACCGTGAACGTGTACCGAGCCTCATCCACGAGTCAATCCGTGGAAGGCGCCGGATTCCGCCAGCTCTCCGGCCTGTCACGCCGGAGGTCGCGGGTTCGAGCGCCGTCGGCCCCGCCAATCTAAAGCACTGCCGCGACCGCGGCGTTTGTTGTTTCAGAGGGTCCCTTAGAAATTGTAACTCGCAAGCTGACTCGCAAGGTCGCGATTCTCGAACGGGAAAACCTGCGCAGAAACCGCCGCGAAAGCGGGCGATGGTTCACGGAGCGGCGCGAGTGTTCCACGGAAAAAAGCGCCGACGACGCGGCGAAAATCGGCCGGCGATCGGCGGCGGAACAGCGGCCGGCGGATGCGAGGAAGAGTGCGACGCAAGCGCGCACGGAGCGCGGCTGAAAGCGCGAACGGCCCACACCCAAAGGTGTACGCCGTTCCTCTGCGCAGGGCGCCTGGCGGGGCGGCAGCGCATCACCCGCGCGACTCCATCAGATCGGCGGAGCATGCGTCGTTGGCGGGCCGGGATGTTCTCACGAAGGTCCGGAGTGCGGCGACGAAGAAGGCACCTGGCACGAACTCGCGGTGGGACGACGCGTTCCGCCTGGGAAGTGCGCACCAATCCCACCGCAACCGAAAAATCGCGCCGGCGCAGGAGCACTCCTGCGCCGGCGCGCATTCAGTAGTTCGACCGGAAGCCGAAGTAGATCTGGTACCACTTGTTCCCCTGGAGCGAGTAGGACTCGTGCTTCAGGATGCCGGCGCCGAGGGTGGCGTCACTGCGCTCGTGGGCGAAGACCATCGAGCCCATTTGCGGCCGGTACGGATCGCTGTACGTTCCGCTGCCGGATCCCGGCACGCCGAGGTTGAGGAGTTGGAACCGCGGCTCGCTTGAGGAGAGCGTGGAGCTGGCGCCCCACCGCAGCCACGAGCCGTCGCCCGGCGACGTCATGTAGATGTCGTGGTTGTAGTCGTCGCCGCAGGCGCTGCCGAGCACCATCGGTGCGATCGAGCCGGAGGAGTAACTGGCGTTGTCCCAGTTGCGCGTCAGCGTGCCGCTCGCCTGGGCGTACATTGGCGGTTTCGTCACGTGGGAGGTCGACGGCCACTGCTCACCGGCTGCGACGTCGCACGACGTGCCGTCCAGATCCTGCTGCGCATACGACGCCCAGAGATACACGTAGAGGTTGGTCAGATTGACGTTCGTGGTCGGCTTGAACCGCCAGAGCGAGAGGATGTCGTCGGGACGGCAGATGTACTCGATGTCGCTCTCGATCCACTGCGAAACGCCGTTGCCGTCGTTGTCGTCGCTGATGTCGACACGGCTATTCCACGACGTCATCTTCCCCGTGACGCGATAGTGCGCATTGTCGCCGTTGAAGACGTCGCTCTGACGCGTGAAGCCGCTGGCCGACGTCGACTGCGCGTACACCGACGACATGAACATCGCCGATCCGCCGCCCGTCGGAACGGCGACCAGCGTGTGCTCCACCGGCGGCCCGTAGAGGTCCCACCAGTTGGTCTGTCCGTTGGGCGACGCCGAGCCGGGGATCAGCTCGTTCGCGGGCCAGTTCCAGCAGTTGTTCGGGCCCGTGCGGTAGTGCTTGAAGAGGTGTGTGCTCGGATCGAGCGTCCAGAAGCCCGCCAGCTCGCCGGAACGCGAGTAATCGGTCGCGGCCGTGAAATCGAACCACGCGATGTAGTTCTGGCTGACGTAGATCTGGTCGCCCGTGGCGAAGAGTCCTTTCACATCCGGCCACGAGTAGACGCACTCCTCGCGCGTGGAGCGATCGGCGGCCAGGACGAGGTTCGACACGTCGCTGTTCGACCATCCGGAAGCGTTGTCGACCGTGATCGATACGCCACCGTCGAGGTAGGACGTGAAACGACTAATCGCCGCCGATGCCGGACTGTTCAAAACGAAGGCGACGACGAACACAACTGCACTTTTCATTACGATTCTCATAGGGTCCTTTCTTTCTCGGCGCGTTGATGCGCCGAGAGCGCGACGAATCGCCACGGCAGAGCGCGGCTATCTACCCGTCACGCTGATGGAACTTAGACGTCCCGCGAGCGATGGAAGTTTTAGAGACATTATTTGGCGCTCTCAATTCACGCGCCGTCGTCCGTCGCCCTGAGCACCGCGTGAAGAAGGCCAGCACGTCATGAAAGGCGAGCAGATCGGTTACTCCAATTCGGTGGCTCGAACCACTGCCTCCTCTTCCGCCCCGGAGTCATCGCTCAATTCTCATTGGGAGCGATCCCTCAGGGCGAAAACGGCGCGAATTCGGGCATTGTGGAGGTGAATAGTTTTCTGGCGAAGGCGGGTTGAGGGCCGCGCGAAGCGCTTGATAGTCCTGAAGCGCGCCGGAAAGCGCTACGACCTCCGGCCTGTCACGCGGACGGTGATCGTGCAGGACTGGCCGCCAGCAAGCACAACCGATGTGCTGGAAAAGAACTCCGTCCGGGATTGATGGTGAACATGCCTCCCCGGTTGCCAGCGTGCTGCACGTGCCGCCGGTCTGGATGATGAGATCGATCCCCGCCGGAATGGTGTCGCTGAACTGAACGCTCGTGAGCGGCACGGCCGCGTTGGGATTCGCCACCGTGATCGGAGGTGGACCTCCGCCCTGTCACGCCGGAGGTCGCGGGGAGCCCCGTCGGGCCGGCCAAATTTCGATGACCGGAGTCACACGCACGCCGCTACTTAGCGGCGTTTGTCTTTTTAAGAAAGAAGAAACCTCGACGCTCTACGCTCGCAGTTTGAGCGCGGCCGCTGCTTCCAGTGATCGACTGGGAGACTTCACACCCGCCGGCTCACGCTACATCGACCTCTTCCACTACCCCCTCACCTACGGGCAGGCATGTCCGGGGCTCTTCTATCGACGACGCGATGCGGAAACCGCGTTCGCAGAAACATTTCTTGAGAAAAACCGCCTTTCCCGTGCGGTGCGCGACTACCTCGAGATCTACTGTACGCGCACAGGAACCTCTCGCCCGAGAATGGCCGCAGCGTTCCGAGAGCTCCTCGTCAGCAACGCGACGCCCGCCGGCATGCCGCATCCCGGAGTGCGCCACCTGCCCTGGACGCGCTTCCTGACGATGCTCGATGAGGCGAAGGAACGGTCTTCTCGTAATTCGAGGCGAGGTCCCTCACCTCAGGGCGCCGTTAGTTTGGCGGCTGATCGGGCGTCGGCGGTATAGCGAAATCGTTTTGGGAGTCCGGGCTTGCGCCGTACTGGTTGTCGAGCAGGACGAAGCTGAACGAGTATCCGCTGAGCTGCGCGACGCCGTGACAGCCCATGCAGCCGCCCATGACGAATTGATGACTGCTGTCCTTCATCGTGCGCGAGGCGAGATTCTCGGCGGAGCGTTGGAAGACGGAGCCGAACTGGCTCGTGACGTTGTTTTGTGTGTAGTGCGGGATTACGTTGATGACCGCGGGATCGCTGGTCGGGGGCAGCCCCTGGAACTGCTGCAATCCGACATTGCTCTCGACGACGAGGTTGGCCAGGTAATAGGGCTGCCCCGAGTTGGCGGGTGCTTCGATGTTCGCGGGTTGCGGCGTCAACACATTCAGCTGCGTCGGAATCGGACTCGGCGTCTGGGTCGCGGCGTACTGCGTACCGATCAACTCGTAGTTGCGCCACACGGAACCGGCGGGGAGCAGCGAGTGAATCAGCGCAGTGGCGCGCGCGGTCGACGGCAGGATCGGGTAGACGCGGTTCAGAGGCAGTGCCGCGGCCGCACCAACATTCGGGTAAGGGAGGAGAGGAGCGTTCGGCGTACCGGCCGGTGTGTACCCGGAATAGTTCGCGTACGTAAAGCCGGCGCTGTCGTTATTGATGTGCTCCCAGCTCGCGAATACATACGTTCCGCCCTGCGGCTGTCCCGTGGAGGACCCCTGGCCTTGGTTGGGCAGGTCTTTGTCCCGTCCCGTCTGGTGAACGCGCTGGATGATGTGGAGGCCCACGAGGCCTAAGAGCGAGGGCGCCTTGCAGAGGCCGCCGGGCTGGATGCTCGGGTTGGAGTAATACTGAAACGCGTCAGCGGTGTGGTAATCGGCGGGATTGTCACTTGGTCCCAACTGCAGCCAGGCCGCCTTGAGATGGACCGCACCGGCGAGGCAGGGCGTGCCCGTCGTGTCGCCGAGGCAGGTGCTCGCACTGTAGTTCACAGGTCCCGCATTCGGTCCGGCACCTCCCGCGCCGCTCGAATTGGCTGCGGGCGGCATCTTGCTCGCGCTGGTGCGCGCCGGCAGCCTGATTTTCCCGGCGGAGGCGGCCGCGCGCGCGTTCCCGACGAGATAGTACTGGTTGGTATTGACGATGTAATTGAACGAATCGTAATTGATCTTGACTTCGTAAACGACCGGTGTCGCTGCCAACAGAGTCGGGAAAGGATTGCCCCGCCACACTCGCGGTCCGACCGGATGTCCGTTCAACGTACAACACGGATTGTTGCTCGTCGCGCATTGCGACGCGGGATTGGCGACCCATCCGGCACACAAGGCAGCCTGCGTCTCCAGCGCCTCCGACGCCACTTCCGCGGTTTCATCGAGAGTATCGAGGAACAGCTTGGACGGCGATCCGATCTCGCGTCCAGTATTGACGGTCGTGCAGTTGGCGCCGGGGCAACATGGAACCGGGGCGTTGCTCGGCCCGTATTGCGGCGGGCTGTTCCAAGGCGCCGGTACCTGGCTCGAAGGTTGATTGGTTTGGTAGTTGTAGAGAAAAACTTCGCGTTTTTCTTTGTACGTCTCCCACACCGCGGTATCGGCGGGTTGCGCACCGGCGAAGGACTTCGTCAGATCCGGGAAGCCGCGCTGATTATTGTTCGTGGCGGGATCGAGCGCCGGCCAGTTCATCGCGATGAACGAATTCCAGGCCCAGAGGTCGTAGTCGAGGTACGCGTTGGCCGTGGCCTGGCCGTTGGCAGGTTGAGGACTCAAAGGGTTGCCATTCGAGTCGACCCACCGGCCCACCGCGTTGGTATTCGGCAGCGCCGCACAGTTCAGATTGGGCGCGGCCCCGTTCGAGCTGCAGTTCACTGCGGTCGTGGGTGGTGGCGTCCCCCCCAACGTATCCGGCATCTCTTTCGCCACCGGCCGCGAGCCTTTGCTCATGCAGCCAAGCGCGATCAGCGAAACGGCAACGGCGGCGATTCGAACGATCACGAAACCGCGGGCGTAAGAGCTCATGGCAGAAATCCTTTCGCGCCTGACGTTTTTAGGGGTGGAAACATCGTACCACGGCTGACGGCATCGTTAAAGAATTCCGCTCTTCTGTCAGCAAACGCCGGCGACAACGGCGCAGCTCCGGAATGCTCGACGGGGAGGCAGGACGGTCACGTGCGCTCTCGTGCCGAGGCCGCTCTTCATGCCGAGGCTTCGAATGGGCCCGCTTTCTGCTCTTTCGCTGGTTGTTGCCGAAGGTTCGACTGCTCTGGCTCATCGACTCGCTCGCCGTTGGCGGCGCGGAGTCGCTCATCCTGCCGTTTGCGCAACAGCTCGTTCATACCCGTTTTGCGCTCACCGTCTGTGTGTTGCAATCGATCGAAGGGAGTGAGATCGAGAGACAGCTCCGCGATCAGGGAATCGAGGTCCTGCACGTGGGCGCGCGCAATCTCCGCGATCGTGTGGCCTTCAAGCGGCTGGTCGCGCTGGTGCGCGAACGGCAAATCGCGCTGATCCACGCACATCTCACCTACGCCTCGATCTGGGCCGCGCTCGTGACCCGGCGGACCGGTGTGCCGTCCGTCTGCAGCCTGCATGTGGCTCCGTCCGCAACGCGGCAGCAAACCAACACGCTGCGTCACCGCCTGGCCACAGACGCACGCGATTGGATCATGCGCTTCGCGCTCAATCGGTGGGCCACGATGGTGGTGACGGTTTCCGCAGCAATCCGGGACGAATACGTCCGTCGAGGATTGAAGCGGGACAAAACGCGTGTCGTACACAACGGCATCGACGTGGCGAAGTTCGACCGCGCTCGCGACACGTGCCGGATGTTTCTTCGCGAAGAGTTCGGGATCTCCGGACAGCTTCCGGTCGTCGTGACGGTCTCGGTGCTGCGTCCGGCGAAAGGCATCGAGGTGCTGCTCGAAGCCATTCCGCGCGTGCCGGATGCGCATTTCCTCATCGTCGGCGACGGTCCGAAACGGGAGGAGTGGATGGCCACGGCCGAACGCCTCGGGATCGCGACCCGAGTCCACTGGGCCGGATACAGGCGCGACGTTGCTTCGTTCCTGGCCGGCTGCGATGTTTTCGCCCATCCCAGTCTCGACGACGCCCTCCCCACCGTTCTCCTGGAGTCTCTCGCCGCGGGCGTGCCGATCGTGGCCTCGCGCGTCGGAGGGATTCCCGAGATCGTCGATGAAGGACAGACCGGTCTTCTCGTTCCCGCAGGTGACCCCGAGGCTCTGGCGACGGCCATTCGCCAACTTGTGACGGACAACACTCACGTCGATGCCACGCGATCCGCGGCGCGCGGCGCGGCGGCGCAACGATTCTCCACGGAAGTCTGGGTGACTCGTCTTTCGCGAATCTACGATGAGGTCCTGTCCGCATGAAGATCGTGTTCTTCGAAATGGCGGGCAAGGGCGGCATGATCCATTACGCCTTCCAGCTCTGCCGCGCGCTCGCCGAATCGGGCGACGAGGTCACGCTCATCACTGAGAAGAGCTACGAGCTGGCCGCACTCCCCCATCCGTTCGCCGTCGAGCCGATCCTCGATCTGTGGGATCCGAAACCCTCCGGACGCCAGTCCAATGCGTTGTGGGCGGTGCTCTTTCGGAAGCTCCGCCGCGTCCAACGCGCAATGCGCCATTATGGCCAATGGCTTCGCGCCATCCGCCGCATCGGTGAGCTGCAACCCGATCTCGTGCTTCTTGGCGACATCCGCTTTCCCCTTGATCTCTTCCCGCTGATGCTGCTTCGGCGAAAGACGCGCCGCCTGGCGGACATCTGCCACAACGTCCGCCCTTTCTCCGCCGCGGGCTTCAAAGGCTCGAGCCTGCAGCGATTTTTCTATCGGCGCATCTATCGGCTTTTCGACATCGTGTTCGTGCATTACGAGCGCAACCGTGACGAGTTCATGTCCACGTTCGGCGTGCCGGTCGAGCGCGTCGGCGTGATCGTTCACGGCAACGAGGAGATCTTTCGCGACCTGCGCACGCCCGGAATCGACGGCGCCGCACTGCGGCAACGTCTCGGCATTCCGCCCGATCAACCCGTCGTGCTCTTCTTTGGAACGCTGTCGCGCTACAAGGGCACGGACGTGCTGTTGCACGCCTTTCCGCGCATTCATGAGCGTACCGGCGCGCGGCTCGTGCTGGCTGGATTCCCGTTTCATGACTTCGATCTCGCCGCACATCAGAAGCTCGCTCAGGGCGACGTGACCTGGGTCCCGGAGTACATCGATTCCGGCGAGGTGGCGGCGTGGATGGAGCTCGCCAGCGTGATCGTTTTCCCGTATCGCGACATTTATCAGAGCGGTGCCCTGCACATCCCGCAGACGTTCGGTGTTCCCATCGTGGCCAGTGCCATCGGCGCGATCCAGGACGTGGTGCAACACGAGATCTCGGGTTTGCTGACCACGCCCGAGAGTCCCGACGCCCTCGCCGACGCGGTCATCCGTTTGCTCGAGGACCGCGATCTTGCCTCCCGCCTCGGGCAACGAGCCGCGGAGGACGCGCAGGGCCAGTTCTCGTGGTCACAGATCGTACGCACCATCCGTGGAACCCTTCTTGCTGAATCCGCCGCACAGAGGAGAACACTGCCTTGAGAAAATTGTTCAATGCGTCGCTGCTGTTGCTCGCGTCGCTCATCGCTGCCACGCCGCTCGTAGGGCAGCCGCTCGGGGCCAGCGCGCCGGGGACGTTTCGTTCCGAGGCGCGCCTGCAGTTCTGGCACTTCGGCAACTTCAATCAAACCTCGGAGGCGGCGCTCGAGCAAGACGTCCGCGCCCTTGGACTGGAATTGCGCGGCGCCTGGCATCCGGACAGCGTCCCGTTCGATGTTTATGCGCATGTCAACTATTTGAACTGGGACGCGGACCGCGACGACAGCTACGGCGTGCGCGTTGGTGCTGCCCTGGATGGCGAGGTTCACGACTTCAACGTCTTTATCGATCGAGCGGAGAATCGGGCCACGTTCGACGTTGGAGACACCGTCTCCAATGCGTCCGTGACCACGCTCAATGGCGAGTACTCGCGCCGCTTCGGCGACTGGCAGCCTGGAGTGGAGGCCACGTATGAGCGACAGCGCTTCGACGTCGCCGCCACGGGTGGTGACAATGACTACAGAGCCATCGGTGCGAATGTCCGCTATCGCGGCTTCGGATGGAAATTCAGCCCTGAGGTCGGGTTCGTCACCGGCGAGCGCAAAAGCGACAACGGCGAAGAGAATTACGACGACGATTCCTGGTACGTGCAGCTCGTCTACATCCCCGTCCCGCGTCTCTATGTCAGCGTTCAATACCGCGACCGCGCACGCGAGTACACGGCGAGCAATCCACTCGATCGCAACTTCGGCCGCGAGGACGATCGGCCGCAATGGAGCGTGGTCGGCTCATTGAAGATGACGGAACGGCTCACCGGCATTCTCTACTACGCAAATGAGGACGCCCAATCGACGCGGGCTGGCCGGGATTTCCAGTCGGACATTCTGATATTGAGTCTTGCGGTCAAGTTGTAAGACGCCGGTGGTTGCGTACCATGCGGAAGAACTGCCAGAGTGTTGGCGTCGTGAACGAGGCGCCGTCACCTTGAGGTGTAGCATTCCGAGACAGCTCTCCAAAGTGATCGATCACGTGTGTGAGTCCGTCGAGACTGCGCACATAGAGACTCGCACAGGTGGCCACTACGGTCTCTTGCAGAGTGTCACGGAACTCGATGGGAATCGTCTCGCGATGCAAGATGGCGCCGCCGTCGATCGCAGAGTCGATCTGGTGGACGCTGAAGCCAGTCGTGCGCGACCCGTCGTATAGCTGCCACAGCACGCTCTGCGCGCCCCGGTACTCGGGAAGCACTTCATGATGCGTATTGATCATTCCGAAGGACGGGATGTCGAAGACTTTCCGCGCGATATAACCGTTGCCCAGTGAGATCCCGAGATCGGCGGCCGCTTCCGTCATCAACTCGACAGTGCGCGGGGAATTGGTTGCCGGCACCACGAAGAAGGGCACCTGGTGACGCGCCGCCACGTCTTCGAGCGATTCAATGCTCAGAAGTGCGGCAGGCCCGCTGCTGAACCATGAACGGATCCGTACGCCGTTGATCGCCCCGAGGAGCCCGATCCGTAAAGTCTTGCGGATCCTTCTCTCCAGCCACTTCCTATTTCGAACTTCGCGACCCTCACAACAGATGATTAGCGCGATGTCGTGCCCCGCTGCCAGGAGTTTGGGAACGGCCAGCGACGCCAATCCGTGACGCGCTCCGGTCAGCACCACCAACCTCATGTAAACCATCCCTCGGGCCAGGCATTGTCCAGAGTGCTGGCCCGGCGGCTGCTGCGAGCCATGAACCAAAGAACATGCTCCAGCGGCCAGCCAGCAATGACGTGATCTCGACGCAGGCAGAGCTCCGGGCCCTCGCCTGCCACGACGTGCGCACCGCGTTCGGCGGAGGAGCACGATTGATGGCCGGCCCGATGCACCATTGCCGCCGCTTCAGCGCTCATGTAGTCGAATCGTCCCCGAGGCCACGCGAAATGGCGGATGTCCCCCAGCCGAGCCCGCAATGACATGAGCGCTCCGCCAACATACTCTTCCAGTTGCGACACGGGAAGACCGCGCAATGTCTTGTGATGACTGCTGTGGTTGCCGATCTCGTGTCCGCGTCGCAGGAGCTCTTCGCAGTCATCCCACGTAAGAAAATCCATAGGGGGAAGGCTCAGTTCCTCTGCGCAGAAGTCCCGAATTCGCTCCGGCCTCCGTTCGTCCATCATCGAGGTGCAGACGAAGAAGCACGCGCTGGCGCCGAACTCTTCGAGGATGGCGGCGACGCGAAGGCCGTTGCGTAACCCGTCATCGACACTGAACGCGACGTAAGGACGTTCGATCTGTCCCTGCCGGATCCGTTCGAGCCCTTCTGAATGCGAGATGAAGGTGTGCTGCCGCTGTAATCGCGTCAGAAGGTCCCGGAACGGCTGCTCTTCGTCGGCAAGCACGTGATGCAGATAGAGAAGGTGAACGCGCGGTCTCGCCAGGGCGCGATCAACGCGACCGGTAAGCGAATCCGCACCAAAGAGAGTGGCGATAGCAGTCGCACGGGCCAGATTGCGAGCGCGCGAAACCCTGTCCTTCAGCCGCCACTTCTCGATCTCGCGCCATGTCGGCGGCTCGCCGCTCATCGAACGATCCGCGGGGCCAGGATGGAAGCCGGTGACCACGTTCTCATCGAGAGGAAAGCATACTCAGCGACCGCCGATCGAGCAAGGCCTCGGAACTCGAACCGGCAGACCCTCGAGACCTGCCGCTCACAGATATCCTCAACTATCGGATAGTTAAACCAGCTACTGCAAACTCGCCACTGGCCCGATCTTCTCTGTTGCCACAGTGATGGCGTCGAGGCAGGCGTGTCCGGTGTCCGGAACTTCGGCGAGCGGATATTCGATCACCATTTCACTGGCCACCTGATTCGCATTGGGATTGTCCAGAGACACAGTGCTCCCGCTGTCGACTTGCAGGGTGATCGTTCCGGGGGAGCGCCAGCTCATCTCGATGAGATGCCAGCCCGCGGAGAGAGTGATCCAGTCGCTGGCGAAGAAGTTGCCGCTGGGATCGCGGCGCGCCACGCGGGCCATCTTCTTCCCGTCGATGACGTCGAACTCGGCGTGCGCCACCTGCGCCACCTTCGATCCGAGACGATTCTGCAGCGTGATGAACGAGGCCGGAAATTGATTGCGCTTGGCCAGCTCATCCGCCTTCAGATGGAAGCGTACTTCGACATGGTTGCGCGCTTCCCCCAAGGGCGTGAAATCGCGCGAGATGGCGATGGCCGCTGAGCCGCTGAGCCGCAGTCCGGCCGGTCCTTCATACGCACATGCCGAGGTCAATTGACCGCGTTCTGTGTCGCTCTGCCAGCCGGGGAGGAACGTCTTCGACGTTTGTGGACAATTGAAAAGCTCCTGGGTCAGGATCGGGCTGGTCACTGCATCGTAGACCTGCCGCTGACCCGAGCCGAGCCGATTGAGCACATTGCGTGTCGCATTCTGAACGACCGAGTCGGAAACGAGACCGTCCACCCAATTCTGCGTGCCGGCATTGAAGACCGCGCCGCCGGCCGGGTTCGTGTAGATCCCGATCGTGCCGTGACCGTCGGAGGCCGGCGTCACCGCCAGGATGTGATAGTTGAGAGGCGTGCCGTCTGATCCGTCGGGCGACAGTGCTCCTGTGACGGCGGCGCAGTTGTAGATCGCTCCGTCGACTTCCAATCCGGCGATCTCACGGCCGAATGCAGTCCCCTGCGTCACGTTCGCGCCCTGAAAAATCCAATGACTCGCCTCCGTGACGAGATAGCCGATGCGCTGCTCGAGCGGGATCATGTCGTAGCTGTTGGGATCGGCGACGCGATTCGAGTATCCGCCGAAGCGGGTCGACGCGCCGAGGATGACGTTCTCCGGGCTGTTGACCGGCGCGCTCCAGAAATGCGTCGTCACGAGTTGCTCGTCCGTCTCGCGGATCGGATCATCGGACGCCTTGTAGCCGACGAGCGTTCGCGTGCCGTCCTCGTAGCGCACCTGCCACCACATCGTATTGCCGCCGAAGACGGCCACGTGACCGCCATTGCCGCTGAACGTCTCGAGATTGGCCCTCGCTTCCGACGTCCAGTATTCGGAGTGACCGACGAGGAGCACGAGGTCATAACGCCCCAGCAGTGTGGGATCCTCGAGATCGCTGTCCGTGGCCACCTCGAACACGCGGCCCTCGCTGGTCATCCAGTCGACAAACTTACGCTCCCAGATGTCGTACCGTCCGACGCCGCCGTCATCGTCATAAGGGCGATCGAACGAGAGTCGCGTGGCCCTCATGGGATCGGCGGTTGGATAGAGACTGCGGCCACCAAACTCGTTGTACGCCTGATACGTGTTCGTCGGCGAGACGAGCAGAATGCCCGACGTACTACCGGGATCATTCTCGCGCACGACAAAGATGAGCTTGCGCTCGCCAAACGAGGTCGGGAAAAGCGCCGCGTAATAGCCGCTCGGCCAACTGTTCGGAATGGTCATTGTGTGCGTTGCTTGCCATCCGCAGCCCTGCGTGAACCGGCCCGAGCAGTTCTGTACGAGCGACGTCCGGTTGGGGACTTCGAGGATCACAGTGCTCTGGTCGGCGAGATTGACGATCGACACGTTGAACGGACTCACGCTCGTGGAAATGTGAAACGTGATCTGCCCGCCCTGCGCCACACTGGTGCGATTCGCATATCCGCCCTCCGTGAAGGCCGGATTGAAGACGGGAGAAGAATGCCTCACGCTACGCTGTCTTGCGGCCTCGGCGGGCGCTGCAGTCAGCAGCATTATGGCAACGACACCGACAGTTTGAAGGCGCGTTCTGATCATCGGGGAGCTCCTGGAGTTGTTTTCAATGACTTCAAATTGCTGCCGCGGCTACGCCCGAGCGTTGTGCAACCTCCCTGCCCGTGGCCGACGGATTTGCGAGCTGCGGTTCGGCGGGAAAGGAAGGCGTCATTCCTGCAGCGGGCACGTGCGTGCGCATCGCGCTGCTCTTCGACTCTGCGATTCAGCCGGCGTGGATCTGCCGGCTGATCGAGACTCTCCGCGACAAAATCGTGGCCATCGAAGTGCGCGAGGCGCCGAGCAGAACGCCGAGCTTCCTCGAACGGATCGACGCCGCGAAGTTCGCGAAGCCGGATGATGCGCTCGCGCCGTGCGAAGTCCCGCGCGTTTCCGGATCGATCGCCGGCGCCGATATCGTTCTTGATTTCACCAACCGCGAGCGCGGGGCGAACGTCTGGACGCTCCATCACGACGCGCGCGCGGACTTCCTCGCGCAACGCCCGACCACCACCACCGAGTTGCGTGCAAACGGTGTCGCCATCGCCCGCGTGCATGCGCGCACCGATCCGATCTCGCTGCATCGCGGACTGTCCCGGCTTGGTTGGAAAAGTGCCGCGATGATCGCGCGCACGATTGAGGGATCACCCGCTTCGAGCGACCTCGACGACGCCGGCATGCCGGCGATCCGGACGTCTGGGTTCGGGCCATGGATCGCCACCGCGCGGATGCCATCGGCGATCGCTGCATCCGCGCGGATGCCTTTGTCGATCGCTGCATTCACGCGATCGGTGCGCCGCTATGTCTCCCAGCAGATCATCGACCGTTTCATGCACGAACAGTGGCTTGTCGGTGTGCGCTTCGGCGAGCGTGGAGAGTTTCGGCCCATTACGCCGCCGGATGATCGTCTCTGGGCGGATCCATTCGTGGTGACCGAAGGCGCGAGAGTGTTCCTCTTCGTTGAAGAGCTCGTCTATCGCGAAGGCAAGGGAACGATCGCCGTGATGGAACTTCGGCGCGACGGTACGGCTACGCCACCGCGACGCGTGCTCGAGCGCCCGCATCACCTTTCGTATCCATGCGTCTTCCGATGGGACGGTCACTACTACATGCTCCCCGAGACGGGCGAGAACGCCACCGTCGAGCTGTATCGCTGCCGGTCGTTTCCCGATCAATGGGAAACATCGGCCGTACTGATGCAGGGCATTCACGCCACCGACGCGACGATGTTCGAGCATGCCGGACGCTGGTGGATGTACCTTTCCACGGCGCCCGACGGCGAGACTTTCGACGAGCTCTCCCTCTTCCACGCCGACACGCCGCTCGGTCCCTGGTCGCCTCATCCGCGTAATCCGATTCTCAGCAGCGTCGTCGGGGGTCGTTGCGCCGGACGCCCCTTCGTGCGTGACGGACGCCTGATGCGAGCCGCGCAGATCGGTTCCCGGCGATACGGCCACTCCATCCAGCTTCGCGAAATCGTCACGCTCACCGAAAGCGAGTGCGTGGAGCGCGAAGTCGAAACGATCCAGCCGGACTGGACTTCGAGACTGGCCGGCGCACACACATACAACGTCGAGGGCGAGATCACAGTAATCGACGGCGTGCGCTATCGCTGGGGCCTGTAATGGACGAGTGCTCGCACGACGAGTGTGATCGGCGGCCCGAACGGCAATTGGTGTGGCTTCTGCACAACGCTGCCGAGCTATACCGAGGGGCAGGGCGACGATCTTGCGTGGCCAAACGGCTTTGGCAGGCTACCGCCCGATGACAATGACCGTGGCCGTGTTGATGTCTCGATTTCCGTCGGTGACGGAGACGTTCATCCTGCGGGAGATGATCGAGATGGAGCGGCAGGGGCAGCCGGTGCGGCTCGTGCCGATGCTCAAAGAGTCGCCGCCCGTGATCCACGACGCGGCCAGGCCCTGGACAGAACGGGCGCTTTACACGCCGTTCTTCAATGCCGCGATTCTCAATGCGAACGTGCGGGCGTTATTGCGGAGTCCGGCTCGCTACTTGGGTCTGTTGGCGCGGCTCATCGCGGGAACCATGACTTCTCCGGACGTGCTCTTACGCACCCTCAGCGTCTTTCCCAAGTCCGTGTTTCTGGCGCGCACACTGGAACAGGAAGGCGTTCGTCACATTCATGCGCATTACGCGACTCATCCTTCGACCATGGCCTTGATCATCGCCACGCTGTCGAGTGTCACGTTCAGTTTCACCGTACACGCTCACGACATTCAGGTGAACCGGTCGCTGCTGCGCTGGAAGCTCCGCGAAACACGATTCGTCCGCTCGATCTCCGAATTCAACAAGCGTTTTCTCGAAGGGCTCTATCCGGAGGAAGCGCGCGGCAAGATCGATGTCATTCACGTGGGCATCGACACGCACTTGTACGGCGCCCCACAGCGAGCCAACAACAAGATCCTCTGTGTGGCCGCGCACAAGCCGTACAAAGGCCTTCCCTATCTCATCGAAGCATGCCGCATCCTGCGCGACGAAGGGATCGACCTCCAATGCGACATCATCGGTCACGGGCCGATGCACGATGAGCTCGCGGCGATGCTCCGCGAACGCAACCTCACCAATGTCCGCCTCGTCGGTCCTCGGGCACAGGAGGAAGTGACGCGCATGATGGCCGAGGCCTCGCTGTTCGTTCTGCCGAGCATCGTGGCGCCCGACGGGCAGATGGAAGGCATTCCGGTCGCGCTGATGGAGGCCATGGCCACGGGCCGCGCCGTCGTGAGCACCTCGATCGCCGGCATTCCGGAGCTCGTCGAGCATGGAGTGAGCGGCCTCCTCGTGCCGCCCGCCGACGCGCGCGCCCTGGCGAACGCGATCCGCGAGCTGCTCGCCGATCCGGATCGCGCCCGGCGGATGGGAGAGCGGGGGCGCGAGAAGGTGCTTGCCGAATTCACGCTTTCAGAATGCGTGCGCCAACTGAACGCACGACTGCAGGCTTTCCGATGACGCTCGTCTTCTGGGTCTCGCTGGTCTTCTGGATCTCGCTCACGGTCTGCGTCTACATCTACTTCGGCTATCCGGCGCTGCTCTGGGTGTTGAGCCGCGTGCGGCCGCGGCCCGTGCGGGAAGGCGACGTCACTCCGTCGGTGACGTTCATCATCGCCGCGTACAACGAGGAAAAGAACATCGCCGCGAAGATCGAGAACACGCTCGCCCTCGACTATCCGGAAGAACTCGTAGAAGTGCTGGTGGTGTCGAACGGCTCGACAGACGCCACGAACGAGATCGTGCGGCGCTACTCCGGCCGGGCCACGCTGATCGCGCTCGAACATCCCGGAAAAATAGAGGCGCTCAACGAAGGCGTGCGGCACGCCACCGGCGAGATTCTCGTCTTCACCGACGCCGATTTCCTCCTCGATCACCACACGCTTCGCGCGATGACGCGCAAGTTCCAAGACCCCGAGGTCGGCGGTGTGTGCGGCGCGCGCAAGAGCGGCGTGAATCGTGACGGCGACACCACCGGAGAAGGCGAAGGTCTGTACGCGCGCTGGGACCGGTGGCAGAAAATCCGCGAGAGCCGCATCGGCAGCGTCTTCGCCGCGGACGGTCTTCTCTACGCGATCCGCCGCAGTCTCTACGTGCCGGTGACCGATCCCGCCCAGGCCGACGACATCGCCATCTCCACGCGCATCCCGCTGCAAGGCTATCGGCTGTTGTTCGAGCCGAATGCCACCGCATGGGAAAACGCCGGCGTCGAGGCCGCGTCCGAATTTCGCAGGAAAATGCGCGTGACCAATCACTCCGTCCGCGCCCTGCTCAAGCTCCGCTCGCGCCTCTTTACCTCTGGTTTTTATTCAGTCGAGCTTCTCTCGCACAAACTCGTGCGCCACTTCATCCCGTTCTTTCTGATCCCCTTGCTGGTCTCGAGCGCCTTCGTCTTCCCAATCGCCTTCTTCGGACAGCTCGGCTTCTACGGACTGGCGATCGCCGGAGCGCTGCTACGCGATCGGAAGATCGGCCGCGCGAAAATCTTCACCGTCCCGTACTTCTTCACGTTCGTGAACGCAGCCGCGTTCGCCGGGATCCTTTCGATGCTGAAGGGAAAGAAGACGGAGGCCTGGTCGACGCGATCGCTGGCAGCGAAGCGACCGTGACGGTCTGTCGGAGTCGCTCGAACAATCGCAGAGTCTCAAAGTCTCAAAGTCGCAAAGTCTCAAAGGAAAGGCCGCAAGGAGCGAAGCCCTTTGAGACTTTGCGACTTTGAGACTTTGCAACTCCCGCCGTCACCCCGCCATCAACTGCCGCAACACAAAAGGCAGAATCCCGCCGTGTTCGTAGTAGTCGACTTCGATGGGCGTATCGATGCGTACCGTCACGGAGACGTCCTGCGTCGCGCCGTTCGGCCGATGGATTCGCAGCGTGGCTTGCTGGCGCGGGCGGAGCACGCCTTCGATTCCGATCACGTCGAACGTTTCTGTTCCGTCGAGGCCGAGCGTTTGGGCGTTCGTTCCATCGGCGAACTGACACGGGAGCACGCCCATGCCGACGAGGTTCGAGCGATGGATGCGCTCGAAACTGGCGGCGACCACGGCTTTCACGCCGAGGAGCTTCGTTCCTTTGGCGGCCCAGTCGCGGGAGCTACCGGTGCCGTATTCGTGGCCGGCCAGGATCACCAGCGGCACGCGCTCCGTGGTGTATTGCATGGCCGCGTCGTAGATCGCCATCCGCTCCCGCGAGGGGTAATGCATCGTCACGCCGCCTTCCACGCCCGGCACCATCAGGTTCTTGATGCGCACGTTCGCGAACGTGCCGCGGGTCATGACTTCGTCGTTGCCGCGGCGCGAGCCGTAGCTGTTGAAGTCTTCCACCGCCACGCCGCGCTCCAGCAGATACTTCCCGGCCGGCGAGCTTGGCTTGATCGAGCCGGCGGGGCTGATGTGATCCGTCGTGACGGAGTCGCCGAAGATGGCCAGCGGCCGCGCGCCATGCACGTCCGCGGCTTTCCCCGGCTGCATGCCGAAGTCGCGGAAGAACGGCGGCTCGTGGATGTACGTCGATTCTGCATCCCACTCGTAGACCATGCCGGTCGAGGTCGGGATCTCGTTCCAGAGCGGATTCTGCTCGGCGAAGTTGGCGTACATGCGATGGAAATCTTGCGGCTCGAGAGCCGTGCGCACGGCTTCGCGCACTTCTTCGAGCGTCGGCCAGAGATCGCGCAGGAACACGTCGCCGCCATCGCTTCCCTGACCGATGGCGTCCTTCGACATGTCGATGTCGATGCGGCCCGCCAGCGCGAAGGCGACGACGAGCGGCGGCGACATCAGGAAGTTCGCTTTGATCGACTGATGCACGCGCGCTTCGAAATTACGATTGCCGCTGAGCACCGAGACACCGATGAGATCGTGACGCGTGATCGCGTCTTCCACGCGCGGATCGAGCGGGCCGGAGTTGCCGATGCAGGTCGTGCAGCCGTAACCGACGGTGTGGAATCCGAGCTGATCGAGGTAGGGCTGCAGTCCGGACTTGCGGTAGTACTCAGTGACGACGCGCGAGCCGGGCGCGAGCGAGGTCTTCACGACCTGCGGCACTTTCAGTCCGCGCTCGACGGCTTTCTTCGCCAGCAGTCCGGCGGCCAGCATCACCGAGGGATTCGACGTGTTCGTGCAGGACGTGATGGCGGCGATCAGCACGTCGCCGTGGTGCAGACTGGCGACATGCGTCGGCGTCCCTTCCGCGAATGCCGTCGCGTCGACGCGGTCCGGCGACGGACGGTTGTTGATCATCTCGTACTCGGACACTTCGCTCGTGTTGCGCGCGGCGCTCGTGGCGCCCGGCAACGTTTCCATGGCCTGTTCGCCACCGCCTTCGACGTGCGTCGATTTCGCTTCCGCGCCGACGATCGTTTTGACTTTGCGCGAGATTTCTGCCGAGGATTTCCCGTATCCGTTCGGCGCCTCGGCCTGCAGCATGTTCACGAACGTCGGCTTCAGAACGTCGAGCTCGATGCGGTCCTGTGGGCGTTTCGGTCCGGCCACGCTGGCGCGCACCGTCGAAAGATCGAGCTCCAGCACCTTCGTGTACTGGACCTGCCCTTTCTTCGGAATGCCGAACATCCCCTGCGCCTGGTAGTAGCTGCGGAACGTGTCGATGTGCTCCGCGCTGCGGCCGGTGAGCGCGAGGTAGCGGCACGTCTCTTCGTCGATCGGGAAGTAGCCCATCGTGGCGCCGTACTCGGGGGCCATGTTGGCGATGGTGGCGCGGTCCGCCACCGGCAGCGACTCGGCGCCTTCGCCGAAGTACTCGACGAACTTGCCGACCACTTTCGCTTGACGCAGGAGCTGTGTGATGGTCAGCACGAGGTCCGTAGCCGTGACGCCTTCGCGCAACTGGCCGCTGAGATGAACACCAATCACATCGGGCGTAAGGAAGTAGACCGGCTGCCCGAGCATGCCCGCCTCGGCTTCGATTCCGCCGACGCCCCAGGCCACGATGCCGAGGCCGTTGATCATGGTGGTGTGCGAGTCGGTGCCCACCAGCGAGTCCGGATACCAGACGCCATCCTTCTCCAGAACGCCGCGCGCGAGGTATTCGAGATTCACCTGATGCACGATGCCGATTCCAGGAGGCACGACCTGGAAGCCATTGAAGGCCTGCATGCCCCACTTCAGAAACTGATAGCGCTGTTGGTTGCGCTTGAACTCGATCTCCATGTTCAGCGCCAGCGCATCGGGCTGATTGTAAAAATCGACCTGCACGGAGTGATCGATGACGAGATCGACCGGCACCAGCGGCTCGATGATCTTCGGATCGCTGCCGCCCCGTTTCGCTGCCGTGCGCATGGCTGCGAGATCGACGAGCAGCGGCACACCGGTGAAGTCCTGCAACAGCACGCGCGCGACCATGAACGGGATCTCGTCGGTGCGCTCCGCCGCGCTGCCCCAGTTCGCCAGCGTGCGCACGTCGTTCTCGGTGATCTTCTTTCCGTCGACGTTGCGCAGCACCGACTCCAGCACCACGCGGATGCTCACCGGAAGCCGCGAGATCGGCCCGATTCCGGCCTGTTCGAGCTTCGGAAGCGAGTAGAAACGGCCGGTCGTGCCGTTGGCGAGCGGAAAGGAATCGAGGGTGTCGAAAGTGTTGTGAGGCATCTCGGAGGGAGTCTATAACCGGAATTGAGAATTGAGAATTGAGGATTGAGAATTGGGCGCTAAATGACCGTACGATACGTGCCGTGACGTCGATCGTGCCTCTTGCAGCGCCAGGTCTCGACCTCGTCCTGGATTCCGGCGTTTCCGGCGCCGCATTGCTCGAGGGATGGAGCGACGACGGAACGTGGCGGATCCTTCTGCCGTGGCCTGAGAAAACCCGCGCGCTGCCGTGGGATCGAGCGTGTGATTGGAAAAGCTTCCTGCGTGAAACCGAGACGAGCGAGCAAAGCACGGACGCGCAGAAGCCGGAGTGCCCGTTTCTCGGCGGCTGGGTCGGTTTCATTTCCTACGAAGCGACGGCTTGCGATGAAGCAGCAGAGCCGAGGACGAATCATCCTCCCGAGCCCGCTGCGTTTTTCGCGCTGCATCGCGCCGGAGTGGCCATCGATCCGCACGGCAAGGCCTTTCTCTTTGCGCCCGAAAGGACCGAAGACCACTACCTGCGCGCACTCGCCGCGTCATCCACTGCCGGCCGCCGACTGCCGACCGCCGACTCTCCCTCACCGATCGACGACTCGTTCGCCCCGCATGCCTACGCCGACGCGGTAGAGCGCATCCGTCAGGCCATCCGCGACGGCGACGTTTACCAGGTCAATCTCACGCGCTCCTTCACGTTGCAGCAGGCTTGTGATCCGGCGGAGCTCTATCGCACGCTCACTGCGCCGCATCCGCCGCGGTCCTCCGCGTTCATCCGCGGAGACGGCTGGACGATTGCCAGCGCGTCCCCCGAGGTGCTGCTGCGGTTCGATCGAAACACGGGCGTGGCCGAGTCGCGGCCGATCAAGGGAACCATCCGGCGAGGGGAAGACTCGGTGAAGGCGCTCCTCGCGTCGGAAAAAGATGCGTCGGAACATCTGATGATCGTCGACGTCGTCCGCAACGACTTCGGCAAGATCGCGCCGCCGGGAGCCGTGTCCGTGCCGGCCTTTCGCACCGTGCAATCGCTCGAGCACGTGCATCATCTCGAATCGACCGTGCGTGCCGAGGGATTGGAGAACTGCACGCTCGGCGATGTACTGGCCGCCCTCTCCCCTGCTGCCTCCATCACCGGCGCACCGAAACGCGCCGCCGTGCAGATGATCCGCGACGTCGAGCCGGTGGCGCGCGGCGTTTACTGCGGCTCGATCGGCTACATCGATTTCCGCGGACACGCGGAGCTCAGCGTGGCCATCCGCACGGCCGTGGCAACCGACAGCGAAGTGCGCTATCACGCCGGAGGCGGCATCGTCTGGGATTCGAACGCCGCGGCCGAAGACGACGAGACACGCGCGAAATCGGCGGCCTTCCTCCGCTTCGCCGGAGCGGAGCGATGACGGGACTCTTCGAGACGATGCTGGCGATCGGCGGGCGCATCGTGCAATGCGAGGAGCATTTCGCGCGACTGGCCCGTTCTGCGCGCGAGCTTCAACTGCCCGCGCCGGACGAGGAGAAATTTCGCGCGGCGATCGCGCGTGCGGTGTTGTCCCACGAAGAGAATGTGTCGCGAGAGCCGCCCCTCACCCTGACCCTCTCCCCGCCGTTGCGGGGAGAGGGGACTGAGGCGGCGGTGCGCTGCATCTACGAGGATGGCCTCTTCTCCGCCACCGCCGGACCAATCCCTACGATCACGTTGCGGCGCCGCGAGGGCGCGCGCGTCGTCACTCTCGACCGCAGCATCGTCCGCGACCAGCCGTCGCACAAGCTGACGTCGTACATCACATCGCGTCCCGCGATTCCGGACGGCGCCGAGGAAGCGCTGTTCGTCGACCGGCAGGGCCACATCCTCGAAGGCACCACGACCAACGTCTTTGCCGTCGCCAGCGACAGCTTGATTACAGCACGCGACGCCATCCTGCCGGGAATCGTCCGCGCCTGGGTGATCGCGCACGCAGTGAAAGTCATCGAGAGGCCACCAACCATCGAGGAGCTGCGCGCGGGCTCGTTCCTCACCAGCAGCCTGACCCTTCTCGCGCCGATCGTGACCATTGATGGGGTTGCTTGCGCGGCTCCGGGTCGGGAGTTTGCGAGATTGCGTGCGACGTATGAAGCGCGTCGCTAAGTTTATCCCGAGCGTAGCGAGGGATCTCGGGTGGCGTAGCGCAGGATGATCATTGCTCGCGTTGCCGCAGGAGATCCCTCGCTTACGCTCGGGATAAACTTAGCCCCATGACCCGCCGCGCGTCCCTCGTTCTCGGCCTTTTTCTCCTCACTCTCACCCTCGAAGCCGCACCGCGGCGCCGTGCGGCGGCGTCTCCCGGAGTCGGGCCGGATGAAGTCACTCCGCATGGATGGCTGGTGGCCAACGCGCGTGTCCTCAACACCGTCGATCTCACCCCGGATACTTCCGATCTCTTTCCGTTGCGCGCGATGATCGGTTCGTCCGAGGTGGTTGGCGTCGGCGACATTACGCATGGGACGCATGAGGTCTACACCGTCAAGCTGCGCGTGATCGATTACCTCGTGCGCGAGATGGGCTTCGATGTCCTGGGATGGGAAGCGCCGTTTCCGATCGTCGAGCGGATCAACGCGTACATCCAGGGTGAGGGCGGCGATCTGCGCGCTCTCCTCGGCGAGATGTACCCGCTCACCTACTTCTTCTGGGATGCCGAGGAAATCTACGACGTCATCGAGTGGATGCGCGAGTACAACGCGCACCGCGGCACACGGCCGCCGGTGCAGATCGTCGGCTTCGACGTGACACAGCCCGACGCCGCGTCGAATGCCGTCGTTGCGTATCTCCGCACGGTCGACCCCGCGGCAGCAGTGACGGCGGAAGAGAGCTACGCGTGCGCGCGGGTTTCGTCGCTGAGCATCGACGAGAGTTGTAAAGTCATCGCCGCCGGCATTCTCGAAACGCTCGAGTCGCGCGAGGCCGAGCTGACGGCCCTCTCCTCCGCCAAAGCATTCGCGGAGGCGCTGCATCAGGCGCGCGTCGTCGTGCAAAGCCGCAGGATCTTCGGGACCGAACGCGATCAGGCCATGGCGGAGAACGTACTCTCACTCCGCCATCGTCGCGGTGTTGCGCGCCGGATGATCCTTTGGGCGCACAGCGCGCACATCTCGGAAGCGCCGATTCCGATCTTCAGCGACCGGCCGATGGGAAGGGTGCTGGCGGAAACGCTGGCGGAGGACTACTTCACGATCACCACGATGACGGCAGCCGGTTCGTATCTGGTATGGGCGGATCCGACCCGCACCCGACAGTTCACGCCGGTCAAGAAGATTCTCCCGGCGCTCCCACCAACCGCTTTCGAGGCTGCGATTCGCCAGCGCGGGGAACCGTACCTGTTGATCCCGTTCCGCAGAGTGCTGCCGGGATGGCTGACCGCGCCCGCTCAGTTTCATCTGGCCCCTGCCGCGGGTGACCTTTCGAGCACGGTGGGCGTGCTTCCGGCCAACTACGATGCCGCGATCTTCATCGACACTACGACGGCGATGCATCCTCTGACGCATTGACGGCGGCAACCGCCGGCGTCCTCGGCTTTCGCTCCGGCCATCCTCGGCTCTTCACTTCCTCGAACGTCAAGAGCGCGTTCGCGTAGTAATCGCGAAGCAGATGTTCCTGCGGATTCCACTGCCAGGCGTCTTCGATCTCGGGCATGCCGCCGCGGTCTTCGAAGAGCTCGTCGCGCCATTGATCGACGCGCACGATCAGGCGCCGTAGCTCGAGCACCTGCCTGGCCGCTTTCCAGAGCTCGTTCGGCGTTTTCTCGCGGAGCAGCCAGGCGCGGTCGCCCCATTCGGCGCGCATCGTTTCGATCTCGCGCAGCATCGCCTCGTCGCTCAGCACGGGATGCTTCGTGAAGATCGAGGCCACCATCGTCACCGGTGTCACCGGCAACGCGTTCGAGATCTCCGACATCACGGTCTCGGCCAGCCGCTGCAGCTCCGGCTTTCGATCCTCAAACGACGGCGAGAGGATGGCCGGATGCTCGCGCGCGAAGTCGTCGATCGAGATCGGATGGCCGAACGAGACGATGGCGTAGCCGTACCGCTTGAAACGGTGAAACAGCCCGCGGAAGAAGCTCTTGAAGAGATAGTCGAACGTGGTCTTGAGCTTCTCTCCTTTCGTTGAGCGCTCTTCCCTCCCCAGCAGTTCCTCGGTGAGGTTGCGATCTTCGAGCACGCGGTCGTAATTCACCGCCGTGGGAATGATGAAGAGCGGCGCACTGAACTCCGGATCGCGCTTGGCGGAGACGATGTAATCGAGCATCCCCAGCTTCGGCTTCTGGTACGCGCCGTCGCGGGTGAGACCACCTTCGATGAAGATGCCCTGCGTCACGCCATGGCGCGTGATGGTCTGCACGAACTTCGAGAGGATGGCGTGATACAGCGGCTCGCGGTAGCGCCGCCTCACGAAATATCCGCCGAACCATTTGAAGACGTGATTGAGCGGCCAGACGCGCGCCCACTCGCCGATCGCATACGAGAGCGAGATGAATTTGAAGAGCATGTGCGCGACCAGCACGTAGTCGGCATTGGAGCGATGGTTGATGACATAGACCACCGCCGCGCCCTTCACGCCGCGATCGTTGAAGTCGCGGATCGGCCTCCGCTCCACGACCACGCGATAGAGAAAGTGCATGATGGCCCGCGCCACCGGCGCCCCGATGCGGTAGTACGCCAGGATGTTGAACTTCGGAACGATCTCCTGCAGATACGTGCGGGCCTGTTTCCGCGCCTGCTCGACCGACACGTGATGATCGCGCGCGTACGCCTGCACCGCCTGCACGATCTCCCGGCTCCCAAACACCTCCAGCTCGATCTCCGCATGCCGCCGCTTGAGCTTGAACTTGTCGACATGAATCCGCCGCGCCCGTTGAAACCGCCGCGCATGCCGCTTCCCGAACATGAGCGCGACGACCGCAATCGCCACCAACGCGGCGCCGGCAATGAGGAGCGTGTTCATGGAGAGGGGAAGTGTACGACGCGGGACCGAGTCGGCGGTGGGCCGT
>JALYJW010000046.1 GCA_030775085.1 Acidobacteriota bacterium | reverse complement strand
GCCCACCCGCGTGTCCTCACGATCGCCGCGTTCCGGTCGGTCGGGGCTGATTGCAAGGGAGAAGACCGAAAAGCAATCAGCAAAGAGGAAAACTGCCCTTGACAATCGCTTTCATAGAACGCGGTACGCGAACCGCTGAAGCCGGGGTCTACGTTCTTTCAGCGTGCTACGCACGCGTTCTGCGGCATCACCCAAGACCGTTGCGGCTAACGCTAACCTACCGCTGAGAATGGCGTTACTCAGTTCGTTCAAATCCGCCGCGGTTCGCTGAACGTACAATGAAAGCGTGACCAGCACAGCACCTCTCGTTCTGCATCCTGCGCTCGATGACATCGAGCGGATCTACGAATCCCAGCAGCGCAACCGTGCTGTCATCGGCGCGACGACGGCGGCGGAGCGGATCGAGAAGTTGCGGCGCCTGGAGCGGTTAGTTCTGGCGCGGCGCGATGAGATTCGTACGGCGATGTGGGAGGACTACCGGAAGCCCGCCGGCGAAGTGGATCTGTCCGAGATCTATCCAGTCGTCGGCGAGGCGCGGCATGCGATCCGGCATCTGCGCTCCTGGATGAAGCCGAAGCGCGTGGGGACGCGGCTGGCGTTGTTCGGCTCGCGGTCGTCGATCGTCCATGAGCCGAAGGGTGTGGTGTTGATCATCGCGCCGTGGAACTTTCCGATCAATCTGACCCTCGGCCCGCTCGTTTCGGCGATCGCGGCCGGCAACTGCGCGATCATCAAGCCGTCCGAGATGACTCCCGCGTCGACGGCGTGCGTGCGGCGGATCGTCGGCGAGCTATTCGAAGAGAACGAAGTGGCGGTCGTAGAAGGCGATGCGTCGGTGGCCGAGGCGTTGCTGCGCAGGAAGTTCGACCACATCTTCTTCACCGGCAGCCCGGCTGTGGGGAAGATCGTGATGAAGGCGGCCGCGGAGCATCTGACGTCGGTGACGCTGGAGTTGGGAGGCAAGTCGCCGGTCATCGTTGATGCCAGCGCCAACGTCGGCGAGGCGGCGAAGAAGATCGCCTGGGGAAAATTCTTCAACAGCGGGCAGGTCTGCATCGCTCCCGATTACGCGCTGGTGCATGAGAGCGTGCGCGACGAGTTCCTCGAGAAGCTGCGCGCGTCCACCGAGGCGATGGGAGAGGCGTCGCGCGGCGTCATGGTGAACGAACGTCATGCCGCGCGCGTGAAGCGTCTCATCGATCAGGCGGTCGGCGCAGGCGCGAAAGCGTTTCTCGGCGGCTCGGCGAACGGACGAAAGATCGACGCCACGGTCCTGACCGACGTGCCGCCCGATGCAGCCGTGATGCAGGAAGAGATCTTCGGGCCGGTGTTGCCGGTGCTGACGTATCGGTCGCTCGAGGAAGCCTTCGCGATCATCGGCGGCAAGGAACATCCGCTCGTGCTCTACATCTTCAGCCGTGATCGCAAGGTGGTGCGACAAATCGTTCGTGCCACACGCGCGGGCGGCACGGCCATCAACCACACGCTGATTCACTTCTACCAGCTCGAGCTTCCGTTTGGCGGCGTCGGATCCAGCGGAGTGGGGAAGGGTCACGGCTTTGCCGGCTTCGAAGCATTCTCCAACCCGCGCGGTGTGCTCGATCAGCGGTTGCCTTTCAGCGCCATCGAGATGCTCTACCCACCGTACAAGGGGAAGTTGAAAGAGTTCCTGACCGATTTCACGATCCGCTGGTTGTGATCATTTCGGGGTGACGACGGCCTCGAGGCCCGCACGAATCAGCCGCGTGGCGTCGGCAGCAGCGGCGTCGCTGGTTCGGTACGGTCCGGCGCGCACGATCGTGAGGGTGCCGCTGACGTTGAGCTTCGCGTCGACGCCGCTTTTCCGCGCGCGCTGCAGCGTTTCCTCGGCATTGGCGCGAATGCGATAGGCGCCGATCTGCACGACGTACTCCATCGTGCCGCGAGTCTCGCCGCTCACGATCGTGCGAACCGCGGGCGCTGCGGTCATCTCCGCAATCGCGAAGTCGACCGATGCCGATGAAGGCTCGGACGTGAGGACGACGGTGCGTTTTACGTTCCCGGCGATGAGCGTGATCTCTCCGGCGGGGAGCGAGCGGATGGAGAAGCGGCCGTCGGCTCCGGCGCGCGCGCGAGTGCCGAGTGGCTCGATGAGGATCTCCGCGTTGGCCGGCGCACCGCTGCCGCTGACGCTGCGCAATGCGCGCAACTGCCACTCGACGGTGCGCGGCGTGTCGCGATCGAGCATGACGCTGCGGGCGTCGATTCCAGTCAGCGCATGATCGGGCGGGACGGAGTCGGGAACGATCGAGATGTCCCATTCGCCGGGCGCCGTCGCTGCCGTGAATCTTCCTTCGCTGTCGGTGGTGGCCATGACTTGACGAGTGCCGCGTGCCAGGAGCACCCGCACGCCGCCGATGCCGTGATGCGCATCGTTCGTGACGCGTCCGATCACACGCGCGGGCGTGCTGGCGACACCGAATGCGACGACCTCACCGGCTTGCGCTTCGATCCGCGACGGCGTCGTGAAGTACGCCTCGGGCCGCGCGACGCGCGCCGAGATGCGGTGCGGGCCGCGCGAGACATTGCGGAAGACGAAGCGGCCGTCCGGGCCGGTCTGCTGGCGGTTTGCGCCATCGAGATCGACTTCTGCGGCGATGCCGGAGCCGTCGCTCTTGCCGTCGAGGTCTTCGTCGGCGAAGACGGTTCCGGAGATCGTGCCGTTGCCGCCGAGCGAGGGAACGCCGTCGAATCGCTGACGCACGCCGATCTCCGCGTAACGTTGCACGTCCGCATTCTGCCCGCGGCGCTCGCTTTGCCAGTACGTGTAGCCGGCGAAGATGTCCGTGGCTCCGAAAATGCGGCGCGAATAGGCGATGCTGGCGATGGTGGTCACGTTGTGAGAGGCCACGCCTTCGACGATGTTGTGCAGGGCGCGCAGGCGCAGTTGATGCCTTGCGGCCGTGGCGCCGAGCCATGCGGCCTCGAAGCCGAGCTGCGTGCGCATCGGCGCGAAGTCGACGGTGACGCCTTCGATGAAGCCGAGCTCGATGAGCGCGGCATGCTCGCGCAGCGCGCGGGCCAGATCGGCCGGCGAGGTGACGGAGATCCCGAGCTCGCTCAGTGCCAGCGCGAGCTCGGGCTGCTCGCGGAAGATGACGTCGAGCGTCGGCGCGTTTTGTTGCCGGTCGGCGTACGCACTGAGATAGAGGCGGCCCAGCGACGTGCGTGCGGCCAGACGACCGCCATGACCGCCGCGATTGACGCCCGATCGCGCATAACGGTAGAGCGCTGTGATGCTGCCGCGACTGAAATGCAGATCGACGCCCGCGGGCACCGTCAGGCTCCGCGTGGCGTTGCTTCCGGCGCGATCGAAGGAGCCCCACGATGCGCCGCCGGTCAGCGAGACGTTGTCGCTGAGGCGCTGATTCACGTCGGCCGAGGCGGCCAGGACGCGCTCCTGCTGCGCGCCGAAGTCGGTCGCGGAGAATGAAACCGCGGCGTTCGAGCCTCGCCCGTATCCGTGGCTCCAGTTCGCATCGGCTCGGAGGCCATGCGCCTCGCCGGCACCGATGACGGCGAAGTCCCGAGGGCGATAGCGGACGTCGACGCGCGCGTGATCGTTGGCGTCGTCCAGCGAGAACTGCACGGCGCCGCCGATGCCGTTGCTGAATCCGAGCTCGGCACGCAGCGCGGCGGTTTCATCGCGCTTGTAGTCATACAGCAGCGACATCACCGTGCCCTGACCGCGATAAGCGAACAGACTGGGTGTGACCGTCGAACGCGCGCTGGCGCGGAATGCGTACCCTGCACCTGCAACGAGCTCGCGTTGTACCGGGACGAGGAACGACTGATAAGTTGCGTATGCCGTGTAGCCAGCGTGCAGGCGCCAATGTGAATCGAGATAGTGAATCCCGCGCAAGGGAGTGCCGGACAGCGTCAGCGGCGAGTGCATCACGTCGCGATCGAAGAGAGTGAGCTCGCGCTTGCCGGTGAAGATGCCGTACGAAACGACCGGGAGACTGGTCCCGGGACGTTCGCCGTTCATCGATGACGTTTGATGCACGCTCCGCACATTCACCTGCGTGATGCGGCCCGGTTTTTCGTGCGTCATGCTGACGTTGTTCTGAACTTCGCGTGTGGCGCCCGAGTAGCGGGACTCGGCGGTGGTCAGGCTTCCTGAGGGGATCTTCGCCGCCGCCGTCATGCTCTTTTTCCCTTCGACGACGATCTCGAGCGTGTTCTCGCCGGTCACGCCGATGATCATGACGCGCGTGCGCCCGGCGCTCCGTCCGAAGAGCGATACGCCTCTGTTGGTCAGCGCTGCATCGACGATTGTCGTATCGATGGCCCACGCCGCGGTAACGCCGAGGATCTGCAACTGACGCGATTCATGAACCGCCAGGGTGATCGTGGTTGTCGATGCAGAAGCAGAGGCCGCGAGCGTCAACGCTGCGAGGAAGAGCAGCAGTCTCGATCGAAGCGCGCACATCACCGCACCTGGACCTCGGCGGAGCGCGTGAGCGTCTGGCCTTCGTAGTCGTATGTCAGGAGGACGCGATAGGTTCCGGGATGAAGCTCGCCCGGATATTCGCCACCCAGTCTTGCGGACTCGCCGGGCAGGAGACGTTGCGGGCGCAGCGTGGAGCGTCCGACCAGAGAACCGCGCGCATCGACGATGGCCATCACACCTTTCGCGACGAGAGGCTCGCGTCCCGAATTCGTACAGGTGTGCGAGGCGCCGAAGTTTGCCGTGGCGCTCTGCGATTGCAGCAACAGCGGATCGGCGGTCATCGAAACGTCGCCCGAAATCGTGAAAGTCAGAAGAGCGCCGAGCGAGGCCAGCATCGGTACGTTGCCGCTCATGACGCGATTGGTTCCGCGAAAGAGAGCGCGTACCGCGCGGACCGGTGTGGCGGGCGGGAGCGTCACGGTGATGGTGACGATGGCCGTTTCGCCGGGCGGTACGTCGAGGTGCTTTTGTGAGAAGACGGCGGTCGCGGCGATGCTGCCCGGCACCATGCCGGCGCTCATGAATGTCCGCTGACCGTCGTGAGGAACGACGTCTTCCGCGATGAGATCGAATGAAAAGGTGCGCGACGTTCCGTTGACGAGCCGGAGCGTCTGCGTCGTGCTCTGCCCGTTCTCGCCGCGCAACATCACGACGGCCGGGCTAAGCGAGAGTGAGCCGTCCTCGCCTGCGTGCGCAAAGAGCGAGGGAAGAAGGATCAGAAGAAGTGTGAGTTTGCGCATGATTCAGTCCGTGGTCGCTTCCCAGCCGATGGTGGTGAAGAGCGCGCCTTCCGAAGCGCTGGTTGGAACTTCGATCTCGAGGCGATGCACGGCGACGATTCCGATCGGGGCGAATCGCTCGACGATCCTCGGCTGTATGCCGAGGACGACTCCATCGATGCGCACAATGCAGCGTGGGTCGGCCGTCTCGAGGAACGCACGAAGCGTCGCGCTACCTCGCGATTCCCGCGACGGCGGCCCGATGCGAATGCCGAAGGTCTTCCGCGTGATCGCATTGCCGGCCTTTCCGCGCCGCATTCCGCTGGCCGCGACGATCGCTCCCGTGTCCATCGTGCCGGCGGGCGCTTCGACGAATGCGATGGCCAATTGCTCGGAGGGGGGAGAGACCGACACCGCGCGGCGCCGGCCTCCCGCATGAAGGTGGAAGGGGAGAAGAAGGGCGAAGCAGATGGAGAAGGCGGTGAGGCGACGCGCGCGCGAGGCCTCACCCGGAGGAATGCTGGTCCGACGGGACGCCGCGCACTCGGCGTGAGAGACGCTGCGATTCCGTTCGTATTGCACGTTCGTGCTCCTCAGTTCGAGGTGGCGGTGAAGTTGATGGCGTTGTTGATGGCGGCCGCGGCAGCGGAGTCGGCGACGACGATGTCCCACGAGTACGAGCCGGTCGAGGCGTACGTGCCGGTGGACGTGAGCGTCGTTGCGAGGGTGCTGCTCAGCGTCGAGCCATTGAGCTTCCAGGTCACACCGCTGGCGGGAGCGGAACCGAGCTGCGATGTCAGCGTGTAGCCGGTGCTGGTGAGGTTCGCCTTGTCGACTTTGACGCCGACGGTCGACGACAGCGTCCAGTCCGAAGCGCCACGTGCGAGCGTGAATCCGGTCGGTGCCGAAGAGTACTTGCTGATGTTGCCGAGTGCCGAGGTGGCGGCGGCCGTGCCGGTGCCGCTGGTGGTCCCGCCCGCCGATTCGATCGTCAGATTGATCGAGCTCTCCACCGTGCCGGTGACGGTGAGCGCGCCGGAGCTGGTGGCTGCCGAGGCGACGGATGCGGTTGCGAGGGTGATTGCTACTGCCAGGATGACTTTCTTCATAGGTGTTTCATCTCCTCAAAAAGTGAACTGCTGAGGGTGAGTCACCTGGCGAGGCGGAAAAAATACAGAGGGAGAAAGAAGTTTTTGGATTGCGGCTGGAGCACTCAAACTCAGGGTCAGCGCACGGCTCCGCGTCTGTCCGGACGCGCGTGAGGGTCACCCGCTCGTTTCGCCACTCTGCGTGGGGATGGCTCTGAGGACAGGCGGTGATCGAGACACCGAGGCCTTGGAAAGGCCTGGAAGTCGGCAAAGCCGTAATCCTTCCGCCTCGAAGTTGACGCCCCATCCGCGTCTACGCACAGTGGAGTCGCATTTCTCACTCCGGCCGCGAGGAGAGAATAACGGCACGTGAATGTCGTGAGACTCATGTGTCTGTTTGAATCGCGCCAACGATTCCGGTAGCGTGACTGAGAGTCATCGCGCCTTCAATCGGCGGTAGCCGTCGAGACCGAACCGCCCGCGGTGCAGGGTAACCTATGTCCATCGCAGCCCACCATACCGGAAGAGCCGGAACAGGGATCGTTCAAACGAGGGTTGAGAAGATCCAGTACATCTTCCGCGACATGCCGCAGGAGAGTGACTACGGCATCGACGCCGAAATCGAGATCAAGGATGAGGTGACCGGGGTTGTCACAGGCCGGTTTCTGAAGGTTCAGATCAGGTCCGGTGACAGCTATATCGAAAAAGAGACCAACGATGCGTTCGTCTATCGGAGCGACAACCTGCGGCACTTGGAGTATTGGCGGAGATGCGCGCTGCCGGTATTGATCATCTGGGTGGATGTTGACGCTGAGATCGCATACTGGGCGGTCGTCGATGGCTCTGCGACGGTCACTGGGAAAAGCTGGACGATCCGCATTCTGAAAGCACAGCGCATCGATGCATCTGCTAAGGCCCCGCTGCGGAAACTCGCGAACGATCTAGCCGATGAAGTCGCAACGCGTGTGGGGAGTGACTATGAGCGCATTCGCGATCTCTGGTCCGAAGGACGGAGACGTGCGGCCTCCTCGGAACTGCTCGCACTCATCGAGCAGCCGAGCTGGCGCTTTGCGCACGCACGCACGCACGCGGAAGCAAATCGCTCATTGGCGCTCTGGTCGTATCTGCTCAATCGCGATACGGCGGCGATGGAAGCGCACTTGAGCAAGGCAAGGGAGGCTGATCCGACCTCGGACGTGAGCGTGGTCCGGGCAACCGTCGCCATGCTCGAGGAAGGTACGGACGCGGCGCTCAGTCTTGTAGCGAATCCGATCACCACGGGCGCTGCGAACCTCCGCGTATCGCTACTTCTGCACGCAGAGCGGCTCGACGAAGCCGTCGCCTCGCTCAGCAAATGGCCGTCAGAAGCAACTCCGAATGCTGAAACCGACCGAATTAGAGCACGGCTGGCGCTTGCCCGCGGCGATATGAATGAGGCGCGTAACCGAATCGACGCAGCGCGAGCGCGGAAGCCTCGCTGGTTCGGCGTCCGCGAATCGAGCGCGATCATCGATTACTTCGCGGCGCTCCCTTCCTCCGAGTGGTCGATGTCCACGCATGCGTTTCCGATTCCCATTCCTGCGCAGGCAGTGCGGCAGGATGACGAGAGCCTCCGACACCTGCGCTCATCGGCGACAGCGCTTCGTGACCTCGCTGCAGATGCCGAAGATGAGCACGACGTGCTCCGCTTGCGCACGTGGTATCTCGCCGCGCTAGCCAACGATCCTGATGCGCGCCAGGACGCCCGGCGTGTCGCAGAAGAATGGCTCGCAGAAGCTACCTTATTTGCGCCAATGCTGCCGTGGGTGATCGAGCGAGGGTTCTTTTCCGACCGCGCCGCCTTCGTTGACCGTGTTGTCAACGATGCATCGTCGATTCAGGAATCCGATTTCGAAAAGACGGACCCGAACCTTGTGGTCACGGCGATTCGGTTGCTGCTCCTCGAAGAGAAAGCTGCGGAAGCGCGAAAGTTTCTTGGAAAGTTCGAGCACTTTCTGACGACTCATGACGAAGATGCCCCTAGGTATTGGCATGTGCGGATTCTCATCGAAGAGGGTGACCTCGACGGCGCTGCCAAGGATCTTCAGCAGATAGAGAAGCCTTCGCCACGAGCGGAGGCCGAGATGATCCTCCACACGGCAAGAGCAGCACGCGCACAGGATTGGAGCTTGGTTGCCGATGATCGATATCAGCAGTTCGTCAAGGATGGGGATGTGCCCGCGCTCGCAGATTCCGCACGACTGCACTTGCGACATGGCGAACCTGATTTCGTGCTGCGTATTGCAGAAGACCTGTTCGGTGGGCTCCCGAACCTCGCGACACTGGAACTGATTTGCGAAGCGGCATGGGAGAGCGGAAGATACGCCGACTGCCTCGCTTGGATCGATAGATGGCGCTCGTTGTCATCAACGAACACCGAGTCGCTGCAGCAGACGCGAGTCGCGTGCCTCCTTCAGATCGATCCATTTCAAGCGCTCCGCGTAGCGGACGACCTGATTCGCTCGTATCCGTCGCCTGCCAACGTCATGCGAGCGCTGATTGCGTTTATTCGCGTGGGCGATCTCAAGTCGTTGTCGATTACGGCGCGGCGCCTCTTGACGATGCCCGATGCTGACGCTTCAACACTTCTCAGCGCCGCACAGATGACGATCGTGAATGATCCTGATCTCGCGCGCGAACTGTGGCGTGCTGCGATGGCGCTCGGTGTGGATGATGATCACGCAGGTACGGCGTTATCGCTGGCGCACGAGCTAGGCGAAGATCGAGAGACCGGATCGCTGATCGTGCGTATGCAGCAACTTGCAATCGAGGGACGCGGTGGCGTTCGAGCGATGTCGTTGTCCGAGCTTCTGGCGTTTGGCTCTGAGAACCAACAGCAACTTTCGGAGATCTTCACTCAGTATTACGCCGCTGAAATCCCGATTCATGGCGTGACGCGAAGATTCGGGTGGGACCTTGCGGAAGTCTTCCATGTCTGGCCCGCTGAGAGTCGAACCCAAGATGCGATAGCGGGCCATCGGCCGATCTTGGTGCGATTCGGTGGCCGTCCCTCCGAGCTAGCGGGGTTGAACGGTCGAACGCTCCGAATGGATATCACGGCATTCCTTCTCGCGGCAGAGTTGGAACTGCTCGACGTTCTTGAACGAGTGTACGCGCCGATTCGCGTCTCCCGCTTCCTCGCGGCAGCAATGGTTGAACAGCAGCGGCGTCTCGGCGAAGGTCAGCCGTCGCGGATCGCGATGTTCGAGCGGATCGTCGCACTTGCGGATTCGCAGCAGATCCGAGCACTGACGTCAGTGGAACCTGAGGCGGAACGTGCGACCACTGGTGATAGCGAACTCGACCTGTTTCTGACGTCTAGCGTTGCAGATAGGGGTGTGTTCGTTCATCAACTGCCGTTCACAGATTTCGAGTTGCGGCCGTTGGTCCTTGACGCTGACGTTGCTTCGAGAGTTCGGGACTTCTCGGAGATTCTCGCTGTGGCGCGCCGCCAGGCGGTCGTTGATATGAGCGCTTACGAAAGAGCCGGTGTCGGTATCCGCGAACCCAAGGACGAAATCGACGTCCTGCCCGCGACAATCGTGCTTTCATCGCTTGCGGCCGACGCGCTCGCAGGCGGTGAAGGCCTCGCACAGCTTGCCGCCAGTGCGGAAGTCTTTGTCTCCCAACGTGTAGTCGACGAAGCACGTGCTTCGATCGCTTGGGCGCGTCGTCGGAGCGACGTTCGTGCCTGGATTGATCGGCTCCGGGAACGGCTGCATCGCGGGTTTGAACGCGGCACGTATACCGCGGTCGGAGAGGGCGAAGTTCAGATCGAAGACGCACGGCAGGTAGAGTTTCAGTCGCTACGTGACCTGATCGACGGCGCCACCGACGCCGATGCGCTCTGGATCGAGGACCGAGCTTGCAGTCGTATGGGGCTCGCCGTCGTTGGCATCAGCGAGATCCTTCACGACCTTCTCGGGCGTGGCGAGCTTGGCGAGACGCAGCGGTCGGAATTGCTGCACAAACTCCGGACCGCGGACACACGATACCTACCGCTACTTCGCGATGACCTCGTCAGTCAACTGCGCACCGCGCGAGCGCGAACCACGCCAGATACGAAAGAACTGCAGGCGATCTCGCGACTGTACGCCGCGTATGCGCTGGACAGTCATCGCAGTAACGGCCACGAAGGCGCTCCGCCAGAAGTCGCCGTGCTGTTGGATGCGAGCCGCGTCACGATGAACGTCCTTCCCGAGATCTGGAAGTTGCACCGCGAGGATCACGCGAAGGCGAGGCATCACGCTTGGTGGTACATGACGTATGTGTACATGGGTCATCTCGCCGTAAGGGCTTGCACACAACGCGACGCAGAGGCGACGACAGCGACCAATGATCTAGCCTTCGACCTCGCGCAACTGTATCTCGGCGCCATCATCATCGCGGCGGGCGACGACAAGAGCAAGGAATCGACAGCCGCGGCCTACATAGACTGGCTGACGAAAGCGTTCCCGTATCGACAATTCATTGCGGAGCCAAATCTTGCCGCATTGACAGGCAAACACTTGGCGGCTATCGCAGCCAGCTACGCGGAGCGCGTGGCCGAACAGGCAGCGGACCTTGCAGTAGTGGACGCGCTCATTGAGGCAGTCTTTCTGCTGCTGCCCGACGAGCTTCAGCACGCGTGGCTCGCAGCCGATGCAACGTTCGGCGAACGTCACCACATCAATGTGACCGATCGCATAAATCTCGATGAACTGGACATCCCTGCGACGCCATTCTGGGCCGCGATAGAAAGATGGGCCGCAGGTAAGCCGGAACCGCGTCGGGCCCTCGTGCGAGTGCGGACCGCGAAAGAAGACGAGTCGATCGAAGCAGAGTATGCGAAAGAGAAACGCACTCTCGCTGATCCTCTGTTCGTGCGATTCGCGAAGGGGGGCGCTGAGCAGTGCGCCGCGTGGGCGGAAAGTCACCCTGCATTTATCGACATGCCGCTCGAGAAGCGACGTGACGAGGGACGACGCATTGGGACGCTCAAGTCCGCCCGTGAGCGCGTGCTTGCGGCGGACGCTTTGCGCGATGGCAGTGGGCAAACGTTCTACGGCCGACTCCGTGAGCAACTCGACGCAGGAGGGACGCTACCGGAAACGGCATTCCACTTGCGGACACGCGCGCTTGCTGATCATTTGCGCTGGCGCGGAAATGCCGACGAGGCAGCGAGGCGGCTACTCGCCGATGTAGGCACCGAGGAGGCATTGAGACGTGTCATAACGCTGCCTGTCTACCTGCCGAGCGCTTTTGTGGACGCACTAGCAGAAGATGCTGACGTGGTGGAAATTATGAAGCGTGTTGCGTCAGCAGCCGTCTCCCCTTTATCCGTCATGCAATCGGCTGCGTTGATGCTTCGGCTCTCTACGACATTTCCGGACCTGCAAGAGAGCGGCGCCTCGCTCATCCAGAGGCTGTTGGAGCCTGAGTTCGCGGACGGCGTTTACGAAACCTTTGAGCGCGTTTATGTAGTCGTTCATGGATGGCTATCATTCGACACAAGCAGCCCGGACATGTCTCCGCATGACCGACTTCTGGTTGCGGTCAGCCACGCGGGTCGGCTGCTTGATGTAATAGGCGCAGTAAGTGTTCAGAAGGCCCATCAATTCTTCACGCAAGTCACATCCGTGCCGCGAGAGTTCCTCGCACGCGACCCCGACTATCTTGATGACATTCTCTATCCAACAAACATGTCCTACGACTTCACTGTGGTATTTGGCGCATGCTCGTTGCTCCAAGGTGTCCCAGCTGATGTAATTACGGCCACCGGCGTTGGAGCGGCAGTTCAGGAAGCAATGAAACGGCTCATCGATACGAAAGCCGTCGCGGGGCTTTTTGTGGATCGAGGAATGATGGACTCGCGCGACGGAACGATCTATGGCGGTGAGGTGTCGGACGTGCTCCTTGCAATAGCCGGAACCCTGCCGATGCACCTGCCAAGCTCGGAAGAGCTGCGCGCGACGTCAGCCGCATTATTGGATCAGGCCGGCAAGGCTGCCGCTGATCCGGGTTGGCTCCTCATTGGCGCAATCGTCCGGCATCACGCTGTAGCGGAAGAGATGCGGCCTCGCATCCACGAAATCGCGAGATCGCTAGCTGAATCGGCGACACGCTCGAGACTTAATGATCACGACGTTGTAATTGCGCTCTCACTGCTCGCTGGACAGACTGGCGCTCTGCAAGACGTTTCGTTGCGCGAAGATGTCCGGCGAATTGCGATTAGCGTGGCCGAGGAGTTCAGATCGGGCACGCGCGACCCAGACAAACTGAAGGACCTTGGCCCGGGATTCTTTGAGATTGCACTCGGTCTTTCCGCGCGACACGGTGATTCGTCGGGATCAGCCCGCGAACTTGCTAATTTCGTGGATGACCTCGTTCGTTCCTGGCCATCGCTCGCATATTTGCTGGCAACGCGGCTCGCCGACTACGTGTGGACAGCTCCGCCCGATCAGGCGCTATCGCTCTGGCGCATGCTGCTTCGCAGTCGCGAAAACGCTTTCCGTACGGTTTCGGGTTGACCGTGGGCGGGCCGTGCCGTCAGCGACAGACTCACCGTACCGCTCGGCGTTTGCCTGGTACGTGCGTCAGGATCACGGTCGTCGTTTCGCCGCTCTTGCGGGGGATGGTGAGGGTGATCGATCTCGCGGTGCGCGTGGAGGCGACGCTGGTGGTGCGCCAGGCGCCGGGGATCGTGAGCTGGAACGTTCCGAAGGTGTTCGCGTTGGGATCGGCGGCGTCGATGCGCATGGTGTTGGCGTCGGTCATCGTTGCGAATACGAGCGAGGGGGCGTTGGATTGAAAGCCTTCGATCGCGCCGGCGCGCCAGAACGTGATGCCGAGTGCGTTGGTGCGGAGGTCACGTGCGGCGGAGACGATCTCGTTGTTCGCGAGAATGGAGATGGGCCGCGATGCAGCCCATGCGGCCATCGAGGTCGAGGTCTTGTTCGGTACGATCACGTATTCGGCCGATGCGTTTACGGGTGCGATGCCGTGATCGAGCCAGAGCGTGACAAAGGACTTTGTGCGCGGCGTCGAATCGGTCGAGCCGCCGAGGGAAGCCCAGGTGCCGCTGCGCGTCTCGCGCGCTACTTGAAGAGTGACCGGCGTCGGGAACCAGTAGCCGACTCCCTCCAGCAGCGCCCAGTCGTCGCGGCGCGTGAGCAGTGACGACGAATCGAGCAGCGGCCACTGATTCACGACGGTCTCGACGCGATTGGTGCTCGGCGAGGTGATGCCGTTGGTGAGGAACACGATCGCGTCGTCGAAGAATAACCACGACTTGCGCGCCGTGAGCACCGACGCGAGCGGCGCGAGCTCCATCGCCGACACGCCGTTGCGTCCGTCGCCGGTGCCGCCGGCGAACGTGCGCTTGCCGTAACCGTAGGCGTCGCTTGCTGCGCCGGGTTTCTGTTCGACGGTGATGCCCGGCAGGCGCGTCCAATCCATTGCCGGCCAGACATCGCGGCCGAAGTATTCGTCTCCGCGGAGCACGAGATAGAAGCGGCCGTCGGACTGGCGCGAGCCGAGCACGTTCTCGGCGTTCGTGCTCTCGCCCGACTTCGTGCGCGTCGAGAACATCTTCACCGAGGCGAACCAGCCGTCGCGGCGATGCACCGTGTAGTCGGAGGCAAAGTAATGACGATGACCGGACGGCCACGCCGCGGGGAAGCGCGACGCCTCCACCTTCGCAGCCAATCCGGCCAGCTCGGAAGGCATCGTGCCGTTCCAAGTCGCCAGCATCTTCGCCGCCGCTGCGCGAATCTCCGCGTTGCGCGGCGTGTCGAGCTGCGAAGTCTGCAGAAGCGCGGCGATGCCGTTGTAGCCGCTCGTCGTCGGGCGCGCCACTTCGCGGCTGATCACGGAGACATCGAAGTAACTGCCGTAGAGCGTCCATGCAACGCCATCCGCGACGTAGTCGCTGAACGACGTCAGCGACTCGGCCGGCAAACCGTACGACGTGCCCCGCGCAATGAGCGCGTAACGGGCCACGTCGTTCGCGAACGAGCCGCCGTAGCCGCCGGTGTAGAGCTGTGCGCCGTGCTGATGGAAAGAGCGGTCGCGCTTGATGCCCTCGCCGGTGGTCGGTCTCGCGACGGCGTTCATCGCGTCGCGCGCCGCGGTCAGCATGGCCGTGTCGTTTGTCAGCAGGCCGAGGCAGAGATGCGTGAACGAGGACCAGACCAGATTCTGACCGGTCGGCACCGGACCGATGATTCCTCGGCCGGCCGGCGAGTTGCCAATTCGCAACTGCATGGCGCGGACGAGATCATCGTGCGTTTGCGGATTCACGTCTCCCTGCATCAGCACCAGCGTCGGGCCGAGGTCGATGGGAATGCCGATCGTCCAGAACCACCAGTTGCCGGTGGGGATCACGGACAATCCGTAGAACGTCTTTGTGTATGCGAGCGCGGCGTCGATCTGCGCGCGCAGCGCGGCGTTTCGGTAGAGCCCTTGGCCGGGCGTGCGATACGCCTTGGCCATCACGATCAGGCGGCGCGTGTGATCCCACGGACCCCAGCTGCCGCCAGGCGTTTCGCTGTAGTTGATGTCCGTCCAACTGCCATCGCTGCGCAGCCAATCCGGACCGGTGATCTGGCGCGTGAGCGATTCGAGTTCGTCGAGCGCACGTCGCATCCGCGGTGCGGAAGGATCGGCACCCGACGCGGTGTAGTACGCATCGAACTGCGCGCGAACGACATCGAAGTCCGCGGCCTCGGCGACTGAGGCCACCAACACGATCAGGGAAAGGGCAAGGGCTCGGATCATGGCTCCGGTCAAAAATCAAAAAGGACGGCGATTACGCCGTCCTTTCGTCGTGGGTGGTTGAGTTGTGAAGGTTAGATCGTGTTGACGTTCGACGCCTGGAGACCCTTCGGTCCCTGGATCAGATCGAACTCCACTGAAGCGCCTTCCGGCAACGACCGGAAACCGCTGGCCGAGATTGCCGAGAAGTGTACGAACACGTCCTCGCCGTTCTCGGTGGTGATGAAGCCAAACCCCTTCGCATCGTTGAACCACTTGACTTTACCAGTGCTGCGCATGCCTCTGTTTCTCCTTGCTGTTGTTCTCCGACACCTTCCACAGTTGCCGGAATTTACCGTGTGCCGATCGCAACTTCCACTCCATACAATAAATTTCAGCCAGCTCAGGAACTGAAGTACAGGCTCTGCTCCCGGCCGCAGGCGGCACACTGCCGGGTGACGATGGTGAGGTCGCGCTCGGCATAGCGGGCGCGTTGCAAGTCGGGGAGCGAGTAGGCGCGGGCGCCGCACGCGCAGTTGCGCGCGGCGAGGTGGGTGTCGATGTCGTGTGGGCTTCGCACCACGAGCGCGGAAGCGGGTGCCTCGCCGGCCGCGAACGCCAGGACGAGTTTCGCGGGACGGCGCTTCGTGACCAGCATCCAGCATAGGCCGCCGAACATGATCGCGACGAAGACGCCCAGTCCCCACTTCACTTCGGGCGACGTAGCCGATGCTGCCATTACGGGTTTCTCTTCGCGCGCTTGTGCGCCCGGCGGCTCGAGCTGGTAGCCGATGCGGCTCCAGATTCCGCCGAGCTTCGTCAGGTGGTCCGGCACGTCTTTCACGTCCACCGAGTCGCGTAAAGAGCGCAGCGATTGGCGGATCGTGACTGTGCGGCCGTTGTTGTCGACGCCGTACTCGTAGCGGAACGTCGACGTCTCGGTCACCGAGGTGCTGCGCTCGAGGGACAACTCCTCGGGGAACGTGAACGTGACGACCTGCCGCACGTGCAGCGGCCAGGCGAACGCCAGCGGCATCTTGCGGATCATCGTGTCGGGCCGTGTGAGGTATTGATCGAGGACGCGCGGATACCAGGTCCACTGCCCGTCGTCCCAAAGCCCGCGCACGCGATATCGCTCTTTCACGACGATGCGATTGAGCTGGCGATCGTCGCTGATTGCGGGCGCGGCCACCGTTTCGATTTTCGGCTGATCGAAGGCCAGGTCGTTGATGCGGTTCTGCGCGAAGTCCTCGGCGGACATGCTGGCCAGACTCGAGCGCATGTCATCGGCATCGCCGCCGCTGTACGTCGTCTCGATCTCAAGCGCGACCGGCTCGCTGTAGCTCGTGGTGATGTAGCGTTGCTCGACGAGCGTGTTGGCGGTCGATTGCGTGACGATCGGCGTGAGCGCCGTCGTGGCGGCACGCACGACCAGCGCGCGACCCTGCGTCGATGTCTCGATCGTGGCCAGCGTGCCTCCCTGATCGGACATCGTGCCGTCGACCCAGAACGTCCGTCCTCCATCGACGACCTGCGCGATGACGTGATCGAACAGGAACGGTGAAGGGATCTTCTCCGCCAGCCGATGCTCGAGGCGCGTGTTGACGAGCGCGGGATACGCTTCGAGGCCGAGCTCACGCAGCAGCGCCACCAGCAGAAGCGTCTTGTCCTTGCAGTCGCCCCAGCGCCCTTCGAGGGTTTGCCACGGCTGATGCGGCTCGTGCGAGTTGCGGCCCATCTCAATGCCGAGGTAACGGATGTCGTCCTGCACGAACCGGATGGCCGCCGTGATCTGCGCGTCGCGCTTTGCGTGCGCGGTGCGGAAGCTTTCCGCGAGTGCTTTCACTTCGACCTTCGAGCGCTCGTCGAGCTGGAACATCACGTCGGCCCACGCGGCCACTTCCGCCCACGATGCGAACGTCGTCACCTGCACCGATTTCCACTTCTCGTACCACGACGGAACAGAGTCCTCCGCGTCGAGCGCGGGGGCGTCGGTGACTTCCCACGTGTAGGTGTTTCCATCACGGACCGGCTCTGCGCCGCGGTAGTGCAGCGGACGCTCGGCCGGCCACAAGAGACGATGGCGTTTGCGATGCGTCGGCACCGCGGAGCTGAGCGTGTAGGAATCGGTGTAGCGTCCGCCGAGGAGCGGATTCGCGCCGTCGAGCGACCATGAATAATCGATCACATCGCCCGGCCGAACATCCTTCACGAACACCAGAGCAGTGCGCTCGCCGTCGTAGATCCCGCTGTCGGAATCGTCTTCCTTCTGAATCACGCGGATCTCATCGGCTTCGAGCGCATCGATGCGTTTTCCGGCGCGAACGATGGCGATCTCATGGATCACCAGCCGCTCGAACGAAGGATCGAAATCGAACGACAGCTCCGAAGCATTCTGCACGCCGCTCGGCGACAGAACCATCCGCGCCGTGCGGTAGAACTGCCACTCGTTTCCATCACCCGCGCGGATCTGATGATCGTCGACGAGATCGTAAATCCCCCAGCGCGCATGCCTCTTCGCCACCGGAAGATTCGTCGCGACATCGAGGCGCTCCACCCAGTCGGGAGCGGTGCGGACGGCGAACTCACGCGCCGACGCGCCGAACGCGAGAATAACGAGGAGCAGGAGGACCGTGGAACGCAACGGAGAGATTGTACTGGTGGAACGGATTTTCATTTCCTTGGCTCGCCTAGAATGACGGCCGTGACGGACACGATTCCTCGAAACCCGGCATCTACCTTTGACGCGTTCGTCGTCAGTGAGAGCTCGCATGAGGCAATCGCGGCAGCATTTGCTGTCGCTGAGAATCCCGGCAATGCCGCACACAACCCGCTCTTCATTTACGGCCGGGCGGGGTCAGGAAAGTCGCACCTCCTGCATGCAATCGCACATGCGATTCAATCTCGTCACGCACGCACACGAGTCATGCACCTGGCCGCTGAAGCATTCATTACGCGGCTGGTCGGCGCGATCCGGACGGATGAAGTGCGTGCGTTCCGCCGATCGATCGCGACGTTGGAGGTGTTGCTCCTCGATGACCTTCCGTGTGCTCCAGGCCGGGAATCCACGCTGGAAGAGATCTTCCGCGGCCTGGAGGAATCGTCGGCAAATGGCGTGCAGGTGGTCGTGACATGCGAGGTGCCGCCGTCGACGCTTGTTGCGCGCTCGCGTCCATTTCTCGAACGAGCGTTGGTCGTCGAGGTAGGTTACCCCGATCCCCTCGCAAGAGTAGAAATCGCGCGGCGCACGGCCGAGATGCGGCACGTCGCGCTGTCCGATGACGTACTTCGATACGTTGCGGAGAACCTGACCGGCAGTCCGAGAGAGATCCAGAGCGTCATCGCGAGAATCGCCGCAGAGTCAACACTTTCAGGCTTAGGCGCTAATGGGCTGGCGATCCCATAATCACGAGATCAAGCCCACGAGCATGGGCTGCAGATACTGTATTCGCGAGCAGACGAATTGCCTATTGCCGTGATCGTATTCGATTCCGATTCCAACTAACCGTGGCATCGCTAGTCTCCCCGTGCTGGCATCGACTTGAATACACCAAACACCGCCGCCACTCATACCGCGTGGTTTCGGTGGAGTTGTGAGCGTGCCTGTCATGTCCTTCGTTCCATCCGGCGGTGCCGGCAAGGAAAAGTGAACGAGCAGGGACTTGCCCGTCGCAGATGAATCTTCGAGCGAACCCATCCTACGCGAGACGAAGAAGAGAGCAGTGGTATTCAGTTCGTCGCGCGATTGAGGCGTCGGCTTATTCCTGGTAAAGGGATAGCCAGCCAACACGTAGAACGCAATGTCATCGGTCGGTTGAGCTTCGTCCAAGTCGGTACGGTATGTAAAGCTGAAACGGTGATTCAACTCAGCAGTTTCAGCCTTGCTCAAAACAATCAGCCCTAGATCGACGTCAATCGTCGACTCCTTCAGATAGTTGAATCCACGACGCTCGCCTGACAAATTCAACACGTCTTCATGACCAAGAGTGTAGATGCACCTATCCTGAAACTCGGCTAACACATGGGATGCTGTGACGATGATTGATGTTGCTCCGAGATGCAAAGGAACGCCGGTTCCAAGGAGATAGCCTTGGCCACGGTGCTTCGCATAAAGCGGACAAACGAAGTCGCGCAATGGAGAGCACGTTTCTTGGAGTGCGGCAAGTGCCGCACCATAAGGAACTGCTGTCATGTAGACATGCTATCAGCCGGTCCCCAAGAATGAACGTCGCCCACGCCCTTCTCACCTCGACATCGGCAGCGTCTTCGTCGGCCTGACGTATTGCTGCGGCGCTGGCTTAGGGACTGGCAGCGAGATCAAAAACGCAAAGTGCATGTCACGGCCCCCGCTTTTCGCGCTTTTTGAACTGCTAGCTACGAGATTGTTCGCACTACGCGAGGACGCCTACGTTCCGCGTTTCCTGCCGGCCCAAGAACAGATCGGACACACCGCCGGGTCGTGCCCGCGGGCAGGGCACCATTCGCGGCCGAAGTAGATGATCTGCAGGTGTCGGCGCGCCCATGCGTCGCGCGGGAAGGCTTTCTTCAGATCGCGCTCGGTCTGTTCGACGCTTCTTCCGTTGGAGAGGCGCCAGCGGTGGGCGAGGCGGTGGATGTGGGTGTCGACGGCGAAGGCGGGCTCGCCGAACGCTTGCGACATCACCACGCTGGCTGTTTTGTGCCCGACGCCGGGGAGCCGTTCGAGCGCTTCCATGTCGCGGGGTACCTGGCCGGCGTGCTCGGTCACGAGAGTCTCGGCGAGCTTCTTCACGTTCTTCGCTTTCGTCGGTGCGAGGCCGCAGGTGCGGATGCTCTCGAGGATCTCGTCGACGCTCAGCGCCGCCATTGTCTGCGGAGTCGACGCACGCCCGAACAGCGACGGAGTGACTTTGTTCACCTGCGCGTCCGTTGTCTGCGCCGAGAGCAACACAGCCACGAGCAGCGTGAACGGATCGCGATGGGCGAGCGGGATCGGCGGCTGCGGATAAAGCTCGTCGAGGATCTCGCCGACCTTCTGCGCTCGCTCGGCGCGTTTCAACGCTGATCCTCGAGGTCGCGCCAGCGAGTGACGAACTCCGGCAGCGGCGGCGATGCGATGTCGAGTTTCATCAACGCCAGCACCTCGGCCGGCGGGACGTTGCCATGCTTTGCGCGGATGACGGTGCGCATGTGGCCGATCGCGCAGAACACGCCGTTCCTCTCGACGACGTGCTCGACGTAGATCCACTTCTCATCCCATCCGACAACGCGCGAACGGATGTCGAAACGCTGGAACGGCAGGACCGAGCGACGAAAGCGAACGACGGTGCCGCCGCCCACCGGCCGCCATCCGCGGCGCAGCATCGGCTCGATGAGACGCATACGCCCGATCAACTCGATCCGAGCCGCGTCCATGAAACTGACAGTGCGGCCGGCGTTGAGATGGAAGTTGAGATCGCAATCGTGCGGAAGCGTTGTGAACCGCACCACCGACTCATCCAACGGCCCGATCGGCGCACGAAACCGCGCGCGGATCATGATGAACAGGAAGCGGAAGAGAAGGAGCATGCGATTGCGGAATGGTACGCGGCATCCGCCTGAAGCAGCTTCAGTGCGTGGAGCCTTCGAGACGTTCGACGCGCGCCTGCAGGTCGGCGACCGTCTCTTCCACGGCGCGACGCCCGTCTTCGAGTGAGGTGACGCGCCGATCGAGTTCGGCATGCGAGAATTTGATCATTGCCTGCGTATCCGCAAAGCCCTGTCTCATCTCGCCTCGGATGTCGGCGGCCTCGCGTGTAAGCCTCTCATCAACACCAGTCACCTTTTCTGCGACGAGTCTGATCTCGTGTCGAAGGCCCTCGGCAGTGATGTCGAAATGGAGACGCGAATCCACGATCTGTTGTCGCGTCTCCCCGATAGCCTCACCGAGCACCCGGCGCGTCTCGGCGTTCGTGACCACAATCTGCTGACGCGTTTCAGCAATCGCTTCGCCGAGCAGCCGCCGCGTTTCCTCGTTCGTCCGCCGCGTTTCGGCCGCGCTGGCTTCGAAAAGGGCCTTCAGATCCTCGTCAGTCACGATCGAATCTTACTACGCGAGCCTCAGTTCAGATCGAAGAGCAGTACCTCCGCGCCGCGGCCGGTGAGGGTGAGCGAGGGTTCGTCGGAGATGGCGGCGCCGTCGCCGGCTTTGAGGGTTTGGCCGTTGATGTCGGCTTCGCCGCCTGTGACCTGGACCCAGCCGTAGCGGTCGGGTAGGAAGTCGTGTGTGACGGACGCGCCGTCGAGCAGAGTCGAGTAGAGGCGCACGTCCTGGTGGATGGTGACGGAGCCCTTGCTGCCGTCGGGGGAGGCCACGAGGCGGAGTGTGTTGCGGCGCTCGTCATCGTCGAATTTCTTCTGCTCGTAGCTGGGCGGAATGCCTTGTTTGGCGGGGAGGATCCAGATCTGGAGAAAATGCACGGGCTCGTCGCTGGACGGGTTCATCTCGCTGTGCGTGACGCCGGTGCCGGCGCTCATGCGCTGCACTTCGCCAGGTTTGATTTCCGAGCCGGTGCCCATGGAGTCGCTGTGGGCGAGTGTGCCCTCGAGCACGTAAGAAATGATCTCCATATCGCGATGCGCGTGCTTCCCGAATCCCACGCCCGCCTTCACGCGATCTTCATTGATCACGCGCAGCGCGCGAAATCCCATGAAGCTCGGGTCGTAGTAGTCGGCGAAGGAAAACGTATGGTTGGTGTCGAGCCAGCCGTGATTGGCGTGCCCGCGGTCTTTAGCGCGGCGAATGGTGATCATGCGGTGTCTCCTGACGGTGGTAACAATAGTGAATTCCTAGTGGGAGGTCTTAGGGAGTTAGGTCTTAGGTCTTAGGAGAGACGAAAGGCGGCTCCGTCCTCCTAAGACCTAAGACCTCCTCCCGAACAGCTCAGCCCAGCGTTACACTCTGCCGGCCATGCACGACGACCCCATCCCGCGCGAGCTGCCGGAGCGCACCGGCAGGCATTTCTGCGTGCGCTGCCTGGCGGCGGTGACGGCGGAGGAGTATCAGCGGAACGATCACATCTGCGATGCGTGCGCCGAGGATGATGAATATCCGCTGGCGTCCACGCCGGAAGCGAAAAAGAAATGACGGGCCTGCCGAAGGCGCCGAAAAAAGTAGCGGTGGTCCACGACTGGCTGACCGGGATGCGGGGAGGAGAGGCGGTGCTCGAGGCGATTCTCGACGCATTGCCGGGCGCGGATTTGTTCACGCTCATTCATTTGCCCGGATCGGTCTCGGCGAAGATCGAGGCGCGCACGATCCACACCTCGTCCGTGCAGCGTCTGGCGGTTCGGGCGAGCGATTACCGGCAGCTCCTGCCGCTCTTTCCGCGTGCGGTCCGGCAGTGGGACTTCACGCCGTACGACCTGATCGTTTCTTCGAGTCACTGCGTGGCCAAAGGAATCGACGCGAAGGGGAAGCCGCACCTCACGTATTGCCACACGCCGATGCGCTACATCTGGGATCGCTTCGACGACTACTTCCCGCGCTCGAAACCATTGAAGCGCGCGGCCATGATGTCGATGGCTCCCTGGCTGCGGCGCTGGGACGTGAAAACGTCGAGCGAGGTGACGCGCTTCATCGCCAACTCGGCATTCGTGCGCGACCGCATCCGCCGCTATTACGACCGGGACGCGGAGATCATCCATCCCTTCGTCGACGATGCGTTTCTCGATGCGCCTTTGACGAATGACCGCGGCGACTACCACCTCATCGTTTCCGCGCTCGTGCCGTACAAACGGATCGACCTCGCAGTGGCGGCGGCGGTGGCGAGCAAGCGGAAGCTGGTCGTGATCGGCGGCGGGCCGCTTTTCGAGGAGCTGCGCGCCAGAAGCGGGAGCGACGTCGAGCTGCTGGGCTCCGTATCGAGAGAGGTGATCATCGAGCGGTTGTCGCGGGCGCGGAGCCTCATCCTCCCGGGTGTGGAGGATTTCGGCATCACGCCGCTCGAGGCGATGGCCCTCGGCACACCAGTGGTGGCGCTGGGTGAGGGAGGCGTGCGCGATTCGGTCCTCGACGGCGAAACCGGAATTTTCTTCGACCGCCCGGAGGTAGACTCGCTTCGCCGCGCCCTCGACGCAGTCGAAGCACGGCAATGGGATCGTGAGGCCATCCGCGCGCACGCGGCGAAGTTCTCACGCGCCCGTTTCGATGAGCAGTTTGGAGATCAGCTCGCAGCTCTCGGCTCGCAGCTCTCAGGGGGACGCCGTTGAATCCCTGCGAGCTGAGAGCCGCGAGCTGAGAGCTGCTACGAATGATCGAAAAGAAGCATAGGGCGCTCGCGTCCGTCTACCTCGTCAACGACGCCGTGGCGTCGAACCTGGCCATGCTCTGCGCATGGTTCCTGAGGTTTCAGTTCGAGGTCATCCCGGTCACGAAGGGGCAGCAGGACTTCTCGACGTATGCCACGCTCCTGCCGCTCGTCACGATCGTTTTCCCGCTCGCGTTCGCCGTGCAGGGTTTGTATCGCGTTCGAACGACGCGTGGAAAAGCGGAGGAGTGGGTGGCGGTGGCCATCGGCTCGGTGGTGGCCACGATCATCCTGTCCGGAATCCTGTTGTGGGTGCGGCCGGCGCAGAGCCACATCGTGCCGTACTCGCGCGCCACGCTGGCGCTGTTTCTGGTCTGCGCGATCGTGTTCACGATTGCAGGACGCACCATCGTGCGCCTCATCGTCGAGCGTCGCTATCGCGGCGGCAAAGATCTCGACCGCGTGCTCATCGCCGGAAACGGCGAGCTGGCGCGCGCGGTGTTCGAGCGGATGAACGCGCGCCGCAACGAGCTTGGATTCCACATCGCCGGCTATTTGCGCAATGGTGACGACGGCGAGATTCCGGGCATCCCATGTCTCGGCACGATCGCGGATGCCGAGGCGGTCGTGAGCGCGCATTCGATTGACCATGTCTTTGTCGCTCTGCCGCACGCGTCGTCGAAGGCGATGATGGAACTGCTCGATCGACTGGTCCGCAACTGCCTCTCCATCCACGTCGTGCCTGATCTCTTGCAGTTCATGGTCTTGCGCTCGCACGTCGAAGACCTCGACGGCTTGCCGACCATCAACCTCTCTGACACACGGCTCGACGGCTGGAGCCGCTTCGTGAAGCGCGCATTCGATCTCGTCGTGGCCAGCTCCGCGCTGCTCGTGCTGTCGCCGTTGATGCTGCTCGTCGCGCTGATCATCTGGCTCGAGGACCGAGGACCGATCTTCTACCGGCAACTGCGCATGGGGCTGGATGGCAAGTCCTTCTCCATCCTGAAATTCCGATCCATGCGCGTCGGCGCCGAGGCGGAGACGGGCGCGGTCTGGGCCGCGAAAGACGACCCGCGACGCACGCGCGTGGGCGGATTCATCCGTTCATGGTCGTTGGACGAGCTCCCGCAGCTCTGGAACGTGCTGGTCGGCGACATGAGCGTCATCGGCCCGCGCCCCGAGCGCCCCGAGTTCGTCGAGCAATTCCGCGCCGAGTTCCCGCACTACATGCTCCGCCACAAAGTCCGCGCCGGCATGACCGGCTGGGCCCAGGTCCACGGCTGGCGCGGCAACACGTCGATCCGTATGCGCATCGAGCACGACCTCTACTACATCGAAAACTGGTCGCTGCTGCTCGACTGCAAGATCCTGTTCATGACGGTGGTGCGGGGGGTGAGGCATGAGAATGCGTATTAACGCGCCGCCCGCGGGGGAGTCGCAGAGTCTCAAAGTCGCAAAGTCTCAAAGGAGCACGAAGCCACTCGGCGAAGCCCTTTGAGACTCTGCGACTTTGAGACTCCCTCGGCGCCCTATAATTCGCGCCCAACATATGGCCAAGCAATCCGACGCTCTCTTTCAACGTGCTCAGGAAGTCATCCCCGGCGGCGTGAACTCGCCGGTGCGGGCGTTTCGCGGTGTGGGCGGTGCGCCGCTGTTCATCGAGACGGCGCAGGGCGCGCGCATTTTCGACGTCGACAATCTGCAGTACATCGACTGTGTCGGTTCCTGGGGTCCGATGATCCTCGGGCACGGACATCGGTACGTCGTCGAGGCCGTGAAGAAAGCGGCCACGCGCGGCTTCTCGTTCGGCGCGCCGACGTTAGGGGAGATCGAGCTGGCGGAGATGGTCGTTCAGGCCGTGCCGTCGATCGAGATGCTGCGTCTGGTCAGCTCCGGCACCGAGGCCACGATGAGCGCGCTGCGTCTGGCGCGCGCTGCGACGGGCCGGGACATGGTCCTCAAATTCGACGGCGGCTATCACGGCCACGTCGACTCGTTGCTCGTGAAGGCAGGTTCCGGCGGCGCGACGTTCAACGTCCCCGATTCCGCCGGCATCCCGAAAGAGCTGGCCAATCTCACGCTCATCGCGCGCTACAACGACCTCGACGATGTCCGCGCGAAGATGAAAGAGCATGGCTCCGCGGTGGCGGCCATCATCGTCGAGCCCGTGGCCGGCAACATGGGTTGTGTGCCGCCGCAGGACGGTTTTCTGGCCGGCCTGCGCACCATCTGTGACGAGCACGGCGCGCTGCTCATCCTCGACGAAGTCATGACCGGATTTCGTGTTGCGTATGGCGGAGCGCAAACGCTTTACGGCGTGAGCCCCGACATCACCACGCTCGGCAAGATCATCGGAGGCGGCATGCCCATCGGCGCGTATGGCGCGTCCCGCGAGTTGATGAAGCTCGTCTCGCCCCTCGGCCCGATGTACCAGGCCGGAACGCTCTCCGGAAATCCAGTCGCCGTCGCCGCCGGCCGCGCGACGTTGTCCGTGCTGCGCAACTCATCGATCTACGACGATCTCGAAGAGCGCAGTGCCGAATTCCAGTCCGGAGTGCGCGCCGCCGCCGACAAACACAACGTCCCCATCACCATGAACCGCGTCGGCTCGATGTGGACCATCTTCTTCACCGAAGGCCCCGTCACCGACTACGACACCGCCAACCAATCCAACCGCGAACGCTTCGCCCGCTTCTTCCACCTCATGCTCGCCGAAGGCGTCTACCTCCCACCCTCGCAACTCGAAGCCGCCTTCTTCTCCGCGGCGCACGCCAAGAAAGACATCTCGCAAATGATCGAGAGGGTCGATCGCGCGTTCAAAAAACTGGCCTGGGAGTTTGGTTCGTAGTCAAATCCTGAGCGAGGTGGCGTGGGTGGTGGGAGCGAAGGATCAATGGAGCAGGGTACAAGGAAACCGGCGCTCGCGAGATTCACACGTGTCGCGACGGGCACGCGGCGGCGGCGAGGACGCCGCCGGGCCAGCCGGCGGGACGCCAGCGTTCCGCCTGCGCAGGCCACGCGTTTCTCAGATGACGCCGCGTTCATTGTGCACGTCAAGCGGAACGCCGGCGTCTCGCCGGCTGGCTCGGTGGCGTCCCGCCGCCGCGCACTCGCGTTGAGCGTGCGGTTTACGCCGGATGGACCAACGCTGAAGTCCACACTTCGAGCGACGAGTCTCTCCGCGCCGCAGCGCTAAACCGAGGACCGCAATTTCACCAGAATCTCGTCCTCCGCCAGGGCGTGAAGTGAACGCGCCTTCTCCCACGCCGCATCGGCACGCGCAAGCAGCGACGCCTTTCGCGCATCTTCGTTCGACAGTCCCGCGAGGTTGATGCAGACGTTCTGATACGCGCCTGCCGCCGCGGCGCGGGCGGCTTGCGCGCCGACTCCGGCGTCGGAGAGGGAGGCTTGCATGCCGATGCGGGCGATCTCGCGATTGAGGTCGATGATCTCGGGACAGGCTTCGAGCACGCCGAGGGGGATTGCGGCGGCGCCGATCGTGGCATCGGCCAGGGCGGAGTCGCGCGTGCTCTCTTCTTCGGGAGTCGACTTCGGCATGCGCATGGCGTCGAGCAGAGCGTCGAATGCAGCGGTGTCGGCGTCGACGGCGGCAAGCATCGCGTCTTTGAGTTGCTGTCCGCGGACGGCGATGCGATCGAGCGCTTCCTGCTTCGGCTCGAAGCCTTTCTTCGTGTGCGAGAGCACGGCCACCATCGCCGCGAGCGCGGCGGCGGCGGATGCGGCCAGTGCGGAGACGGAACCACCTCCCGGCGCCGGCGATTCACTGGAAAGCTCGTCGAGAAACTCGCGCAGCGACAACGCGGCCAAGCGGGGAGGGGTTGTGTCGAGGCGGTACTCGATCACGCGCTCCTTAGGATCGAACATTTTCACTTCCGAGAGACCGAGCGTGCGGATCGCGGTCTGCACGAGCGCCGCCTGCGGCACTCCGGTCGGGCGTCCCATCTTCGCCAAGGCATGCCGGCCCGCATCGAGCAGCACGGAGAGCGGCACGAGTCCGACGATCTCCGAACCCGTGACGCGCAGTCCGCGCTCGCGTGCCCGTTCCTCGCACGCGTCGAAGACGACGTGCAGCGGCGTGATGTCGAGATCGGTGAGATTGATCGAGACCTGCGCGCAGCCGAACTCCGGGATCACCCAGCCGACCGCTTTCACCGATTTCAACAGCCCCGCATCCCACACCGGCTCGCCTTTGTCGTCGAGGATTGGATTGCCGTCGGCATCGCGGCGCATGCGTCCACGCTCGCGGATGTCGAAGGCCACGCGATTGGCGAGGCGTTTGTCGAGCGTGTTGAGGTTGATGTTGTAGGCCACCAGAAACTTGCGCGCGCCGATGACGATCGCGCCGGAGCGCGGCACGAACTGGCACGGGCCGAAGTCGGGTTGCCAGAGCGGATCCATGAGCTTGCGCGCGCAGCCTTCGTACTCGCCTTCGCGGATTTCGGCCAGGTTGCGGCGATGCGGCGCGCTGCCGGCGTGCTCGTACAGAAACACCGGTACGCCGAGCTCCGCGCCGACGCGCGCGCCGAGCTTCCGCGCCAGCTCCACGCATTCATCCATGGTCACGTTTGCGACCGGGATGAACGGCACCACGTCCACCGCGCCGATGCGCGGGTGCGCGCCGCGATGCGTCGACATGTCGATCAGCTCGATGCCTTTTTTTACGAGCCGGAACGCCGCTTCGAGAACCGCGTCGGGCTCGCCGACGAAGGTGATGACGGTGCGGTTCGTGTCCGCGCCGGGATCGACGTTCAGCAGCGTGACGCCGGAAACGGAAGCCGCGGCATCGGCCACAGCGTGGTAGACCTCAGCCCGCCGCCCCTCGGAGATATTCGGTACGCATTCAACGATCTTCATGTGGGCGCGATGCTATCGCAGCGCGGGCGGATTTCTGCGTGCGGGAGTCGGCGGTGGCCCAGCTCGCGAGTCGTTGGTCAGGTGTGTTTTATCGCACGCGTGTATTCACCACAGAGTTCACAGAGATCACAGAGGGGATGCGGAGAAAAGCAATCATCAGAAAATACAAACTGCCTTTCTCCGCATCCCCTCTGTGTGCTCTGTGCCCTCTGTGGTGAATACACGTTTGCGGCGACGGGGAATGAACACTCGTGCGTGACGCACACATGTCGGCGAGGGCCTTACTCCTCGCTGCGCTCGCGCACCGACAGCCAGCTCCCGAACCATCCCGCCAGCATGCCGCCGGCCACGAGGGCGGCGATCTTGGGCCAGGGGAGGAAGCCGGTGAAGAGGAAGCCCCACAGGATCGAGCTCGAGGACGCCAGTGCGCGGCGCGCGCCGTCGTACGTCGCGAAGAGCAGAACGATGGCCAGTACTCCGCCGAATGTTCCTTGCAGGAATCCTTCGAAGAGAAACGGACCGCGGATGATGCGCTCGGTGGCGCCGACGAGGCGCATGATCTCGATCTCTTCGCGATAGAGCAGCATGGTCAGGCGGATGACGTTGGCGATCGTGAATGCCGCGGCCACAGCCAGGATGCCGCCGGCTACGAGTCCGGCGATGTTGATGACGTTCACCACGCGCTTCAGCCGCTCGATCCACTCCCAGTCGTACTGCACCTGATCGACGCCGCTCATCGCTTTGAGCTGAGCGATGCTTTGATGAAAGGTCCGCGACTGCGCGAGCCGCGGATCGACGTCGATCTCGAACGACGGCGGAAACGGGTTCTCGTCGATTTGCCCGACCACTTCCGAGAGATTGGCGAACCAGGTCCGGAAACGGGCCATCGCTTCATCGCGCGTCACCAATCGACGGTGCGCCAGCTCCGGCTTCGCGGCCAGCCACCGGCCGACGGCCTCGATCTGTTGCGGCGTGGCGTCGCTCTCCAGATAAACGATCACACGCGACTTCCCCTGCCACTCCGTCGCCGCGCGCCCGAGGTTCTCCGCGACCAGGAGAAAAGAGCCGACGATGAACAGCGAGATCGCGATCATGGCCACCGCCACGAAACTCGTCCGCTTCGAAACCCAGATCCGCCGGAAAGCCTCGCGGAAGAAATACGAGAACGTGTTCGAAGGCACTTCCGGCTCGCGGCGGCCGGGGATGAATTCGCGGCGGGGCATTGGCGGGAGTTTAGCGCGCCGGGGAGTCGCAGAGTCTCAGAGTCTCAGAGTCGCAGAGAAGGTGATCGCGCCCTCTTTGAGACTTTGCGACTTTGAGACTTTGAGACTCCCCACGTCCTACCCCCCAATCCCGAACACGCCTTCGCGCACATGCGGCCGTTCCGCGACGCGTGCTTTCTCCTCGGCGACGCGGCCGTGCTCGAGGGTGATGCAGCGCCGGCCGCTGCTGCGGATCAGCTCGAGGTTGTGTGTGGCCAGGAGGACGGTGGATCCGCGGAGGTTGGCTTCGGTGAAGATCTGGATGATCTCGCGCGAGAGGTCGGCGTCGAGGTTGCCGGTGGGCTCGTCGGCGATCAGCACCAGCGGGTCGTTGATGAGCGCGCGCGCGATGGCCACGCGCTGCTGCTCGCCGCCGGAAAGTTGCGGTGGATAGGAGTTCAGTTTGTGGTGCAGATCGACCGTGCGCAGCGCCTGATAGGCCTTTTTCTTATGCTCCTTCGGCGGCACGTTGAGGACGGTGAGGATGAAGGAGAGGTTCTCGAACACGGTCATCCGCTCGATGAGCTTGAAGTCCTGAAAAACCATCCCGATCTCGCGCCGGAAGTAGGGGAGATGCGCTTTTTTCATCGCGTTCAGGTTGCGCCCGTTCACGACGATCTGTCCCTCGGTGGCCGTGATCTGCCGCAGGATCAGCTTCAGCAGCGTCGACTTCCCCGCGCCGCTGGGGCCGGTGAGAAAAACGAGCTCACCCTTCTCGATCTGAAACGTCACGTCCTGCAGCGCCGTCGAGTAACGGTCGAAGCGCTTGGTGACGTGGTAGAAGTGGATCATGTGCTTGCGCGTCCATGATAACCGTGTGTCCTTGAATGTCAGGCGTCGCGAGAGCGCTCCCCTCATCCGCCTTCGGCACCTTCTCCCCTCGCGGAGGGGAGAAGGCTACCCAATCTTCACGCTATGCTGGATTAGGTAGCCTTCTCCCTACCGCAGGTTCATCGCGGTGGGGAGAAGGTGCCGAAGGCGGATGAGGGGCGCTCTCGCGCTACCTCTCCCGCAAAGCCACCGCCACCGGCAACCTCGCCGCGCGGATGGCCGGGAACAATCCGCCGATCAGTCCGATCACGACGGCGGATACGATCCCGCGCACGAGCAGCGATGCGTTGACGTCGAAGGCGAAGGCGACCTGGCTGAATGTCTGCCAGTTCAGCGTTGCGGCGCGGAAGCCGTCGAAGGCCAGCCAGGCACCTACGGCACCGACCGCGCCGCCGATGAGGGCGAGCACCATCGATTCGACGAGCACCGAGATGAGGATCGGCAGGCCGCGGAAGCCGATGGCTTCGAGCGTGGCGATCTCGCGGGCGCGTGCGGCCACGGCGGTGTACATCGTGTTCAGGGCACCGAAGATCGCGCCGAGGCCCATGAGCGTGGTGATGATGCCGGCCAGGAAATTCACGATACGCACGAGCGTCTTCGACTGTTCGGCGTAGTAGTCGGTCTCGCGCTCGATCTTGAGACTCACGCGCGGATCCGACGTCAGCGCGTCTTTGAAGACCTGCAGGCTTCCGGGCGAGGCGAGTTTCACCACCGCGTTCTGATATGACGATCCGCGCCGGTACGCGGGTGCGAGCACCGCCGCGTCGGCCCAGATCTCGGACTCGTTGATCGAGCCTTCGGCTTCGAAGATGCCGACGACCGTCCAATGGTTCTGGCCGAACTCCAGCTTCGAGCCGAGATCGACGCCGGAGAACTGAAGCTGCGCGGCCTTGCCGACGATCACTTCATTGCGGCCCCAGCCGAACGTCCGGCCTTCGATGATCTTCACTTCTTTGCGTACCGCGAATGCCGCCTGTTCGACGCCGCGCATCGGAACGTTCGCGTCGGTGCCGGTCGAGCGCTTGGGAAGATTGACGATGACGAAGAGCTCCGGCGAAACGAGCGGTTTTCCGTTCGCGCGCGCGACGCCGGGCGCTTCGGCGATGATGCGCGCTTCCTCGCGGCTGAGGATGCTGGCCATCTCAGAATCGGCGCCGGTGCGCAGGACGAAGACCGTGTCGGGCGAGCCGGCGATCGTCATCGTGCGGCGGAAGCCTTCGCCGATGGAGAGCACGCCTACGAGCACGGCCACGACGCCGGCGATTCCGAAGATCGCAGCCGCGGCCGAGCCCTTGCGAGCCGGAAGCGTGCGGAGGTTGAAGCCGATCAGTGCGATGGTTTGTGTGAGCAGCTTCATTACTCTCTCCTAAGCGCTTCCACGGCATTGAGACGCATGGCCTGCAGCGCCGGCAGGAGGCCGCTCACGACACCGAGCAGCACCACGCAGATCGCGCCGATGATGCGGTCGCGCACCGGGAAAATAAACACCGGCAATGCGCCGCCGGTGGGATCGCCGCCCTGCACTGCGAAGTAGCCGAGGACCAGACCGAGGCCGCCTCCGACGACGGCGATGATCAACGCCTCGGTGAGCACGAGCATCAATACCTGACTGTCAGTAAAGCCGATGGCCTTCAGCACACCGAGCTCGCTCATTCGCTCCCGCACCGCCTGCGCCATCGTGTTCCCGGCCACGAGCAGGATGGTGAAGAACACGGCCGTGAGGATGGCCATCACGATCGCGCCGATGTTGCCGGCCTGCTCCGCGAATCCTTTGACGAACGCCTTCTCCGTCTCGGTCTTCGTTTCGGCCGGCGAGTTTTCGAACACCGCATCGACGGCCTTGGCCACCGCCTCCGCGTTCCTCGGGTCCGCCACGCGGATGTAATACCAGCCCACCTGTCCCTGACCGCCGCTGCGCATCTCATCGAAGTAGTCGTGGCGGAAGAAGAAGTTCGACGTATCGGTTTCGGGCGAGCCTTCGTAGATGCCGACGAGGTCGAACGTCCAGAGCTGGCTGTTCTTTTCTTTCGAGCGCCAGTACGTGGCCATGAGCGGGATCTTGTCGCCTACTTTCCAGCCGAAGCGATCGGCGGTCGTGCGGCCGACGATGGCGCCGGTGCGCGTCTTCAACCAGGTGTCGTACTGCTCTTTCGGCAGCTCGAACTCGGGATACATGCGCATGAACTCTTCGGGCTTGACCGGCATCTGGCCGAAGAAGTTTTTCGGGTCCTTGTAGATCGCGCCGAACCAGGTGGCGTGTGTGGCGTCGGAGACCCCTTCCACGCGCTCGATTTCGGCTTCGTAGCTCTGCGGCAGGAGCTGAATGAGCGAGACCTTGTGGCGCACGATGAGGCGGTCGGCACCGGCTACGCTCACGCCGAATGAGAACGCGTATCGGATCGCGCCGAGGTAGGCGAAGAGGATGAACGCGACGACGACGGAGAGGATCGTCAGCAGCGTCCGCAACTTGTGGCGCTTGAAGTTGGGGAGGACCAGGTGAAGGAACTTCATGCGGCCATCTCGCTGGTCAGTTGTCCGTCCATCATGTGCAGCCGGCGCGACGCGCGCTCGGCGGCGTGAGGATCGTGCGTGACCATGACGATGGTCTTGCCCTGGTCGCGGTTGAGGCTCTGCAGCAGATCGAGGATGGAGTCGCCCGACTTGCGATCGAGATCGCCGGTCGGCTCGTCGGCCAGAATCAACGTGGGATCGGTGACGATGGCGCGGGCGATGCCGACGCGTTGCTGCTCACCGCCGGAAAGCGTACGCGGCGTGTGTTTGGCGCGATGCGAGAGGCCGACGATCTCCAGCGCCGTGGCCACGTGCTTCTTGCGCTCGGAGGCGGAGAGGCTCGTCAGCAGCAGCGGCAACTCGACATTGCGTGCGGCGGAAAGAACCGGAAGCAGGTTGTAGAACTGGAAGACGAAGCCGACGTGACGCGAGCGCCAATGCGCCAGCTGCGCGCGCGACATCGAGTCGATCCGCTGCCCGGCCACGTCGATCGTGCCTGCCGAGGGCCGGTCCAGTCCTGCCAGAAGATTCAGCAGCGTCGACTTGCCTGATCCCGACGGTCCCATGAGCGCCAGAAACTCCCCCTCGGCGATCGTGAGATCGAGGCTATGCAGGACATGAATGTCCTCGGAGCCGCGGTGGAAGACTTTTTCGACTTGATTGAGTTGGACCAGGGGATTGGGCATGAGTACTCCTTTTGTTCTGCTGAAGGGTCAAAGGCTTCACCACTGAGACACAGAGGGGACGGAGGAGGACGGAGTAAGGCAGATGCGATCAAAAGCATTGCTTTCCTCTGTGTCCCCTCCGTCCCCTCTGTGTCTCTGTGGTGAAGCCTTTGGTCCCTCTTACTTTGAAACTTTCACCTTGTCGCCGTCCTTCAAATCCGGCGGCGCTTCGACAATCACCGTTTCGGCTTCGGCCACACCAGACGCCAGACGGGCGTTGTTCCCCTCGGCGTTGGCGACTTTCACGGCGCGGCGCTCGGCTTTGTTGTCTTTCAGGACGAACACGATGTCCTGCTCGCCGTCGCGGCGGACGGCCGCCTTCGGCACTTCCACCATGGTCGTGGTCTGCGCGGCGCCGGCAGGTTCGTCGGTGATGAACGATACCTTCACGCCCATGTCGGGCAAGACACGCTGGTCTTTCTGATCGAGCGCGATGCGCACCTTCACCGTCGCCTTCTGGCGATCGGCGGTCGGTACGGCGGTGATGACATGCGCGGGGATGCGCCAGTCCGGATAGGCATCGAGCACCGCTTCGACGCGCTGTTCGGGATGGACGCGGTTGATGTAGGCCTCGTTGACGTCGACTTCGATCTCGAGCGAGGCCATGTCGACGATCGTGCCGATGCCGGTGCGCGTGAAGCCGCCGCCGGCCGAGACCGGCGAGATCATCTCGCCCGGTTGCGCGTCTTTGGAGACCACCACGCCGTCGAACGGCGCGCGGATGATCGTGTCCTCCAGCGATTGGTTCTGCAGGTCGACCTGCCGCCGCGCCGTGGCCACTTGATCGCTCTGCGCGTTGAGGCGCGCGCGTGCGGCGTCGAGCTGCGCACGGGCGCGATCGGCATCGGAGCGGCTGGCGATCTCACTCTGCGCGAGCCGCCGCATGCGGTCGTAGTCGAGCTGCGCTTCGCGGATGCGCACGCGCGTCTCTTCGAGAGCGCTCGCCGCGGCCGTCGCTTCGGCCTGCGCCAGCGCGACGCTGCGCGTGGGGAATGAGGAGTCGAGACGGGCCAGGATCTGTCCCTCTTTCACCTGCATCCCTTCCTCGATCAGCACCTCGGTGACTTTGCCCGTCACTTTCGACGAGACCGTGGCCTGCCGCCGCGCCGTGACATAGCCGCTGGCATTGAGCACCGCGCCGCCGCCGGAGCCGGCCGCCACCGCACGCGCGGGCGCGACCTTGACCTCGATAGCCTGGCTTCGCGTGATCGCCCAGACAATGCCTGCGATGACGACGAGAAGAACCGGCACGATGATCCACCACCGCTTGCGCGAAGGCGTCTCAACGTCCGGGCGAGAGATGCGTAAACCGTCGAGAGTCGCTTTTTCAACCATTTGGACGCGCCATTATCGCGATCCCGGCGGGGTTTGTCAGTTGACGAATGTCAGGACTTGGGAACGAGGGAGTCTCAAAGTCTCAAAGTCGCAAAGTCTCAAAGGAGTTCGTCGTCGCGTTCCTCTTTGAGACCTTGAGACTTTGAGACTTTGAGACTCTCCGGTCACCAACGCCCCCCCGTGTAACAACTTGTGCCAAACGAAACACCAAAGTCACGCGAACTGGAACCGTCCCTCAACGGCGTGCGACCATGACCTGTTGAATCGAGGGTCATGCGTCGAATCTTCCGTCGTTCCGTTCTGTGGTTCCTGCCGGTGGTGATCATTCCACTGGCGGCGCTGCTCGTGTTGCAGGTGCGTTTTCTGCGCTCGCTGGAGCAGAAGACCGTCTCGGCGGAGCGCAACTGGATGCGCAATTCGCTGGAGCTGGTGACCGCGGAGATCGAGTCGCGCTACCGCACCGCCTCGGAGGATGCGCTCTCGCTGACTGAAGCGCAGCTCAAGGACGTCTCCAACATCGGCAAGCACTTCTCGAAACATCACGTCCCCGGCGCGCGCGCGTTTTTCTCGATGAGCTTCAGAGAAGAGATGTACGACTACGGCTTCTTCGATGCGCACGGCAGGGAGCGGCATCCTGGGCATTCGGAGGCGGATGCCGTGAAGATGGCAACGGTCTCGTGGCACGTGGCGCACAAGTGGAACCGCGTGGCCGAGCCGTTGCTCTACGTCGACGAGCGCGACCTGAAGAACCGCATCATCCTGCGGCCGGTGGTCGATGAGTCGTGGCACGTCGTCGGCGTGACCGGCGTCATCCTCGACGAGAGCCTGTCGAAGGCGGCCATGACCACCATCGGCACGAAAGTGCTGAAGAAGCGCCATCCGCCGAGCAACGCGGTCGCGTTGCGCGTCTCCGATCGTTTCCCGCGCCCCATCGAGGGTGGCCGCGATTTCGTCACGCAGCCCATCGGCTTCGTCTTCACGGGCTGGCGCGCCGGCATCCGCGATCTCTGCGCCAGCCCGGAAGAAGTGGCAGCCACGAACTTCAAACACAACATGATGTGGACCGGCGGCGCGTTCGTGGTGCTGCTCGGCGCCGTGGGCCTGGCCGTCGGCGCAATGGCCCGGCAGATGCGCCTCTCGCAGATGAAGAGCGACTTCGTCTCCAACGTCTCTCACGAGCTGCGCACGCCGCTCTCTTCGATCCGCGTGTTCGGCGAGTACATGCGCCTCGGGCGCGTCGAAAAGCCGGAGAAAATTCGCGAGTACGGCGAATACATCGAAGCGGAGAGCCGCCGCCTCACGCAGCTCATCAACAACATCCTCGACTTCTCCAAGATCGAATCGGCCGAAAAGAAATACCACTTCTGCAGCACCGATGTCGTCGAGCTGGTGCAGCAGACCGTGGCCGCGTTCGAAGTGCCGCTCCGCGACAACGGCCTGTCCGTTTCCTTCAAGGCCGGTCCGGTGCCGATGCTGAACATCGACAAGGACGCCATCGCCCAAGTGATCGTCAATCTGCTCGACAACGCCGTGAAGTATTCGAACGGACGCAAAGAAGTCGACGTGACGGTCGAGACCGCGGGTGCGGAAATGCGCATCACCGTGCGCGATCACGGCATCGGCATTCCGGCCGCGGAGCAGAAGAAGATCTACGAGAAGTTCTACCGCGTCGGCAGCACGCTGGTCCACGACGTCAAAGGCAGCGGCCTCGGTCTCTCGATCGTGATGCACGTCGTCAAGGCGCACGGCGGACGAATGGAACTGGTCAGCGCACCCGGACAGGGCAGCGCATTCACCATCGTCTTGCCGCTGGCGCTCGGCGACAGCATTCCCCTCACATCAACGGAGTACGCATGAACATGAACAACAGAATTCTGATTGTGGAAGACGACCCCGCCATGTCGGTGGCCCTGCGCGACGGCTTCGAGTTCGAGAAATACGCCGTGGAGATGGCCGCGGACGGGGAGGAAGGACTGCGCCTGGCCACGCGCGGCGACCACGACCTGATGATCCTCGACGTCATGTTGCCGCGAAAAAGCGGTCTCGACGTCTGCAAGGAACTGCGCCGCAATGGCAGCAGCACGCCCATCATCATGCTCACCGCACGCGGTCAGGAGATCGACAAAATCGTCGGCCTCAAGCTCGGTGCCGACGACTACGTCACCAAGCCCTTCAGCTTCATGGAGCTCCTGGCGCGCGTCGAAGCCGTCCTGCGCCGCGTCAGCCACACCGCCGCCGCCGAGGAATACGCATTCGGCGCCATCACCCTCGACTTCCGCACCTACCAGGCCACCAAAGCAACGATGCCGCTCGATCTCACCCCGCGCGAGTTTCGCATCCTCCGCTACTTCATCGACCACGCCGGCGAGGTAGTCAGCCGCGAGGCGCTGCTCAATCACGTCTGGGGCTACGACAGCTCCGCCTTCACCCGCACCGTCGACACACACATGGCCCGGCTGCGCCAAAAGATCGAAGACATAGCCTCGGAACCGCGGCACCTGATCACCGTGCATCGGGTGGGATACAAGTTCGTGGCGTAAGTCTCCGGCAACTCGTACGACGGCGCTTCCACCGGAGGCGCCGTTCGCGTCAGCGCCGAGGTGCTCGTCGTCGCCTTCGATTGATCGAGCGTCAGGAAAGGAACACCCGCGCCGGAGCGAGATGCACGCGCATGTCGACCGCCACGCGGCGGCGGCGAGACGCCGCCGGGCCAGCCGGCGAGACGCCGGCGTTCCAAACGCACGCGGTCGAGCGCGTGATTCGCCCTCAAACATCCATGACGCGAAGCGCGGAACGCCGGCGTCCCGCCGCCACCGGGAGGACGTAGCCACAGGCTCAGAAGCGCGCATGTTCGATAATGCAAGCATGAAGGAGCCGAGCAGCGCCGGCGTGGAGCTGACGACGGATTTGTCGCGCGATGATGCGATTCCCTACTTTCTGTGGGATCAGCCGATCACCGTCGCCGAATTGCGTCGCCGGCTGAGCGGGCGGCCGGAAGATCGGTACCATTACCTCGGCGCGATCATGCGTGAGGCAAGGGAGCCGGACGTCTGGCGTTTCACGACACCCGCGGAGGTTCTGCGCGAATGGAACCGCCTCGAACCGCAGCTTGGACGCCGTCGCGAATTCTGGCGTTTTCTTCTCGCGCAGTGGCGCGAGCTTGGGCTGGTCGAGTAAATCAAGCCCGCAGAGATCATGGCGAACAAAGTCCGCACACCGCAGCATGAATGAACGCATGCCGCTTTCAGTCGATGCACGACTTCTCTTCACCGCGCGCATCGTCCGTTTGTTTGCTTACGGGTTCATCGCCGTGGTGCTGGTGTTGTATCTCGCGGCCATCGGGCTCGATGACCGGCGCATTGGGCTGCTGCTGTCGCTGACGTTGATCGGCGATGTGGTGGTCTCGCTGGTGTTGACGACGCGGGCGGACGCGATCGGGCGCAAGCGGACGTTGCTCATGGGCGCGCTGCTGATGATTGGCGCCGCGATCGTGTTTGCGATCACGCGCGACTTCACGCTGCTCGTGCTGGCAGCCACGATCGGTGTGATCAGTCCGAGCGGCAATGAGGTCGGGCCGTTTCTGGCGATCGAACAAGTGGCACTGGCGCAGGCCGCCGAGGGAAGAGATCGCACGGCGCTCTTCGCCTGGTACAACCTGGCCGGATCGTTCGCCACGGCCGCGGGATCGCTGGCGGGTGGCTTCCTCTCCGGCCAGTTGCTGCGCGGAGGATTCAGCGAGACGGCGAGCTATCGCAGCGCAATCATCGGCTACGCGGTGTTTGGCGCCGTGCTGGCGTTCGTCTTCTCGCGCGTCTCGCACGCGGTCGAGAGTGAAGCGCGCGCGAAAAAGCAGGTCCGCAGTTTGTTTCACGTCGACCGCTCACGCGGCGTGGTGTCGCGGCTCTCCGCGCTGTTCGCGCTCGACTCCTTCGCCGGCGGCCTGGTGGTACAGAGCATCGTCGCCTACTGGTTCGCGCGCCGCTTCGGCCTCAGCCCCGAGGTGCTGGGAACGATCTTCTTCGGCGCAAATCTACTCGCCGGCATTTCCGCTCTGGCCGCCGCGCGCATCGCACGGCGCATCGGTCTGTTGAACACGATGGTCTTCACGCACCTCCCGTCGAACATCCTGCTCATCCTCGTACCGCTGATGCCGACGCTGCCACTCGCGCTCGCCGTTTTGCTGCTGCGCTTCTCCATCTCCCAGATGGACGTCCCGACGCGACAGGCCTTCGTCATCGCCGCCGTCGATCCCGCCGAGCGCACCGCCGCCGCCGGCATCACCGGCGTCGCGCGCACCACCGGCGCCGCCCTCGCACCGATCGTAGCCATGCCCCTCATCGCCAGCCTCGCGCACGACTGGATTCCCTTCGTCGCCGCCGGCGCGCTCAAGATCGTGTACGACCTCGCGCTGCTGTGGAGCTGCCGCAACGTGAAGTTGGAAGGGTGAGCGCAGAGTTGTGTCTTATTGACTCTTAGTCTTGCGCGCCGTTCCCTCTGAGAACGATGAGAAGGCGCGCCAGCTGAAGCCTCGTGGCATGTGCGGATTGTTGACCGTCCGGAGGTACGCGACATGTGCTTCGTCGACGCCAAGGCGGAGTAACTGAATGGTCCACGACTCGATCCACTCGCCGTCGAAGTCGAATCCCAGGTCTACAGCGGTCACGGTGGCGGACTGCTTGTGCGTTTCGATTCTAAATCGCCCAGGCTTCACTTCCTTCCACTCGGTGTCGAGCTTCGTGAACACTCGAGCAGCATCACCTGCCACGGTGATCTTTAGCTGATACGTGGGGGTCTCAGGACTGGCGACACCAGTCTTGAGCCACTTGAGATCCGCGATCCACTCACCAGAGAAATCCTCTTCTGGTACTGGTGGACAGCCGACCTTGTCGCGCGAAACACCACCCTGCCCGAGTGCCTGAAGCGCGTACGGGTACCCGGCGCAGACTGACATCTTCAAGAAGTCACGCCCCCGCGCTACTGAGGCTGGCGCATCCTGCTTCAGCAGGATACTGGCCAGAACAAATGCCGCCGCAGGGTTCCCCGCGGCCGCGGACTTTTCGAGCCAGTCGACACCAGCAGTGTAGTCGCCTGCTTCGTTCCTGCCCACGAGCGAAACACCCAGCGCATACTGAGCTCCAGGAATGCCGGCTTTCGCAGGTGATAGACAGACGCTGATGACCTTAGCAGGCGCGCCATCATCTTGCGTCGCCGCCGCAACACAGTCCGTGTACGCCTTCACATCGGAGTCGGAAATAGGTTGAGCAAAGAGATTGTGTGTGACTGCTGCAGCCAACAGAATCAAACAAGCGTATGCGCGCACCGACGCATGATATGTGTTTGCCACACTGGAGGCCAGGGTGGTGGCGATGCAAGAGTTTAGGCACGGCTGTTGGCCGGTTAGCACAACTCAGGGGCTTGCCACTCGCACATCCAAATGGATATAACTGCATCCGAGCCTTTATCTTGCTGCTGATTCATTGGTATTCGGCGTTCGACCTATCACGCTCGCGGTCGTGTTCGCAGGATTGGCGGTCAGCTTGGTGGACGTTCAAGTTTGAAATTGTGAGAGGCATCTGGAGCTCACTCATAGCTTCAAGCAGCTTGCACATCAATCAGTTCGAGAAAGACACGCTGCGGATTTCGCGTCTGCAAGCCCCGTAGGGGCGATATCCTTTTAGCCCCATGCCGTCAGGCTGGGGACTAAGGATTGCAATCAAAACGAGCCCCGTAGGGGGCGGCATCGGAGCAGGCAGGCACGCTTCGATGTCGTCCCTACGTATGTTGAAAGCACGCCCCTTCCTGTAAGTTTGGAGGCGACGAAGCCCGAACGAAAGGAAGGAGCGGCTACCATGAAGAATCAGGCAATTCATTATCTCGGA
>JALYJW010000045.1 GCA_030775085.1 Acidobacteriota bacterium | reverse complement strand
GGCTTCATCGCCGTGGGGAGAGGGTTAGGGTGAGGGGCGGCTCTCGCGAAAAATCTCACCCCTTCGTCATCCGCCGAATCCCACTCGCACCCGCGATGATGGCCTCCGTCGCTTCGTGCGGGAAGAAGCCGGTCTCGACGACTCCGGCGTGTTCACGAATCTGCGCGACGACATCGGCTATGTCACGCTCCTGCGGCACCATGACGTCGAGGATGAAGTGTCCTTCGTCCGTAACGCGCGGGGCGCCGCTGTGCATGCGCTGGACGGGATCGAGGCCCATGTCCTGAAATCTCCGATGCAGTACGTCGCGCGCGAAGGGCGTCACTTCTACCGGCAGCACGCCAACGCCGAGGCGCTCGACGATTTTGGATTCGTCGGCGATGACGATGAAGCGGCGCGATTGCTGTTCAACGATTTTTTCACGCAACAACGCGCCGCCGCGGCCTTTGATCAGACGCAGCTGCGCGTCGATCTCGTCGGTGCCGTCGACGGCGAGATCGAGCGGCACGATCTCGGCCAGCGGGAACGTCGGGACGGATTCTTCGCGCGCCAGCGCCTCGGTATTCTCGGACGTACACGTGCAGCGGATGTCGCGCAGCGCGCCGCTGCGCAATGCCTCGCCGAGGAGCTTCACGAACTCGTTCGCCGTGGTGCCGGTGCCAAGTCCCAGCGACATTCCGGAGCGCACTTCCTGCAGCGCAACGCGCGCTGCTTCGATTTTGAGATTCATTCTTTCCTGGCCTTTCTAATATCCGCCTGCGGCGCCGCCGCGGCGCGGATCGGCGACGGCGATGAGATGGCCATCCTCGAACAGGATGGCGTGTACGTCACCAATGCTTTCGCGCGCCGCGACTGCATGTCCCATTTCATTGAGGGCGATGATCGTTGGCTGCGGTGTGAGGGTGCGCTCGTAGAGCATTTCCTCGGGGGTTCCGCCGTGGTGATAGCGCGGCGCGGCGACGGCGGCGGGAAGCGTTTTGCCGTAGACGACGATGTTGAGGAAGACCTGCAGGATCGTCGTCGGGATGGCTGCTCCTCCGCGCGTACCGAGTGCGAGGAACGGCTTGCCGTCGCGCAGGATGATCACCGGCGACATCGAAGAAACCGGCCGCTTTCCGGGAGCCAGCAGATTCGCGCCGGAGGTGAAGTCGGTGAGCGCATCGTTCAGAAAAAAGCCGAGATCGGGGACGAGAAAGCCACTGCCGAAATTCTCGCCGAGGCTGGTGGTGAACGAGACGACGTTCCCGGCGGCGTCGGCGATCGTGAAATGCGTCGTGTGCTCGCCTTCGGCGGTGACCGGACGAGGCTCGGCGAGCACCGATGTGGCGATGCTGCGTTTCGGATCGATCGATTTGCGCCAGAGCTCCGCGCGCTGCTGCGAAAGCAGCTCGCGATACGGGATGCGCACGCCGACGGGATCGCCGATGTAACGCGCGCGATCGATGGCCGCGCGCCGTTGCGCTTCGACGAGAAGGTGTAACGACGCGGTGGTCTGGAAGCCGAGCGCGTCGAGATCGTCGCCGGCCAGAATGTTCAGCGTCTCGCCGAGCACGATGCCGCCGCCCGATGGCGGAGCGACCGTGTAGATCTCGTACGGACCGTAGCGAAGCTTGATGGGCGCGCGCCAGACCGGCTCGTATTCGTGCAGGTCGCGGAAGCCGAAGATGCCGCCCGCGCCGCGCACGGCGTCGATGAGCTTCTTCGCGATCTGACCGCTGTAGAAATCACTCGCGCCCTTTTCGGCGAGCCGTTGCAGCGTTGCGGTGAGATCGGACGACGGCAACTCTTTCGCGATGTCGAGCTTGCGGTCGCGCTTCGCGGCATCGATGTCGGCGGCGATCTCTGCATCGGTGCGCGGTCCCTCGCGTGCGACCGCAATGGCCGGCGCGAACAGATCCTTCCACGTCTTCTTGCCGAACTTGCGATGCAGCGCATCGAGACCGGCTACGGTTCCAGGCACGCCCGCGGCGCGCGCGCCCGCGGCGGGAAGTTTATCGAACAGACCGCGCACCGCTTCGCGCGGCGCGCTCTCGCGAAAGTCGAGCGTCCAGATGCCTTTCGTTTTCGCGTCGTAGTAGACGAGAAACCCGCCGCCGCCAAGATTCCCCGCCTGCGGATGAACGACCGCCAGCACGCTTGCAACCGTGACCGCGGCATCGGCGGCCGTGCCGCCCTGCTGCAGAACTTTCAGGCCGGCGCGCGTGGCCAGCGGATGTGCCGTCGAAAGCGCCGCGCTCTTCGAGCGGACCTGCGCCTGGGCAGAGGGCAGAAGGCAGAGCGCAGAGGGCAGAAGAAAAAGCAAGAGACGCAGAATTGCGCGGCGTTGCTTTCCTCTGCCCTCTGCCCTCTGCGCTCTGCCCTCTGGAGTCATTTGCGTGCGCGACGCGCGGTCCTGTTGCGATCGTAAATGATCTTCAGGCCCTTGAGGGTGAGCTCCGGATCGACGTCGTCGATGTACTCGCTCTCTTCCGCGAACAGCGACGCCAGACCGCCTGTGGCCACGACGCGCTTGAGGTTGGGCACTTCGGCGCGGATGCGCGCCAGGATGCCGTCGACCAGGCCGAGGTAACCGAAGTAGATGCCGGACTGCATGTTCACGACCGTGTTCGTTCCGATGACACGATCGGGGCGCCGGATGTCGACACGCGGCAGGCGCGCAGCGCGCGCAAACAAAGCCTCGGCGGAGATGTTCAGGCCCGGCGCGATCACGCCGCCGACGTATTCAGCATTGGCCGTGACGACATCGAACGTGGTGGCCGTGCCGAAGTCGACGACCACGGTCGGTCCGCCGTAGCGATCGTGCGCCGCCGCGCAGTTCACGATGCGATCGGCGCCGACTTCCTGCGGATTGTCGACGTGGATGGCGATGCCGGTCTTCACGCCCGGCTCGACGAACAACGGATCGATGCCGAAGTACTTGTGGATCATGAACGCGATGGTGCTGTTGAGCGGCGGCACGACCGACGCGACCATCGCTCCTTCGAGCGACGCATGCATGGCATCGCCGATGAGCTGACGGGCCAGGATCCCGTACTCGTCCGCCGTTCGCTCGCGCGCCGTGGCCAGACGCCACGAGTTCACGAGCTCCTCGCCGCGATACACGCCGAGAACGATGTTGGTGTTGCCGAGATCGACGACCAGTAGGTTGGACGACATCTCGCTCAGTCTAACGCAGCGTTTTGGAGTGCGGTGGCCGCAGCCGCCGCTTTTGTATGTTCGTGTAGGGCCCGTTGCGATTCACGCGAGAAGCAGGTCGCCTGCCGAAACGGCGATCGGGCCTTCGCTCGTGTTCAACACCGCGCGCCCGTCTTCGTCGATGCGCGCCCATGTGCCGTCGTACGTCTTTTCGCCGATGACGCAATGGATGCGATCGCCCGGTTGATGGACGGACAGTGCGCGCCAGTGCGCGAGCACGGTGTCGTGATCGAGCGGGTGCGAGAGTTGTTCGTCCATGTGCTCGATGAAGGCGACCGTGGCGTCTTCGATGCCGGTGAACGGGCGAGGCGTGACTTCGCTGATGGCGATTGCGTTGGGGCGGGTGTCGTCCTCTACAGGCTCGACATTGATGCCGGTGCCGATCAGCAGGAACGCGCGGTCATCCTGGACGCGCGCCTCGATCAGAATGCCGGCAATTTTCTTTTTGTCGACCAGGATGTCGTTCGGCCATTTGATGCGCGCGTCGATTCCGTACGTGTCGCGCAGGTAGGAGGCCACGATGTTGGCGACGGCCAGCGGGATGAGCGCGAGCTCGCGTACCGAGCGTGTCAGCAGCGTCGTCGCGTAAATGCCCTTGCCCCGCGGCGACGACCATCGGCGCTCATTGCGCCCGCGACCTGCGAACTGCTCGCCCGCAATGATCATTGCCTGTGGGAACGACAGCTCGTTCTCGATGCACTCGTTCACGACCCGCCGCGCGATCAGATTCGTCGACGCCACGCGCGGAATCACAGCCAGCGATTCGATCGTGCGCAGATTCGGGACGATGGTGCGAGTGTCGATCAATCGCTGTCTCTCATTGATTCTGCTGCAAAGTTTCCAATCGCGCGCGCAGTTCGACCTGGCGCGCTTGTGTGCTCTGGACGATTTGCGGCGGAGCGTTGCGCACGAACTGCTCGTTGGCGAGTTTGGCATCCATGGTGGCCAGCTCGGTGCGGGTCTTTTCGATCTCGCGGCGCACTTTCTCGCGCTGCTCTTCCGACACCACTTTCTCCGGGAAGGCGATGGCGATGGCGAAGCCTTCCACGACGTCGCGATGTGCGTCGGCGGGGAATTCGCCATCCACCGACACTTCATCGAGCCGGGCCAGCTCGATTAGCAGATAGGCATATTCGCGGAAGAAGTTCAGCTCGCGGGCTTCGTTTCCGCGGGCCGCGTCGGTGTTGCCGCCGATGTACATCGTGAATCGATCCTTCGGCGTGAAGCCGCGCTCCGCACGCAGATTGCGGATCGTAGTGATGATGGCCTTGACGGCGTTCGTGAGCCGTTCCGCCTCGCTGTCCTCGAGCACCTCTTCGGTGATCGGATACGGCGCGATCATGATGGCGGGCTCGACGCCTCCCAGCTTCTGCCAGATCTCTTCGGTGACGAACGGCATGAATGGATGGAGCAGGCGCAGCGAGCGATCGAGCACTTCCAACAGAACGCGGCGGGCCAGCTTGCGGTCGTCGTCCGTGCCGTGCTTGCCGAGGAGCACCGGCTTGGCCATCTCGATGTACCAGTCACAGAACTCGTGCCAGAAGAATTGATAGATGGCGTTCGCCGCTTCGTCGAAGCGGAACAGCGAGAGCTGCTTGTTCACCTCGCGCGTGACGGCATTGAGCCGCGAGAGAATCCAGCGTTCGACGGTCTTGAGATTGTCGCGCTCGATCGATCCGGCGTGCTTCAGCTCGACGTCGATGTGCATCATGGCGAAGCGCGACGCGTTCCAGATCTTGTTCACGAAAGCGGAGTAGCCCTGGATGCGTGATTTACCGAGCGGAATGTCGCGGCCAGAGGCGCTCACTGCGAGCGTGAAACGCAATGCGTCCGCGCCGACTTCATTGACGACGTCGAGCGGATCGATGACGTTGCCGATCGTCTTCGACATCTTCCGGCCCTGCTCGTCGCGCACGAGACCATTGAGAAACACTTGCGAGAACGGCGCTTTTCCGGTGAAGCGCAGACCCATCATGATCATGCGCGCCACCCAGAAAAAGAGAATGTCGAAGCCGGTGATGAGCGTGTCGGTGGGATAGAACACGTCATAGTCGGGAGCGTTCTCGTCCGGCCAGCCGAGCGTCGAGAATGGCCATAGACCGGACGAGAACCAGGTATCGAGAACGTCTGTCTCCTGCGCCACCGGTGCGCTGCACTCCGGACAAACGATGAGGTCTTCCATCGAGACCGTGGTGTGGCCGTTCGGACAATGAAACGCCGGGATGCGATGCCCCCACCAGAGCTGCCGCGAGATCGTCCAGTCGTGGATGTTCTCCATCCAGTTGAAGTATGTCGCTTCCCAACTCTGCGGCGTGATCGTCACGTCGCCATTGCGAACTGCTTCGATGGCCGGACGCGCCAGCGGCTCGATCTTCACGAACCACTGTCGCGAGATCATCGGCTCGATCGGCGTATCGCACTTGCCGTGGACGCCCACGTTGTGAAGGTGATGATCGACCTTCACGAGCAGCCCTTGCGCGCGCAGCAACTCCACGATTTTCTCGCGCGCTTCGAAGCGATCGCGGCCGCTGAACTCGGGGCCGGCCGCATCAGTCATGCGTCCGTCTTCGCCGATGACCTGAAGCTGCGGCAACTGATTGCGCAGTCCCGCTTCGTAATCGTTCTTGTCGTGCGCCGGCGTGACTTTTACGACTCCGGTACCGAACTCGCGATCGACGAGGATCGGATCACCGACGATGGGAATGGCGCGGTTGACGATCGGCAGGATGGCCTGCTTCCCGATGAGGTGTTTGTAGCGGTCGTCATCCGGATGCACGGCCACGCCGGTGTCACCGAGCATCGTTTCCGGGCGCGTCGTTGCGACGGTGAGATTATCGGTGCCCTCCACCGGATAGTTGACGTGGTAGAGCTTTCCGCTGGTCTCCTTGAACTCCACTTCCACATCAGAGATGGCCGTGCGGCAGCGCGGACACCAGTTCACCATCGCCAGGTCGCGATAGATCAGGCCGTCTTCATAGAGCTTGACGAAGACATAACGGACAGCGCGTGAGAGACCTTCATCGAGAGTGAAACGCTCGCGGGACCAATCGGCCGATGCGCCGAGGCGTGTGAGCTGATCTTTGATCTCGGAGGAATGCTGTTCCTTCCACTGCCAGACGCGCTCGATGAACTTTTCACGTCCCAGCTCGAAGCGCGACGTGCCTTCCTTCTCGAGCTGCTTTTCGACCACCATCTGCGTAGCGATGCCGGCGTGATCGGTGCCGGGAAGCCAGAGCGTGTTGAAGCCCGACATCCGCTTCCAGCGCACGATGATGTCCTGCAGCGTGTTCACCAGGGCATGGCCGATGTGCAGGCGGCCGGTGACGTTGGGCGGAGGAATGACGATCGAGAATTTCGGCCGCTCGCGATCGACGCACGGCGTGAAATAACCGCCCGCTTCCCAGAAGGCGTAGATGCGCTGCTCGAAATCGGACGGCACGTAGCGTGTGGCGAGTTCTTCTTTCATTGCAAGGGGAGGGATTATAGGGTGCGGGCTGCGGCGTGCGGGGTGTGCGGTGTTGTTGATTGCTTCGTTGGTGTAGACGCGGAGTCGCAAAGTCTCAAAGTCGCAAAGTCGCAAAGGGTTCGTCCGCACGAGCTGGTGCGTGGGGGGGGGCTTTGCGACTTTGCGACTTTGCGACTTTGAGACTCCCTCCTTCACGCCGGGAACGCGCCCCACCCCTTCCGTGTTACCGCCCGCGTGATCCTCGGAATCGAAACTTCCTGCGATGAGACTGCGGTCGCTCTGCTCGAGCGGGATGGCACCGTGCGCGTGAACCTCATCAACTCGCAGATCAACCGCCATCAGCCGTTCGGCGGCGTGGTGCCGGAGATCGCTTCGCGCGAGCATCTGCAGCATCTCTTTCCGCTCGTCGAATGCGCGCTCGTCGATGGGAAGGCGACGTGGGACGACATCGAATCGGTTGCGGTGACGTCGGGACCGGGGCTGATCGGCGCGCTGCTCGTCGGTGTGGCCGGCGCGCAGGGACTGGCGTATGGACTGGGCATTCCTCTCATGTCCGTGAATCATCTCGAAGGCCACATCTATTCGCCGTTCCTGCAACGCGAAGGCGCGGCGCTGGAGTTGCCGCGGCGCTTTCTTGCGCTGGTGGTCTCCGGTGGGCATTCGGCGATTTACGATGTGCGCGGCAGCGACATTCAGCAAATTAATCGCACGCGCGACGACGCCATCGGCGAGACCTTCGACAAGGTCGCGAAGTTCATCGGACTGCCGTATCCGGGCGGACCCGAGATCGAGAAGCATGGACGCGAGGGCAAGGCGGATCCGAAACGCTTCCCGTTCGCTCTGGCGCAATTCCGCGAGCAGACGCTCGATTTTTCTTACAGCGGCATCAAGGCCGGAGCGATCCGTCTTGCGCGCGAGCATTCCATTCGGATCGATGGTGATCGCGCCGCCCTCGCTGATTTCTGCGCGACGTTTCAGGACGCTCTCGTGGCGCAGCTTTTCGATCGTCTCGATTCCGTGTGGGACCGGCTTCAGGGAGACAAACCGGAAGCGGTGGCGGTCGCCGGAGGCGTTGCGGCAAACGGTGTCATCCGCGAACGGCTGATCGCGTGGGGCGCGCAGCGCGGCGTCATCGTGCGGCTGCCGGAGAAGCGTTTCTGCACGGACAACGCGGCCATGATCGCCTTCGCCGGGTTACAGAAGGGTAACGCTGGCGACCCTCGCCGGGTCGAGGCCCGTTCCCGCATCGCTTAGCGCGAAACTTTTCCTGTTCGAGTCTCGTCCTAGAGATTGACTGAAACGAAAGCATCCACTCCTACTCTCCTGAAGTGAACAAGATCGCCGCCGGCCGCGTAGACCGGCGGCGATTTTGTTTTGGCGCACATCCTTCCATCGCCTTCCCATAGAATCGCGCGCATGAAAGTCGTCGTGGCGGGCGGTTCAGGATTTCTTGGCGAGCCCATCGTGAAGCGCCTTCTGGCGCGCGGCGATGACGTTGCGGTGCTGTCGCGCAATCCAAATCATGTTCGCGCCGGTCGCGGGCTGCAGTGGGACGCGCGCACGCAAGCCGCATGGTCCGACGAAGCCGCGTCCGCGGATGTGGTGATCAATCTCGCTGGCGAAAACATCGGCGAAGGGCGTTGGTCCGACGCGCGCAAGAAGCGATTGATCGGCAGCCGCCTCGATGCCACCGGTGCGATCGTCGAAGCGTTGCGGCGCGAACCCACGCGCGCAAGAACACTCATCAATGCATCTGCGGTTGGCTTCTACGGCAATCGCGGAGATGAAGTGCTCGACGAGAGCTCGAAACGCGGCGATGGTTTTCTGGCCGAGCTCGTGGAGCAATGGGAAGCCGCGGCGCGTGAAGCGGAATCGTTGGCCCGGCTGGTCATCCTGCGCTTCGGCGTCGTGCTTGGTGCCGATGGCGGTGCGCTCGAGAAGATGATGAGCCCCTTCAAGCTCGGCGTCGGGGGACCTGTTGGAAACGGGATGCAGTGGATGTCGTGGATCGATCGCGAGGATGCCGTGCGGATCGTGGAGTGGGCCATCGATCGCGATGCGGCGCGCGGCATCATCAACGCCACCGCTCCGCAGCCGGTGCGCAACCGCGACTTCGCGCGCGCGCTCGGCCGCGCGCTGCACCGGCCGGCCGTGATGCCCGCGCCGGCGTTTGCGCTGCGACTGGCATTCGGCGAGATGGCTGAAGAAGTCCTGCTGGCCGGCCAGCGTGTCCTGCCGCGGCGCGCGGAGGAAGAGGGGTTCGCGTTCGGAGCGCCGGAGATCGACGCGGCGCTGGCGCGTGAGCTCAGAGCACGCTGAAGCAAGGCAGGGCTGAAACAAGCCGGTGACAATCGGCTCTTGCGGCCTAGCACCACGCGGATCGAATTGCAAGAGTGCGCCTTTTGCCCGGGTTTGCGATACTCACGCCCGTGAATGAAGGCGACTGCCCCACCCGGGCGGTCCGCACCGCGTGGTGAGCCGCCAGTTCGGCGAGTTTTTGCGCCTTTCGTTCAACAGATTTGAGGGGAGATCCAACCGATTGAATCATCAGGCCTGATCAGCCTCCGGTCGAAACCTGTAACTGGCTTTTTATCAATGTTTTGTGATCAACTCCGCAAATTGTCCACGGGGCGGGTTGATTGCAGTCATCGGAAACCGCAAGTGTCACAAGTAGCAACCCAAAAACAAGGGGGGAATGGATGAATCCACATTATCGAAGGTTTTCAGTATTAGCTTTAGTGGTCTGCCTGCTGGCGGGGTTACCGCTGCTCGCGCAGACCACAGCCACGTTGACGGGGAACGTCACGTCGGACGGAAACGCGCTGCCCGGCGTCACGGTGACGATCTCGTCGCCGAACATGATGGGAACGCGTACCGCCATCACGGACGTCAACGGAAACTACAACTTCAGCGCGATCCCGCCCGGCGAGTACAACGTGCGGTTCGAGCTCGAGAGCATGCAGCCGGTGAACCGGACCGTGCGGATCGGCGTTGCCGGTACCGGCCGTGCCGATGCCAGCCTGAGTGTCTCGGCGCTTTCCGAGGCGATCACGGTCACCGCGTCCGCTCCGGCCGTTCTCGAAACGACCGAAGTGCAGACCAACATCCAGGCGGATCTCGTCGAAGATCTTCCGATCGCGCGTACGCTCGTCGGGACGACCACGCTCGCCCCGGGTGTCAACTCGAACGGTCCGAACGTCGGCGCGATCACGATGTCGGGCGCTCTCGCCGCCGACAACCTGTTCCTCGTGAACGGCGCGGTCGTCAACGAGAACCTGCGCGGACAGCCGCACAACCTCTTCATCGAGGACGCCATCCAGGAGACGACGGTTCAGACGGCCGGCATCTCGGCCGAGTACGGCCGTTTCACCGGCGGTGTCGTCAACGCCATCACGAAGTCGGGTGGTAACGACTTCACCGGATCGTTCCGCGATTCGCTGCAGAACAATGATTGGACCGAGAAGGGACCGCTGCAGACCTTCGACAACGCCGATCAGATCAACGAGACCTACGAAGCAACCCTCGGCGGCCGCATCATCCGCGACCGTCTGTGGTTCTTCGGCGCGGGCCGGTATTCCGACCGCACCACGCCTGGTCAGTTATCGAACCCGGCCGCCGGCCAGGTCATCGTGCCTTTCGACGCGGGCACCGAAGAGACCCGTCTCGAAGCCAAGCTGACCGGTCAGCTCACCCCGAAGCACAGCCTCGTTTTCTCTTACCTCGACATCAAGCTCGACCAGGTCAACAACTGCTTCATCGCCTGCTACGAGTTCTCGAACATCGATCTGGGCCGCTCGCTGCCGAACGATTTCAAGACGCTGCACTACAACGGCGTGATCACCAGCAGCTTCCTGCTCGAGGCTTCCTATGCCCAGAAGAACTTCACGTTTGAGGGCTCGGGCGGTGACGCGGTCGGCGATCGCGTGAACGGCTCCTGGTTCTATGATCCGAACACCGGCGCATTCGGTGGCGCTCCGGTTTTCTGCGGAGTCTGCGATCCCGAAGAGCGCAACAATGAAACCTACGGCCTGAAGACCACGTACTACCTGGCCACCAGCTCTCTCGGAACGCACAACCTCACGGCTGGCTATGAGAACTGGGCCGAGAGCCGCCTCAGCAACAACTACCAGTCGGCTTCGAACTACTCGATCTATATCAGCGCCGGCAACGTTGCCCGTCTCGCCAATGGAAACATCCAGCTGTCGGTCACTGCCGGTGATCTCATCGGTTATCACCCCATCGACGTGCTCTCGGATGGATCGGACTTCCAGACTGACTCCATCTACGTCAACGACAAGTGGGATTTCAACAGCAAGTGGAGCTTCAACCTCGGCCTCCGCTACGACAAGAACGACGGTAAGGACAGCTTCGGGAACACCGTCGCGAATGACTCGGCCTTCAGCCCGCGCCTGGGCGCCATGTACGACGTCCTCGGCAACGGCCGTTTCCGCGTCAACGGCAGCTACAGCAGGTATGTCAACCGCATCGCCGAGACCATCGGCGGTTCCGGCTCCGCCGCCGGCAACCCGGCCACGATCTACTACGAGTACCAGGGTCCGGATCTGACCGGTCCGACCTTCACGGTCTTCGATGGCATGTTCGACTGGTTCGACTCGGTCGGCGGCCTGGCCAACACGGATCTGATCGTCTTTGTCAACATTCCCGGCTTCAACAACAAGATTCTGACGAAGCTCGTTTCGCCGAGCGTCGATGAGTTCACCATTGGCGGTGGATGGCAGATCAACAACAACGCCTACCTCCGTGCCGACTACATCGATCGCGAGTGGCAGGATTTCTTCGTCCAGCGCTCGGATGCCAGCACGGGCCAGGTGACCAACGCGTTTGGCCAGGTGGCTGACCTCGTTCTGTTCGAGAACAGCGATGCTCTCGAGCGGACCTACAAGGCCGTGCAGCTCCAGGGTGCCTGGCGCGCGCTTCCGCGCCTGAACCTCGGTGGCAACTACACATGGTCCGAGACGAAGGGCAGCCAGATCGGTCAGACCGGCGGCAGCGGACCCGTGTCCGATGCCATTCTCCGCTACCCGGAGTACAAGGCGTTCGCGCAGAACAATCCGGTCGGCTACCTCGCGCAGGACCAGAAGCACAAGGCCCGCGCGTGGGCGAGCTGGGACCAGCCCCTCGGTCCGGCTGGTAACCTCAACATCTCGGTTCTTCAGAACTATGACTCCGCGACTCCGTTCTCGGTCTTTGCGAACATCCGTACGTCGTCTCTTGCCGCCGAAACGGGCGGCGTCGCCGTCTCATACTTCCCCGAGGTTCCTTCTTCCCGTTACGCCCAGGATCCGACCACGGTTGGGTACTTCTTCAGCGATCGCGGCGAGCTTCGTTGGGAAGATGTCACCAGCACCGACCTGGCGCTCAACTACTCGCTGCCGATCTGGCAGATCGAGCTCTACGCTCAGGGCGAAATCCTGAATACGTTCAACGAAGACGCGCAGGTCGGTGGCAACACCACCGTTCTGACCGCGGCCAACGCGAACTGCATTCAGAACACGGGTGCCAATTCCGGCGCGCGTTGCGCTACCTTCAACCCCAAGACCACCACTCCGATCGAAGGGATTCACTATCGCAAGGGAGCGACCTTCGGTCAGCCGACGGCGGCCACGACGTTCTCGACGCAGGGCAGCTTCCAGCTCCCGCGCACGTACCGTCTGTCGCTCGGACTGCGCTTCTAATCAGTCTTTGCATCTGTTGTACGAACGCCCCGGCTTCGGCCGGGGCGTTTTTTTTGAAATGCACCGTATGACGGCTCCGTTTGATTGGCCTGTGCGCAGATACGTGGTGCCATGGATCGCCGCCCTTGCCGCTATCATCCTGACCGCCGGCTGCAGCCGGGAGGCAGTGCAACCTGCCCCTGCCGAAACTCCCGTCTTCATCATCTCCATCGACACGCTGCGCTCCGATCACCTCAGCGCATACGGATACAAGAGCGCCACGCAACCGTCGATCGATGCCTTTCGCAAAGAGGCCATCCTCTTCGAATCAGCATTCAGCCAGGGCCCGCAGACGCTCGTGGCACACGCGTCAATGTTCACCGGGCTCATTCCTCCAGGCCATGGCGTCCGTGACAATCTCGGGTATGTATTGAAGAGCGAGCATCCGACGCTCGCTTCGATTCTTGCCAGCCACGGCTACGCCACCGGCGCGGCGGTCTCAACGTACGTTCTTCGCAAAGCGACGAATGTCGGAAGTGGATTTGCTTTTTACGACGACGCGCTCGATTACGGCCTGACGGCGGTGAAGAATCATGCGGAGCGGGACGGAGATCGCTCACGGCAGGCCCTGGAGCGCTGGCTTCAGCAGACGCCGCAACGGCGGGTCTTCGGCTTTCTCCATCTCTATGAGCCGCACGCTCCGTACCTTCCGCCGCCGGAGTACAGAAAGCATCGCGATCCTTATGACGATGAGATCGGGTATGCCGATGAGATCGTCGGCCGCTTTCTGACGACGCTTCGCGCTGCCGGCCTTTACGACAATGCGCTCATCATCATTACTTCCGATCACGGTGAAGGTCTGGGCGATCACGGCGAAGACGAGCACGGCGTGTTTCTCTATCGCGAGGCCATCCAGATTCCGCTTCTCGTAAAACTGCCCGGGAACCGTCGCGCCGGCGAAACGGTCACCGCGCCAGTCTCTCTGGTAGATCTCGCTCCGACCGTTCTGGCTGTCGCTGGGATTGAATCTTCGGTGCGCTTCGACGGTCGCGATCTTATCGCGACGGCGATTCCGGATCGCGTCATCTACTCCGAGAGCTATTTCGCCCGCCTCCATTTCGGATGGCACCACTTGCGTTCGGGCATCGGGCGGGATCTCCATTACATCGAAGCTCCCACAAAGGAGCTGTATCGCTATCGAGAGGATCCCGGCGAGCGAACGAATGTCGCGGAGTCCTTCCGGCGCGAGCTCTTTGCGCTGCAGGAACAGATCGGAGGCATCGATGAACGTTTTGCGCCGCCGGCAGCCATCGATCCCGAGGATCAGCGCCGGCTCGCCTCGCTCGGCTACCTCGGCGGCGGGAGCACGGCTTCCGGCGACCTTCCTGATCCCAAGACCAAGGCAGGAGTGCTTCGCGACTTGCGGCGCGCGGTGGACCAATTGCATCGCGGAAACACTGCCGAGGCTGTCCGTCGTCTGACGACATTCACGAATGAGAATCCGGACATCGTCGACGGCTTCACATATCTCGCGCAGGCGCTCATGACCGATCGCCCGGCGGAAGCGGTCGGCGTTCTGCAGCGCGGATTGAAGCAGCATCCGGAAAGCAGCACGCTCGCGTTCGCGACCGCGGAGCTTCTACTCCGGCAACAGAGATTTGATGATGCGAAGGCCCACGCCGAGCTGACATTGAAGAGCGATCCGGTGCTGACGCACGAGCTCCTGGGCCGCATCGCCATGTCGCGCGGCACATGGAGCGACGCCGAGCGCGAACTGCGCGCCGCGCTTGCGCTTGCCCCGCAGAGGAGCGATACGCTCAAGCTTCTCGCCGACACGCTGTTGAAGCAGGATCGCCGCGCCGAGGAAGTGGAACTGCTCGACCGCGCACAGCGAGAGGTGGAGTCTCGGAGCCTGCCGCCCATCGCCGGTCTCAATTTTCAGCGCGGCGAAGCACACCTTTCACTGCGTCGCGTCGCCGACGCCGAACAGTCTTTCCGAAAAGAGACGACGTACTTTCCCGGCAACCGTCAGGCCTGGGGTAGTCTCGCTCTGGTGGTTGGGGCGCAGGGACGGCGTGAGGAAGCGCGTCAGATTCTTCTGAGCGCGACCAATCAGAACAGGGATGAGCGGATGCTGAAGATTGCGCTCGAATGCTTCGAGATCATGTCCGATCCCGCCGGCGCCGAACTGGTGCGAAAACAGATGCGAGGCGCGGCATGAAGACGAGAGCAATCATCGCCTGCCTCGGCATCCTGATCGCTACGTCCGCCTGCAAGCGACAGGGCGAGAAGCCGATCGGTGCAGCGGCACTCAACGAGCAGCCGCCGGTGATCATCATTTCGATCGACACGCTTCGCGCCGATCATCTTCCGGCTTACGGCTACAAGGGCGTGGAAACGCCGGCCATCGATGCCTTACGTTCGGACGCCATCCTTTTCACCAACGCCTATTCACAATGCCCGCTGACGCTGCCTTCGCATGTCTCGATGCTGACGGGCCTCTATCCCGCGCAGGCCGGCGTTCGCGACAATCTTGGTTACACCTTCGATAGTGCGGCGCATCCTACGATTCCAGCACTTTTGAAGCAGCGCGGGTATGCCACCGGCGCGGCGGTATCCGCTTATGTATTGCGAGGCGCGAGTGGATTGTCGCGCGTATTCGACAGTTACGACGACGCAATCGATGTGCAGCCCGGGGAAGCGCTCGGGAAGCTCCAACGAAACGCGGGCGAGAGCATCGCCATTGCGCAGCCATGGATCGAGTCGCATAAGACACAGCCGTTCTTCTATCTCCTTCACCTTTTCGAGCCGCACGGCCCCTATGAGCCTGTGGAGCCGTTTCGTTCGCGTTATGCCTCTGCGTACGACGGGGAGATTGCCACGGTCGATCATGCTCTGGGGAAATTCCTCGATTTCCTCAAGAGCGCCGGTATTTATGATCGCGCGGTCATCATTCTGATGTCCGATCACGGGGAAGGTCTGGGCGATCACGGAGAGGATGAGCATGGGATCTTTCTCTATAAAGAGGCGATCCATGTCCCTCTGATTGTGAAGCTGCCACAGCAGAAAGAGCGCGGAACGACTCGAAATGGTGTCGCACAACTCATCGATATTCTTCCGACCGTCTGCACTCTGGCCGGCGCAGCCATCCCGGACAAGTTGCCCGGCCGCTCTCTGCTGGCGGATGGCGCTCCACGCACTGCCTACAGTGAGACGCTCTATCCGCGAATCCATCTGGGATGGAGCGAGCTTCACTCGCTGATCGATCCAACGTTGCATTACATCGACTCGCCCTCTCCCGAGCTGTTCCATCACGTCGCCGATCCGCTCGAGACGACTAATGTTCTGAAGGACCAGCGTCGTGCGGTCGCGGAGATGCGCCGTACACTCGGCAATTTGCGTGTGCCTTACGCACCACCGGCGGCTGTCGATCCGGAGGAGGCGAAGAAGCTTGCCGCGCTCGGGTACCTCGGCTCATCGGCACCGAGTGAGTCCGTGTCACTCGGTGCTCCGAAGGACCACATTGGCGAGCTACGCCTGATGACGCGCGCCATGGCCGCGGCTCACAGGGGAGATCATCGCGATGCGATCGCCATTTACCGCGATGTGCTCGAACGAAATCCGAAGTTTCCGGACGCGTGGGGCCAGCTCGCGGCAGCGTATCGCTCTGCGGGAATGCTTCAGGAATCGGTCAATGCCTACAAACGCGGTCTGGAAATGACGCCGTCGCTTCGACAGGAGATCGCACTCTCGCTCGGATCCGTGCTGCTGGAGATGGGCAATTACGATGAATCGGCGGCTCATGCCGAGCTCGCGTTGTCCGCACAGGAGAAGCCCGCACGGTTGTTGTTGGGACGCGTCGGTCTGGCGCGCAAGGACTTCGTGGCCGCGGAGCAGCAGGCGCGATTGGTCATCCCGGATCACAGTTACTCTCTGTCCGCGATGGTCCTTCTCGGACAATCGCTGATCGGCCAGCGACGTTATCCGGAAGCGCTGGCCACACTCGAATCGGCGCGAGAGCAGGCTGCGAAGCGCGACGTCGCGGCGCCTCCACTTCTGAACTTTGCGCTGGGCGATCTTCTGGCACGCACGGGTCGAACCGCAGAGGCGGAAGCCGCATTCAAGGAAGAAATCCGGCTCTATCCCGCGAATCGCGAGACATACGCGAATCTCGCGGTGTTGTACCTCCTGACCGGTCGCGCCAACCTGGCGGACGAAACGTTCGTTGCGCTGACGCGAGCCGTTCCGGGACGTTCTTCCTACGAGTTTGCGGCGCGCACGTTGGAAGAGGTGGGCGCTTCTCGTGAAGCCGCACGCTGGCGTCAGCGCGCAGTGCGTGGTGGAGCCTGATGAACAGAATTGTCGCTCTGACCGTCATTGTATTGAGCCTGGTTAGTTGCAGGACGGAGACTCCGTCTGCAACCGTCAAAGCTACGAACGCGCCGGTCATCCTGATCTCGATCGATACTCTTCGCTCCGATCATCTCCCGATGTACGGCTACACCGGCGTGCAGACTCCCGCGCTGGATTCGCTACGCGCGGACTCCATCCTTTTCGAGAATGCCTGGAGTCATTGTCCGATGACTCTGCCGTCGCACGTTTCGATGCTGACCGGTCTCTTGCCGACGCAGCATGACGTGCGCAATAACCTCGGCTATCGATTCCACTCGTCGCGCGCCGCCACTGTTCCCTCGATTCTCAAACAGCACGGATACGCCACAGGCGCGGCGATTTCGTCGTTCGTATTGCGCGGCGAAACAGGGCTGGCGGACGCTTTCGACTGGTATGAAGACTCGATCCGGCCGGAAGCGGGATCCGCGTTCATCGAATATCAGCGCAGCGGCGCGGAAACAGCCGCGCTGGCCACTGCGTGGATCGAGCAGAACAAAGCCAAGCCGTTCTTCCTGATGCTTCACCTTTACGAGCCTCACGTTCCATACGCGCCGCCGGAGCCGTTTGCGAGTCAGTATTCGAATCGCTATGACGGCGAGATCGCCAGCGCGGACCAGATCGTCGGCGAGTTTCTCGATGCGCTCAAGAAGCAGGGACTTTACGATCGCGCCATCATCGTGCTGACGTCCGATCACGGCGAAGGATTCGGCGAGCACGGCGAAGAGCAGCATTCGATTCTTCTCTATCGCGAACTGTTGCAGATCCCGCTCGTGCTCAAGCTTCCGGCCTCCGAACAGAAAGGAACGACCGTCACCACGCCCGCGCAGCTCGCCGACATCGCTCCCACCATCCTCGGCATCCTCGGCATCGATGGTCCGAAGATGACCGGATCGTCTTTGCTCGAATTGAATGCCGTCCGCCCGCTGTACGCGGAATCGATGTATCCGCGAATTCAGCTCGGGTGGAGCGAGCTCACGTCGGTTATCGAATATCCATATCAACTGATCGAATCGCCGCGACCCGAGTTGTACGACCTCGCGCGCGATCCGGGCCAGAAGAATGATCTCGCCGCGACGGAGCGCCGCAAGGCCGCGAGCATGCGCAAGTGGCTGGAGGCGCAGCAGACGCCGTTGCGGCCGCTCGAGGATGTGGATGCCGAGACGTCGGCGAAGCTCACAGCACTCGGCTACATCGGATCTCCGGCAACACGGGGCGGAGCGAATCTGCCGAACCCGCGCGACGCCATCAAGCTGCTGCCGCAGATGCAGGACGCATTCAAGTTGCACGCGGATGGACGTCAGACGGAGGCTCTGGCTGCGCTCCGGACGATGACGGCGGAGCATCCCGAGATGGTCGAGCTGTGGGTGAAGTTGGGCGAGGTCTATTCGTCGATGGGCATGTTCCGGGAGTCGGCCGTCGCCTATCAGGAAGCGATTCGCCGCACGCCGCTGATCGCGCCTGAATATCTATTCTCCGCCGCCGAAGCGCTGATCAAAGGCGGCGATCTGGAGAAGGCGGAACAGCACGCCGCGCTGCTCGTGAAGGAACAGCCAGAGAACGCGCACGAGTTGATGGCGCGCGTCGCACTGGCGCGGAACGATCTGAAGAAGGCGGAAGCGGAAGCGCAGCTTTCTCTCGAGACCGCTCGCAGATTCGAGCCGAAACGATCGGTCCTTGTGGCCGAGGTCTTCCAACGACAGGGACGACTCGCCGAAACGTTGCGGATGCTCGACTCGACGGACGCGAAGGCGAAGAGCGAACGCCTGGGGCCCGTGTACCGGCTCGAGTTTCTGCGCGGTGACACGTTCGCGCGCATGAATCGCTTCGATGAAGCCGAAGCAGCCTATCGCCGCGAGATCTCTTCGTTTCCGGTTAACGGCCAAGCCTACGCCAACCTCGCCGTCCTCTACATCATCGGGGGACGGAGCCGGGAAGCGAACAAGTTGTTCGAGGATCTGGTTGCCGGCAATCCATCGGAAGTGAACTACCTTCTGGCGATCAGGACCTACGAGGCCGTCGAAGACATCGCCAGCGCGCAGGAATGGCGCAGGCGGATGCAGCGGCGTGGTCGCTCCGGCCGATCGTGAAAAATGTTGCGGGTTTGAAACCGGGAACGCCCGCGATTCCTCTGATCCTTGCCGGATGATCCAGACGGAGAACGCTGTCTGAATCCCGATCGCCTTCGGCGCCTGCCTCGGGCGCGGCCTACAATGCTGTTCGCTAATCTGTTTCACGGAGACCATGGCTATGTCGATCGACGGTCGTTTCTCGAAGCTCTCGGGAGTGCTCCTTTTCGCCGCAACGCTGCTCGCTTCAGAGGCGACCGCTCAACCCCAGATAAAAGAAGTCATCGATGTCCGCGTCACGAACGTCGAGATTATCGCCACAGACGCGAAAGGCAATCACGTCTCGGGCCTGACGCGCGACGACTTCGAGGTTTACGAGAACGGCAAGTTGCAGCCGATCACCAACCTCTTTGAAGCGCGGGCCGGCGTCGAGCCGGGCGCCGCGCACAAGGTCGCCCCGCGACGCCTGGTCCTCTATCTCGATGATTCGACGCTCCTGCCGAACAACCGGAAACAGTTGATTCCGGCGATCAAGAAGTTTCTGTCCGAGGCGATGACCCCCGACGATCAGATGATGGTTGTGACGTTCAATCAAAGCTCGAAAATCCGGCTGCCGTGGACCAACGATGTAACTGCGGTACAGAGCGTGCTCGATGTGATCGCGCGCGAGGCGGGGGGCGGCAGTCTTCGCCACGCAGCCCGCGGCCGTCTCGAGAACGACATCCGCAACGTAGTGAGAAAGGACCAGGCCATCGAGTTCAAGGACGACAGTCGCAAATTGGGAGGTACCGCTCCCAACGCCGATTTTCGGGTCCTCCTTTCGAGTGTGCGCAACTACGCGAGCTCGCTGAAATACGACTTCGGAATGTCGGCGGCTGCGCTGGAGAACCTGCTCGGATCGCTGGCCGGCATAGACGGGCGAAAGATTGTCTTCGTCGCCAGCGAGTCATTTCCGGTGCGTCCCGGAAGCGACATGTTTGCGCATCTCGAAACGGTCCGAAACGAGATTCTCTCAGGCAGCGGTTCAGAAGGACTCAAGCGGGAAGCACGCTCCACCAGCGTCCACGCGGCCGCGTCCGAGTTCAACATGAACGAGGACATCCTCGCGCTGGCCAGAGTAGCCAACGCCTCCGGTGTCACGATGTACGCCCTCGATCCCGACATTGGCGGGCGCTCGGACTCCGGGAACGTTCAGCAGATCGGTTCAGGCATGCAGACGGACATCACTTCAGCCGCTTCGGCAGCGGCCACCGGCGTAGACGGCCTGCAGATCCTGGCGGCAGCGACCGGAGGTTTGGCTTGGATCGGGATGAAGCCCGGAATGGCCTTCGAGAAATTGCGTGCGGATCTCGACAACTACTATTCGATCGGGTACCAGGCAGGAACCAGCGGCGACACAGAGCGCGCGATCGAAGTCAGGCCGAAGCGAGCGGACATTCGAGTTCGTGCGAAGAAGAACATTGTCTTCCGCACCGCCGAATCGGAGATGACCGACCGGGTGACGTCGAATCTTCAAGCCGCGCAATTGAACGACCTCGGAATCTCTGTTCAGGTTGCAGGAGACGCCACGACTGACGGAGATAAGACGCGCGTCCCTGTTCATGTGCTGATCCCCGCACGCAACATCACGGTCGCCGCCGACGGCGACGTCGTGACTGGAGGATTCTCGGTCTACGTCTGTACCGCCGGCGGCAAGGCAGAACCCTCGAACGTGACTCGACGGTCGCATGAGATCAAGTGGCCCCCTGAAGTCGTCGACGAACTGGGAGATCGCAACATCACATTCGCGATGGAGGTCGTTCTCGAGAAAGGGCGAGACCTGATCTCCGTCGGTGTCCTCGATCACCGCTCACAAGCCACGGGCTTCTCGAAGCTCGCGATGTAATGGTGGCGTTCCGAGTATCACGTGGCCGGACAGGGAAGGGCCGAACACTTCTCAGTGCGGCACTTGCCCTGCTTTTTCTGGCGGGTAGCTGCGAGAGAGAAACGCGTCGCGATGGCGCGGCCGGCGCTGTATTTACGAATGCGCCGGTCATCCTCATTTCCATCGACACGCTTCGCTCGGATCATCTGCCGGCTTACGGATACAAAGGCGTCGAGACGCCGCACCTTGATCGGTTTCGCCGCGATGCCATCCTCTTCGAACAGGCGTTCTCGCACTGCCCGCTCACACTTCCTTCGCACGTCACGATGCTCACCGGCATTCTCCCGGGACGCAGCGGTGTTCGCGACAACATCGGTTTTCGCTTCGATGCCGCCGCGCAGCCGTCGCTTCCGGGAGTGCTGAAATCAAGAGGCTATCGGACCGGCGCCGCGGTCTCTTCCTACGTTCTGCGCGGCGGGACAGGTCTCGGCGCCGCCTTCGATTTCTACGACGATGCGGTCGAGATCCGGCCGGGCAGTGCACAGGGAAGTCTGCAGAGGAACGGACCGGAAACCGTCGCCATCGCACGCCGTTGGATCGAGCAGAATCAAAACGAGCCGTTTCTCTTCATGCTGCATCTGTTCGAGCCGCATGCGCCTTATGCGCCGCCGCCACCCTTCGCCGGCCGCTACCCACTCGCGTACGACGGCGAGATCGCAGCAACCGATCAGATCGTCGGAGAGCTTCTCGAATCGCTTCGAAAATCCGGAATCTACGAGAAGGCCATCATCATCGTCGTGTCCGATCACGGCGAGGGACTGATGGATCACGGCGAGCAGGAGCACGGCATTTTTCTCTACCGCGAAGCGATCCAGGTTCCGTTGATCGTCAAGCTTCCGGGGAGTCGCGATGGCGGAACGAGCAAGGCGGAGCCGGTCGGGTTGATCGATCTGTTTCCGACGATCGCGAAGCTCGTTGGCGCCGACGTACCCTCGGGGCTCGACGGATCGTCGCTGCTCGACACTCCCGCGAAGCCGCGCGAGATTTTCAGCGAGACGATCTATCCGCGCGTACACCTCGGATGGAGCGAGCTCCGATCGCTCGTGGGCGGAGGACATCACTTCATCGATGCACCACGGGCCGAGCTCTACGATCTGAAGTCCGATCCAAAAGAAACCAGCAACATTCTCGGCGAGCGACGCCGCGTCGCAGCTTCCATGCGGGAAACGATCCGTCCTCTCACCGTTCCGATCGCAGCACCCGCGAACATCGATCCGGAGGAGGCCGAGAAACTCGCCGCCCTCGGCTATCTGAGCGGAACGTCGCAAGCGGCCGATGGTCCGCTTCCGGATCCGAAAGATCGCATCGGCGAGATCGCGCTGATGCGGGAAGGCGCGCAGCTCACGAAGGCGCGCAGATTCGACGAAGCGATCGCAAAGCTCCAGAGCGTGCTTGCTGCCAATCCGCGTCTCAGCGACGCATGGAGTCTGCTGGCGAAGTGTTACGACGAAGCCGAGGACTACGAGAACGCGGTGGCCGCCTATCGCAAGACCATCGAAGTGTCGCCGACGACTTCGGGAGACACCGCGCTCTCGGTCGGCTCAGTGCTACTGAAGATGAACCGCTTCGACGAAGCCGAGTCGCACGCGGAGCTGGGAATGCGCACGAATCCCGCGTCTGCGCGGATTCTCCTCGGTCGTGTCGCGTTGGCGAAAAAGGAAATGGCAAAAGCCGCGGAGTTGGCGAGAGCGGCCAGCGAAGATGAGCACTATCGCATTCCGGCGGCAGTACTCCTGGCGCAGGCACTGATCGGCCAGGACAAACCCGCCGAGGCGCTCGCTGTTGCGGAGAAGGCCGCGGCGGAGATCGCGGCACGACGCTACGAGCCAGTTGCCATGCTCGACTTTGCTCGCGGAGACGCGCTCGCGCGAATGAACCGGCTGAACGAAGCGATCGAGGCTTTCCAGCGAGAGATCCGCAACTTCCCCCGAGGACGGCAGGCCTACGCCAATCTGACGGTGATCTACGTGCTCGAGGGAAAAATCAACGAGGCGCGGCGCACGATGGAAGCGATGGTCGTTGCCAATCCAGGGGCCGAGAGTTTTCGTGTTGCTGCCAAGACCTTCGAGGAGATGGGTGCGACGGAGGAAGCGGCCCGCTGGCGCCGTCGCTCGCCGCGGTGATCGTGCGTCATGGCCGCGCGTCGAGCGAACGGCGCTGTTGGACCCAATCGGCCCAACAGTGCCGTATCGAATGCCCTGCGTATTGATCAGTTTCGCGACGTGAGCATGTGCCACTCAGGCGCTTCGCGAACGTATGAAGGTCGCTTGTCGGCCAAGCGCTTGGACTGATCAGCGCGTTTGACCTGATCGACGGCCGTCGCGGTCTCGAGCATCAGCTCGAACTTCGCGACCATCGCCTTCTGCACGGGACGCGGCAACTCGCGCAATTCCTCGACGAGTCGCTGCGCTGCGTTCTCCTCGTCGTTCAGCTCCCACGGCGCAATCTGACGCTCGACCGTGCCTCCGAAGAATTCGGATTCGGTCAGACCGTACACGCCGAGCATTCTCTTGAGCTGGGCCAGCTTCAGCGAACCGATTCGCTGCCCCGTCTCGAACGAGCTGATGGTCTTCTCTCCGACACCGGACATGCGGGCTACATCTTTCTGGCTCAGCCCGCGGAGCCTGCGGATTTCACGGAGTTTCAGTACGAGATCCATGGCTTCCTCTTCCTGTTTGACAGACTGCTGGTTTCAGAAAAACGGTTCAAAACCGTCGCATCAGACCGACGACCACACCCTGAACCGCGACGTCTCGCGCAGCAGCGTAGATCGGACTCATCATGGAGTTGGCCGGCTGCAGCCGCACCTTCTCCCCTTCCTTGTAAAGGCGTTTCAACGTGACTTCACCGTTGACGTTGGCCACCACCATCTCGCCGTTGTCGGCGCGCTCGCGGCGGGCGATGATCACCAGATCCCCATCGAGAATCCCGTCATCGACCATCGAGTCGCCGCGCACTTTGAGCACGTAGTTCTCTCCGCGCGTGGTGAGGTGCTCAGGAACGGAGATCATCTCCGAGGAAACTTCCACATCGAGCGGACGCCCCGCTGCGATGTAGCCGAACAGAGGAAGCTCGCGCGCATGGCCAGCACTCTCGCGCGCCGGCGCCGGCGCTTCAGGCTGATCCACGAGCTCCACACCGCGCTTCTGATTCCAATCGCGGCGGATCAGCCCCTTCTTCTGGAGCAGCGAAAGATGCTTGTAAACCGTCCCGTACGACGAAAAGCCGAAGTGATCACAGATTTCCCGATGCGTCGGCGCGACACCCCGTTCCTTCTGGAAGTCGCGGATGAAGTTCAGGATATCCCGCTGCCGCTCCGTCACGTATTTCATGTATTCCGCCTTCGAAGCGCAATGTAGGCGGTAACAGGGCGAAAGTCAAGCGTAAGTTAGCGGGAATGGGGCGAAAGCAGGTATGCGGGTATTACCGTCCTCGATATACAGGAAGTATCTGTATGTTAGCGTCGCCGGCAACATGTCTCTCTTTACAAGTCCTGAGCTGGGCAACGCTGAGCTTAGAGTAATCGAACGGATCGACGCACTTAGAAGCGCACTCCGCTACGCAACGGAACGGTCGGTGCGTTGGTCCGGGTCACTCGGTCGCGCGATGCAAGCCCGAGCAGTGCTCGGTTCGAACAGCATCGAGGGCTACGACATACCCCCTGACGAGGGATTGGTTGCGCTTCAGGGCGAAGAGCCGTCAGGTACGTCTTCCGAGACTTGGCTCGCGGTTACGGGGTATCGCCATGCGATGACTTACGTCCTTCAGCTCGCCGACGATCCGCATTTTGAATGGAGTAAGGATCTCATTCGAAGCATGCAGTACATGATGCTGAGCTACGACCTCCGGAAGAATCCGGGTCGCTGGCGGCTTGGAGCGATGTATGTCCGGAATGAGCAGCGGCAGGAGATCGTGTACGAAGCGCCGCCACCAGGCGACGTGCCGCAGTTGATGGCCGAGCTTGTGGAATCTCTCAAGGATGAAACACAGCATCGTTTCGTCCGGGCTGCAATGGCGCACCTGAACTTGGTGATGATTCACCCATTTTCCGACGGCAACGGCCGCATGGCTAGATGCCTTCAGACGCTTTGCCTTGCACGCGACGGAGTCATCGAACAGCAGTTTTGCAGCATCGAGGAATGGCTTGGTCGCCACAGTGCGGAGTATTACGAAGTTCTCGCTGATGTTGGCCGCGGCGGTTGGCATCCAGAGAACGACACTCGGACATGGATCCGCTTCAACCTCAAAGCGCACTTTCAGCAGGCGGAACTGTTGCGTGTGAGGGCGGAGAGAACGTCAGCGATCTGGTCTCAGCTCGAAGACCTGGTTTCTTCGAGAGAGTTGCCTGAGCGCGCAATCTACGCGCTGTTCGACGCCACTGTCGGATTCAGGATCCGGAACGCAACGTACCGATCGAACGCGGATGTCTCAGAACAGGTTGCCAGTCGCGATCTGAAGTCGATGGTAGACGTCGGGTTACTCGTGGCGGTTGGCGAAGCGCGCGGCAGATCCTACACACGTTCAGCGTATTTAACGGAGCTGTGGAGCCGGACCAGAGACGAAGTCCCATACGTTGTCGTCGATCCGTTTGTCGACAAGCCGGGCGTGCGTCAGGAAGCCGAGTTCTGACAAAAAAGAGCCGGCTCTCACGAGCCGGCTCTTCACGTTTTCGCAGTTTGTCAGCAGATCAGTCCAGCTTGATGGACTTCTTGGTTTTGTCCCGGCGGGCGGTTTCTTTGGCTTGGTATTCGGCCATGCAGTCGCCCTGGTCGACCATGGCGCAGGAGAGGTAGTCGCTGATCTCGATGATGACGGCGCGGATGGCTTTGCCGGTGGGGGTCTTTTCGTACTTGCCGAGGTTGCCGCCGAAGCCGCCGCGGTAGACGCCGACGGCGAGGCCCTTGCTGGTGGCGCGGGCTTCGACGCTGCGGGTGTACTCGATCTCGCCGGTGGTCGTATCGATGACGCGGAGATCAACGGCGAGGTAGGCATCTTCCTTCTTGCCGCCAACGCTGATGCCGCGGAAGCTGACACCGCCGCCGCCGCCGGAGACGCTCTCTTCGAACGAGGAGACGGTGGCGGTGACGAGATACTTCGCGCCGGTGAGTTTGCCGATCTTGGCGCCGCTCTTCTTGTTGATGCGGCCTGAGTCGGCGAGATCCTGCTCTTCGAGCACGGCATCGAGCTTGTCGCGCTCGACCATTTTGAACTTGCCCGTGGAGGCCAGCTCGTTGGTGAGCATGCCCGCCAGATCGCGTCCCGCACCGCCGTACCACCAAGCGGCCGACGTATCGTTGCGGAAGTCGATGACACCCATCGACGGCTTTTGAGCCAGCGCCGCGCCGGCAACGAACGTCAACAGAATGATGAATAGAGTCTTTGTTTTCATTGTCCCCTCGTATCCGATTTTGGTGCTGCTCAATCTAGGTTGTCCGGACGCCGGCGGCCGTGACCGGGCTCACCGATCCTCGGTCGCTGATCCTCAGTCGCTGATCAATGACCAGTGGCCTCTCCGTCGCCTTCGAAGAGTGCATGGTCCCACAATTCGACGCGGTTGCGTCCTCGGTTTTTCGCCGAGTAGAGGGCCTGATCGGCGCGGTCGATGAGGGCGGCCGGACTGAGGAGCTCATTCGATTCCGGCATGTCGATGCCAGCGATTCCGATCGATGCCGTGACGGTGATCGTCGTATCGCCGTAGGGGAGCGGCGTCGTTTCGAGGCGGCTGCGGATCCGTTCCGCGACCACGCCGGTGTTGCCCGGTTTCGTCTCCGGCAGCACGATGCAGAACTCCTCGCCGCCGTAGCGGCCGGCCACGTCGTAGACGCGGCAACTGTCGCGCAGCAGTTTGCCGATGCCCTGCAGCACCTGATCGCCGGCGCCATGTCCCCAGGTGTCGTTGACGAGCTTGAAGTGGTCGATGTCGAGCATGAGCAGCGACATCGGCGAACCGTGCCGGAGGGCGCGATTCATCTCGCTGTCGATCTTCTCGATGACGAACCAGCGGTTGTACAGGCCAGTCAACGAGTCGCGCGACGAGACCTCGGAGAGCGTGCGGTTTTTTACCACGAGATCGAGGTTCTCGCGCTGCAGACTGAGCATGCGCTGCTCCAGCTCTTCGAAGCGGCCTTCGCTTTCGCCCGCGCTTCGCAAGACGCCGAAGAGCTCCTCGATGAGACGGCGCTCGCTCTCGATGAACGGTTTGCCTTCCGTCGACACGATGGCCACGCGCGGTGTGCTCAGGCGGATGGCGAATGCATTGCGCGCCTCGGGCGATTGTCCGTCCACGAGCGAGAGCGGTTTCTGCAGAAGCTGGGAAAGGGGCTCGAGAATCCGAGCCGCCGCGGATTCGAACATTTGCATAACGTGTTGTCCTGAGAGAGAGGCCGAAGTATAGACACGAGGCCTATCCGCCGCCAACGCGCAATGATGGAAGGGACGGCAAAAAATTGAAAATTGAAAGATCGGACGTGCAGATCGCGAGACGCCTGCTCCGGTTTTTCAATTTTCAATTTTCAATTTTCAATTTCTCTTCACGCCCTCTGTTCGATTTTGAAGCGGTTCACTCCGGCGCGGATCTCGTCGCCGGCGTGGATCTTGGTGTTGCGTGCGGGGAGTGTGTTGAGGAAGGTGCCGTTGCGGCTGCCGAGGTCGCGGACGCGGACGAGACCGTCCTCGTCGCGCGCCACTTCGAAATGGCGGCGCGAGAGAAACTCGTCGGGCACGCGCACGTGGCCTTCGCGTCCGACGACGAGACCGCCTTGCGGGATCTCGAACTCCTGGCCGGCCAGAGGGCCTTCGACGCAGATCAGGACGACGCGCGCGGCTGCCGCAGGCTGCGTCGTGCGCAGAGCCTGAGCTCGGGCCGCCAGCGCTTCATCGATCGCGCTGCCGTTGTCGATGGCGATCGGCTCGACCGCCACGCCGCGCTCCTCGGTCGGCTCCACGCTCACCAAGGCCGAGCCGGCGCGCAGGAGATGAACGCCTTCTCCGATGATTGCCTCGTCGATTGGTTGTCCGTCGAGAAACGTGCCCATGTGCGAGTCGGCATCGCGTACGACGAGATTCTCGCCGCGTACGCTGATGGAGCAGTGGCGGATCGACAGCTCTGCTTCCGACAGCTCCACGTGACAACCCTTGCTTCCGATCCATAGAGGATGCTCGTGGATCGTGAAGACCGTGTTGACCGATTCCTTCGTTCCGCGGGCCACGATGCGCACCGAGCGCGGCCGCGACGGCGCGATCATCGGCTCGTGATGGACCTCCGCGGGCTGTTGCTGGGAAGCGTCGACGCGATACGGCTTGAGATCGATCTCACGAATCTGATCGACGTCGACGAGCCGCGCCAATACTGCCGCCTTGCTTCCCGACAACCACTCGCCGCACTGGCAGGTGGCGATCGAATTCGGCAACCGCACTGCGATCACGCCGGGGATGTCGTAGACCTGCCCGCACTTCGGACAGCGAATCTGTGGCATGGGCGGGATGATAGCAGCGGACTCGCGCCTCTCGTCTGCTGCTAAACTCCCGGCGTCCTATGTCGGCGGAAGATCAGAACATTGCGGGAGTGCGGTTCGGGCTTCGTTCGAAGTTCGTTCTGGCGTTCGCCACGGCCACGGTTCTGATCGCAGTCGTCCTCCTGCTGCTCCAGCAGGTGCTGGTGCGGCGGGCCATGATCCGGCAGACGGTGGAGCAGGGGTCGGCCATTGCGCGCGCCATCGAAGCGACTGCCGGCTACTACGTCATCTTCGGACTGACGGACGACCTCAAGGTCATCGTCAGCAAGCTCGCGCAGAATCAGTCGGTCGAGTACGCGGAGTTTCTCGACGGCAGCGGCAAGACGCTGGCTTCGTCGAAAGCGGAGAGGCCGGAGCTGCTCGAGAACCGGCCACTGAAACCCGAGGAAGGTGTGGTGCTCGGCGATCACCTTCATATCTATACGGTCGAGTTTTACGAAACGAACGAAACCGGTGGGAAGCCGAAGGGCTACTTCCGGCTGCTGCTGAACGAGACGCAGGCGCAGATCGCACTCTCCGCGCTCTGGACCTGGAACATCGCCATCACCGCCCTCGTGCTGGTCCTGGCCAGCCTGTTGGCCTGGTTCGCGTCGCAGCTCATCGTGCGCCCGATCCTGGCGCTGGTGACCTCGGCGCGGCAGATCGCCAAGGGCGATCTCACGCAGCGCGCGGAAGTCTCCACGGCCGACGAGATCGGAAGCCTGGCGGAAGCATTCAACGCCATGGCCGCGGATCTCGAGAAGACGGTCAAGAATCTCATCCAATCGCAGACGAAACTGAAATCGGTCGTCGAGACCGTGGACAGCCGCTCCCACCTCGTCATCGCACGCGTCGATGAGCAACGCTCCGTCATCGATGAGACGTACAACTCCATCGATCAACTCAACAGCGGCGTGCGCAAGATCACGGACAACGTCGAGGCGCTCTCCGCATCGTCGGAGGAAACGTCTTCTTCGATGCTGGAGATGGTGGCGTCGATGGAAGAGGTCAGCCGTCACACCGACACATTGTTCACGTCGGTCGAAGACACGGCCTCGGCCACCCATCAGATGGTTTCGTCGATCAGCGAGGTCGACCAGAACGTGGTCTATCTGACGAGCTTCGTCACCGATACGTCGGCGTCGATGGTGGAGATGTCGGCCTCGATCGCCGAGGTCGAGGCCAACGCGGCGCGATCCTACGACCTCACGCTGGCAGTGACCGACGCCGCGGAGTCGGGAATGAAAGCCGTGCGCGAGACGATCGACGGGATGGAGCAGGTGCGCCAGTCGGTCGTGGAAGCGAACGCCGTCGTGTCGAGGCTCGGCGATCGTTCGGTGGCCATCGGCAAGATCCTCAACGTCATCGAAGACGTGGCCGAGCAGACCAACCTCCTGGCGCTCAATGCCGCGATTCTCGCGGCGCAGGCGGGCGAATACGGCAAGGGATTTTCGGTCGTTGCCGCGGAGATTCGTGATCTCTCCGAGCGCACGGCATCTTCCACGCGCGACATCGCCATCCTGATTCGGGGCGTGCAGGAAGAAGTGGAGAACGCACTGCGCGTGACTGCGGCCGGCTCGTCGCTCGTCGAGAACGGCGTCACGCTTTCGCACGAAGCCGGCAAGGCGCTGAACGTCATTCTCGATTCGGCGTCCAAGGCGTCGAACATGGGGAAAGAGATCGCCGGCGCGACGCGCGAGCAGGCCGCCGGGAGCGAGAACGTCACGCGCGCGGTCGACCGCCTGCAGTCGATGGTGGGCCAGATCAACGCCGCCACACGCCAGCAGGCGCAGGGCTCGGATCACATCATGAAGGCCGTCGAGTCGATGCGCGAGGTGACGAAGTACGTCCGCCAGGCCATGGTCGAGCAGAAGTCGGGCTCGTCGATGATCTCGGCGGCGGCAGAGCGAATGATCGAGATGATCCACGAGATCTTCCAGGTGGCCGCCGGGCAGTCGTCCGAGAGCGAGAAGATCGTCGCCACGATGCAGCAGGTTCGCTCCATCGCCGACGGAAACCGTTCCACGGCCGGCGACATGAGTGCGGCCATCACGCTGCTCAATGACGCCATCCGCAGCCTGGAGAGCGAAGTGAAGAAGTTCCGAGTGCGAGCTTAAAAGCAAGAGTGAAGGGTAAAGAGTGAAGGGTGAAACCGCCCCATTTCACTCTTCACCCTTCACCCTTCACTCTTCTACCCACTCTTCACACTTACAATCTCACCATGCCCGAGGCCGCGTCTCTGCGATTGATCACCTTCCGTGTGGGTCCGGAAACGTTCGTGCTGGACATCATGGCGGTGCGGCAGATCGTTCCGTACAGCGGGTCCACTTCAGTGCCGACCGCGCCTGCGTTCATCGAAGGGATCGTGGTGCTCCGCAACGAGGTCATCCCGATCATCGACCTGCGGCAGCGTCTCTATCCGCAGGCGGAGGCCGTGCAGGAGCCGCTGGTGCTGATCACGCACACGAAATCCGGCGTGATCGGTCTCAAAGTCGACGAGGTGCGCCGCATCGTGAACGTCCCCACGGATACGCTGCTCTCCCCGCCGCCGCTCGTGCGCGGCATCCGCGGCGAGTTGTTGATCGCCGTCGTCCCGTTCGGGGAGGAGGTCTATCTCCTGATCGACGTCGAGAACGTGCTGAGCGATGTAGAGAAGGTGGAGCTGTCCGAGGCGGACCTTACCGAACACGGAACAATGAACACGGAACACGGAACGCACGCTTCGATTTGAGCGATCTCTATCGGCCGCTACGCGGACTGGACCACGAACAGCTCGGTTTTCCCCCGGCTGAAAGCCGGGGGCTACTGTCTTGAGCGTGCTACGCACGCGTCGATTTAAGCGCACGTGTCGATTTGAGCCCGCGTGAGCGGGCGAAAGCTAATAGCACCCGGCTTCCAGCCGGGTGGAAGAAGTGTCGAGAAATCGAGTCCGCGTAGCGGACGACAGGACCGTGCCTCAATCCCGCGGAGTATCCCCGCGCTGGTCTTTGCGAAATCCGTAGGGGCAATGGCGGCAGCCCGATTCACAGCAGTAGCCGCGCGTCTTCAGGAACTTCTCCGTGAAAACGACATACGCCCCTTCACGATAGAAGTCTTCGCCTTCCGCGAGTGGTTTCGTTCCGCGTTCCGTGTTCATCGTTCCGTGTTAGCGTTCGCCCCGTGTTCAGCCGCTCCCGCCTGTTGCAGCTCACGGAAGCGATGAAGGGGAAGCTGGTCGTCGTCTACGGCGACATCGTAGCGGACCGCTTCATCTACGGCACGCCCAAGCGCATTTCGCGCGAGGCGCCGGTGCTCATCCTCCGGCAGTACCGCGACGACGTTCTCCTCGGCGGCGCGGGCAATGCCATCAACAACATCCATTCACTCGGTGCGCGGCCGATCCCTGTCTCGGTCCTCGGCAATGATGCCGCGGCGCACAAGCTCGTGGAGCAACTGATCGCGCAGGGTATCGAGTGCGGCGGCATTCTTCGTACGGACCGCTACGGGACGCCGACGAAGGTGCGCATTCTCGGCGGCATGCCGCATTCGAGCCGGCAGCAGATCGTCCGATACGACATCGAGGACACGTTCGCGATGACGGACGATGAGGCGGCGCATTTCTCCGCAATCCTTCGCGATGCGATTGCCGGCAGCCACGCTGCGCTCATCAGCGACTACGGCTACGGCGTGGTGCGGCCGCACGTGGTGGCGGATCTCAGACAGTGCGCCGAGGGGAAACCGATCACACTCGATTCCCGGTATGACCTCCTGTCGTATCGCGGGATCACCGCGGCAACGCCGAACGAAGAAGAAGCCGCTGCGGCCGCGGGGACGTCGTTGTGGAACGGCGAGGAAGAAAAGATCTCCGATGTCGCGCGAACTCTCCAACAGGGACTCGACTCCGAGGCCGTGCTGATCACGCGTGGCAGCCGCGGGATGGCGCTGCTCGAGCGCGGCGAGCGGCAACCGTTGCTCATCCCGGTCTCCGGCACCGATCAGGTCGCGGATGTCACCGGCGCGGGCGACACGGTCATCGCCACCTTCACGCTCGCGCTGGCGGCGGGCGCCTCCTTCGCCGAGGCGGCCAAGCTGGCGAACTACGGCGGCGGCATCGTCGTGATGAAGATGGGCACCGCCACTGTCTCGAACGACGAGCTGGCGCACGCCATCCAGAGAGATGAGGAGCTGCGCGAATGAACGCTCCCGTCCTGACTGAAAACGAACTGCTCGACGCACTGGCCGCGGAGCGCGCTGCCGGGAAGTCGATCGCCTTTGCGAACGGATGCTTTGATGTCCTGCACGTCGGGCACATCCGCTATCTCCAGGATGCCGCGCGCGTGGCCGACGTGCTCGTAGCCGGCGTCAACGGCGATGCGTCCGTGCGCGTGCTGAAAGGCGAAGGCCGTCCGGTCATGCCTGAGGACGAGCGCGCGGAGATCATCTCCGCGATCCGCGGCGTCACGTACGTGACGATCTTTCACGAAGAGAGTCCCTCGCGCCTGTTGCAGATCCTTCGTCCCGACTTCCAGTGCAAAGGGACGGACTACACGGCCGAATCGGTTCCCGAAGCGGAGATCGTGAAGTCGTACGGCGGCAAGGTCGTCATCGTCGGCGATCCGAAGGACCACTCCACGTCGGCCGTTCTGCAGAAACTGCGGGGACGATGAAGCGGCTTCTGGTCCTGCGGCTCTCCGCGCTCGGCGACGTCATTCACACCATCCCCGCGGTGCTGTCGTTGAAGGATGCGGCGGACATCACCTGGGTCGTCGAGGAGCCGTATCGCGAGCTCGTGGAGATCGTGGCCGGCGTGAAAACGATCCCCGTGCGGATGAAGAAGTGGATGCGGGAGCCGCGCGTCGCAACGGCCGCGATCCGCAGTATGCGCGGTGTCGATGCCGCCATCGATTTTCAGGGACTGATCAAATCGGCGACGCTGGGGTGGCTCTCGGGCGCGAAGACGCGCATCGGCTTCGATGCCGATGCCATCCGCGAGAAACCGGCGCTGCTCTTCACGAATCGGAAAGTACCAGTCGACATCTCGAAGCACATCGTCGATCAGAACCTGCAACTGGCTGCGGCCTCTCTTGGAGTGCGGTGGCCGCAGCCGCCGCTTTTGTATGCCACGGAGCAGGACCACCACCCTCCCAAAGCGGTGGCTGCGGCCACCGCACTCCAAAATGGGTTTGCGGCGTTTCCGCAGGCCACGGGACTGGATGCTTTTGCCGGATCCATCGTTCTTCTGCCCGGCGCCGGCAAGGCGAGCAAGCTCTGGCCGGTGGAGCGATTCCGCGAGCTCGCGAAACAGATCGGACCGAAGGCGCTTGCGGTCTGGGGGCCGGGCGAGCGCGAGCTGGCGGATCGAATCGGTGCGCGTGTGGCGCCGCCGACGAACCTCCGCGAGCTGGCCTGGCTCCTTCAGAAAGCCGAGGTCGTCATCGGAGGCGATACCGGTCCGTTGCACCTTGCCGATGCGTTGGGGACGAAGGTCCTCGGTCTCTATGGCCCGACCGATCCGCGGCGCAACGGGCCGTACCACCAGCCCCAGCATTGCATCGATCGTTTTCCGACGACGAAATGGATGGAATCGATCTCTGTTGAAGAGGTCATGAATCTGCTGGGCAAGGTCATCTCGGAGTGAGCTTCCTCCTCTCACTGCTGCTCGCGGCCGTCGTGGCGATCCCTGGTCCACTCGAGCAGACCTACGCGCAGGGCGAGACGCTCGACTACACACTGGCGTGGGTCAAGGTCACAGGCGGCACGGCACGGATGACCATCGCTCCTTCCGGCGACTCGCAATATCGCGTCACCTCCGTGGCCAGATCCACCGGTGGTATTGGCCGTATCTTCAAGGTTCGCGATGAGATCGAGACGATCGTCGACCGCTCTGATTTCTCGACGGTCAGTTACATCAAACGCCTCGATGAGCGCGGCGACAAAGCGCACGAAACCACCACCATCGAAGACGGCGTGGCCACGCGCACGCGTCTGAATAAGAAGACCAGGAAGATCCCGGTCTCGCGTCCGATCTTCGATCCCATCTCCGTCATCTACTACTTCCGGACGCTCGAGCTGGCGCCCGGCAAATCGTACGAGCTCAATCTGATCTCCGACGGAAAGCTGTACACGGTCCACGCCCGCGTTCTCCGGCGCGAGATTGTGCAGACGCCGGCCGGAACATTCAGCGCATTGCTGGTGGAGCCGGAGATGGTCAGCGGCGGCATGCAGCGCGAAGAGCGTCTCCACATCTGGTACTCCGACGATGAGCGCCACCTGCCCGTCCGCATTCGGACGGAACTGAAATTCGGGAGCGTGACGGCTACGCTGAAAAGCGTGACTCCCGGCGCGGGATCGCCGGAACCGCCGCTGCCATCCAGTTCTCAATTACAATAACTGCCACCCCCCTCGTGCGGATCAGCACGGGTGTTAAACTCGCCGATCGTTCCGCGGTGAGCACGGCCTCAGATTCAGGAGTCTTAGAAAGCACGTATGAGTGTTCGTCTCGGTGAGTTGCTCACCAAAGCGAGTCTGATCTCCCAGGATCAGCTCAAGGAAGCGCTCCGGGTCCAGAAAGAGACAGGCGGCAAGCTCGGCGAAACGCTGATCAAGCTCGGCTTCGTCTCCGAAGAGGACATCACGGAGTGTCTCAGCCAGCAGTTCGGCGTGCCCTCGATCAATCTCCAGCACTTCGAGATCGACTCGGGCGTCATCAAGCTCATCCCCGGCGACGTGGCCCGGAAGTACAACATCCTCCCGGTCAACAAGACCGGCGCCACGATCACCATCGCCATGGCCGATCCGACGAACGTCTTCGCCATGGACGACATCAAGTTCATGACCGGCTACAACGTCGAGCCGGTCGTGGCCTCCGAGCTGGGGATCAAGGCAGCCATCGACAGTTACTACGGCACCACCTCCTCGCTCGAGCTGAAGAAGGTCATGGAAGACCTTCAGACGCAGGAGAGCGCCGACCTCGAAGTGCTCGAGGAAGAAGAGGAGATGGACGTCAGCGCCCTGGCCGATTCGGCCGAAGAGGCGCCGGTCGTCAAGCTCTGCAATCTGATCCTCACGGATGCCATCAAGCGCGGCGCCTCGGACATCCACATCGAGCCGTACGAGAAGGAGTATCGCGTCCGCTTCCGTATCGACGGAATCCTGTACGAGATCATGAATCCTCCGCTCAAGCTGAAGGATGCCATGACCTCGCGTATGAAGATTCTGGCCAAGCTGGACATCTCGGAAAAGCGCCTGCCGCAGGACGGGCGCATCAAGCTGAAGATCAAGCTCGAGGACAAGAACAAGGAGCTGGACTTCCGCGTCTCGGTCCTGCCGACGCTCTTCGGCGAGAAGATCGTCATGCGGCTGCTCGACAAGGACAACCTCATGCTCGACATGAGGAAGCTCGGCTTCGAGCCGGAGTCGCTGGCGCGTTTCGAGGAGGCGATCTTCAAGCCGTGGGGCATGGTGCTGGTCACCGGACCGACCGGCTCGGGCAAGACCAACACGCTTTACTCGGCGCTGTCGAAGGTGAACTCGCCGGAAGTGAACATCATGACCGCGGAGGATCCGGTGGAGTTCAATCTGCCGGGCATCAACCAGGTACAGATGAAGGAGCAGATCGGCCTGAACTTCGCGGCCACGCTGCGATCGTTCCTCCGGCAGGATCCCAACATCATCCTGGTCGGCGAGATCCGCGACTTCGAGACCGCGGAGATCGCCATCAAGGCGGCGCTCACCGGCCACCTCGTGCTCTCGACCCTGCACACCAACGACGCGCCCTCGACCATCAACCGTCTGATGAACATGGGCATCGAGCCCTTCCTCGTGGCCACGGCCACGCAGCTCATCGCCGCGCAGCGTCTCGTGCGCCGCATCTGCGGCAACTGCAAGGAAACCGTCGACATGACGCACCAGGCGATTGCCAACCTCGGCTACAAGAAAGAGGAGGTCGGAACGTTCCCGATCTACAAGGGCCGCGGCTGCGAGAAATGCAACAACACCGGCTACAAAGGCCGCGTCGGTCTCGTCGAGGTCATGCAGATCGATGACGATATCCGCGACCTGATTCTCGCCGGCGGCACGGCCATCGACATCAAGAAGAAAGCCATCGAGAATGGCATGATCACGTTGCGCCGCTCCGGCCTGATTAAAATCATGAACGGTGTGACCACCGTCGAGGAAGTCGTTCGCGAGACGGTGGCTTAGTGAAGCGGATTGAGGATTGAGAATTGAGGATTGAGAATTGAGGATTGAGAAACGGCTCAATCCTCAATTCTCAATTCTCAATCCCCCACTCGCGACAAGCGTAGTACTCGGGAGACAGGACAATGGCCGTTACGCTGCATCAGCTACTCAAAACCATGGTCGAGCGCGGTGGCTCGGACCTTCACGTCACGACCAATTCTCCTCCGCAGATCCGCATCGACGGGAAGCTGGTGCCGCTGGACATTCCACCGCTGACCGCGCCGGAGACCAAGCAGCTCGCCTACTCGGTGCTCACCGATGCCCAGAAGCACCGCTTCGAGGAAAATCTCGAGCTCGACCTCTCTTTCGGCATCAAGGGACTGGCGCGCTTCCGGGCCAATATCTTCAATCAGCGCGGCGCGACGGCCGCCGTCTATCGGCAGATCCCCTACGAGATTCTCGGCTTCAAGGAGCTGGGGCTTCCTCCGGTCGTCGAAGAGATCTGCAACAAGCCGCGCGGTCTCGTGCTCGTCACCGGCCCCACGGGCTCCGGCAAGTCCACCACGCTGGCGGCCATGATCGACAAGATCAACCGCGAGACGCACCAGCACATCATCACCATCGAAGATCCGGTGGAGTTCCTGCACCAGCACAAGAGCTGCATCGTCAATCAGCGCGAGCTGCACGCCGACACGCATTCGTTCGCCAACTCACTCAAGTCCGCCCTGCGCCAGGATCCCGACGTCGTTCTGATCGGCGAGATGCGCGATCTCGAGACCATCGAGTCGGCGCTGCGGATCGCCGAGACGGGCCACCTCACGTTCGGCACGTTGCACACGAACTCCGCGGCGCAGACCATCAACCGCGTCGTCGACGTTTTCCCCGCGCACCAGCAGCCGCAGATCCGCGCCCAGCTCTCGTTCGTCCTGGAAGGCATTCTCTGCCAGGCGCTGCTGCCGAAGGCGAACGGGAAGGGGCGGGCCATGGCCATGGAGATCCTCGTACCCAATCCCGCCATCCGCAATCTCATCCGCGAGGACAAAGTTCACCAGATCTATTCGATGATGCAGACCGGCCAGTCGAAGTACGGGATGCAGACGTTCAATCAGTCCCTGGCCACGCTGTACTTCAAGAAGCTGATCACATTGCAGACGGCGCTCGGGCGCTCGTCGAATCCGGACGAGCTCCAGGAGATGATCTCGCGCGGCGCGGGGGCCATCATTACGCCGGGACCGTCGCACACGGCCGGCCCAAGGCCGAGACCGGCGTAGAATCAGCTCTCGGCTCGCAGCTCTCAGCTCTCAGGGAGAACGGCGAGCGTCATTAGGGTGGCCTGAGAGCTGACAGCCGCGAGCTGCGAGCTGAAAGCAGGAGGAAAAGATGCCGACATTCGAGTGGAAGGGCACAGCGAGGAACGGACAGAGCCAGACCGGGGTGTTGGTGGCCGACTCGAAAGACGCCGTCATCACCACGATGCGGCGGCAGCAGATCGTCGTGACGGCGGTCAAGGAAAAGGGGAAGGAGATCGCTCTGCCGAAGTTTGGCGGCGGCGTCCCGCCCCAGTCGATCGCCATCTTCACGCGGCAGTTCTCCGTCATGATCGATGCCGGTCTGCCTCTGGTGCAGTGCCTGGAGATTCTCGGCTCGCAGCAGGATCACAAGGTCTTCAAGCGCGTGCTGATTCAGGTGCGGCAGGACGTCGAGTCCGGCTCGAATCTCGCCGATTCCATGCGCAAGCATCCCAAGGTCTTCAACGACCTTTTCACGAACATGGTGGCTGCCGGAGAGGCCGGCGGTATTCTCGATACGATCCTGCAGCGCCTGGCCACCTACATCGAAAAGTCGGTGAAGCTGAACTCGCAGGTGAAGTCGGCGATGATCTATCCGGTCGCCGTCATCAGCATCGCCTGCATCGTGGTGATGGTCATTCTCTGGAAGGTCATCCCCGTGTTCGCGTCGCTGTTCGCCAGCCTCGGCGCCGAGCTGCCCCTGCCCACCCGTGTCGTCATCGCCATGTCCAACTTCATCGGCGACTTCTGGTGGCTGATGATCCTTCTGGGTGTGGCCGGAACCTACGCCACCCGGCGGTATCACGAGACCTACAAAGGCAAACGCGTCATCGACGGGATTCTGCTCAAGATGCCGGTGTTGGGAATGCTGTTGCGAAAGATCGCCGTGGCGCGCTTCTGCCGCACGCTCTCGACGCTCACCTCGTCGGGCGTTCCCATCCTCGACGGTCTGCAGATCACGGCCCGCACGGCCGGCAACTCCATCATCGAAGACGCGATCATGGCCACACGCAAGTCGGTCGAGGAAGGCAAGACCATCAGCGAGCCGCTCGGCGATACGGACGTGTTCCCGCCGATGGTCGTGCAGATGATCGCCGTCGGCGAGCAGACCGGTGCGCTCGACACCATGCTCTCCAAGATCGCCGACTTCTATGAGGACGAGGTCGATCTGGCGGTAGCCGGTCTCATGAAGCTGCTCGAGCCGGTTCTCATCGCCTTCCTCGGCGTGGCCATCGGCGGCATCGTCATCGCCATGTACATGCCGATGTTCTCGCTGATCTCGCAAATTGGTTAGCTCGCGGCTCGCAGCTCGCAGCTCTCAGGGTACCGGGAGCTGCGAGCGCAGGTTTCTCCTGCGAGCTGCGAACTGAGAGCTGAGAGCTGATGGCTACCCTCGCCCCAGACACCCGCATGCTCATTGCCGTTCGGGTGGTCGTCGTCACGACGCTCCTGCTGGCGGCGCTGATCATTCAGTACACGGTCGGCGAAGTTCTTCCCATCGACTATCTCTACATCGCCGCGGGCGCGACGTATGTGCTCACGCTCGTCTATATCGTGCTCGGCTTCACGATTCCGTCGCGTGGGCTGAACGTGATGATCCAGATCGCCGGCGATCTGGCGGTGGAGACGCTGTTGGTCTACTTCACCGGCGGTCTCGACTCGCCGTTCTCGTTTCTCTATCTCGTCTCCATCATCACCGCCTCGATGCTGATGTACCGGCGCGGCGGGCTGCTGGCGGCATCGGGCGCGGTCATCCTCTACGGCGTGCTCGTCGATCTGTTGTTCTACGGCATCCTGCCGCTTCCCGCGCAGTCGTTGCCGATCGACTGGTCCGCTTCGCGGCTGTACTTCAACATGGCCGCGAACTTCTCCGGCTTCTACGCCACGGCGCTGCTGACGTCGTATCTCTCGGAGCAGTTGCAGCGCACGTCGCTCGAGCTCGACGCCAACCGGCAGAATCTCGCGGAGCTGCGCGCGCTGAACCAGAACGTCGTGGAGTCGATCCCTTCCGGCCTGATCACGCTGTCGTCGTTCGGCACCGCCTCCTTCGTCAATCCCGCCGGCGGAGCCATTCTGCAACTGGAGCCGCAGGCCATCCTCGGGCGGCACGTGACCGAGCTCGGCTTCTTCGACTTCGAGCGGTGGAACGAGGCGCGCGAAGAGCTGGCCGCGGGAGTGGTGGTACGCCAGGAGATCGACGACGTCACGGTGGCCGGAATGTCGCGCAACATCGGCTTCGCCATCAGTCCGCTCAGCACGCTGGAGGGGAAGGCCGCCGGCTACACGCTCATCTTTCAGGACCTCACGGAGATGAAAAAGCTCGAGGCCGAGCTGCGCCTGAAAGACAGGATGGCCGCCGTGGGCGAGCTCTCGGCCGGAATCGCTCACGAGATCCGGAATCCCCTGGCCGCCATCGCCGGCTCGGTGCAGGTGCTGAAAGGCTCGAAGTCGCTGACGCCGCAGGAGCAGCGTTTGATGGCGATCGTGCTGAAGGAATCGGAGCGGCTGAACAAGTCGATCTCCGACTTTCTCCGTTTCGTTCGTCCGCAGGAGGCGCGCGCGCTCGAGTACGACGTGGCGACATGCCTTTCCGAGACGCTCGATTTGCTTCAGAACTCTCCCGAGCTCCACGAGCGTCACGAGATCCGTCGCGAGATCGCGCCGGCGTCGTTCACGCTCGTCGGCGATGGCGATCAGATCCGCCAGGTGTTCTGGAATCTGGCGCGCAACGCCGTGCAAGCCATGCCCAACGGAGGCATGCTCACCGTGCGCACCGCCGTCGATGACGACGCCTACCACATCACCTTCGCCGACAACGGCAGAGGGATGTCTTCCGCCGATCTGGGACGCCTCTTCCAGCCCTTCCGCACCAACTTTCCCAGCGGCACCGGTCTGGGGATGGCCATCTCGTACCGCATCGTGCAGGAGCACGGCGGGAAGATCGATGTGACCTCGAGCGAGGGCTCGGGCAGCGCCATCACCGTGTCGCTGCCCGTCGTTGCCGCGGCGAAGCGCGCGATAAACTACGCGAACCAGTGACCGACGATCGCATTCTCGCCCCGACACCAGACCAGGAAGATCTACAGACCGAGCTTTCGCTTCGACCCCGCCTGCTGCGCGAATACATTGGGCAGCACAAGGTCAAAGCCAACCTCGAGATCTCGTTGACGGCGGCGCGGAAGCGGAGCGAGTCGCTCGATCATGTCCTGCTCTTCGGCCCTCCCGGCCTCGGCAAGACCACACTCGCCAACATCATTGCCAACGAGATGAACGCGAGCATGCGCACGACCTCGGGACCGGCGCTGGAAAAGCCGGGCGATCTGGTGGCCATCGTCACGAATCTCGAAGCGGGGGATGTGCTGTTCATCGACGAGATCCATCGACTTCCTCCGATCGTCGAGGAAGTGCTCTATTCCGCGATGGAAGACTTCCACGTCGACGTCGTGATCGGACAGGGTCCGGCTGCGCGCACGCTCAAAGTCGAGCTGCCCCGCTTCACGCTGGTCGGCGCGACGACGCGCGCCGGGCTGCTCACCGCGCCGCTGCGCGCGCGCTTCGGCATCGTGCATCGTCTCGACTTCTACGATGTCGATTCGCTCACGGTGATCGTCAGCCGCTCGTCCGACATCCTCGGCATCCCAATCGATCACGAAGCCTGCGTCGAGATCGCACGCCGCTCGCGCGGCACACCCCGCATCGCCAATCGCCTCCTGCGGCGCGTCCGCGACTTCGCGGAAGTGCGTCACGAAGGGAGCGTCGACGTGGCCATCGCCCGCGGCGCGCTGCTCATGCTCGAAGTCGACGACTACGGCCTCGACGAGATCGACCGCAAACTGCTCACCACCATCGTCGAGCGCTTCCGCGGCGGCCCGGTCGGATTGAATGCGCTGGCCTCATCGATCGGCGAAGACCGCGGCACAATCGAAGACCTCTACGAGCCCTACCTCATCCAGATCGGATTCCTCCAGCGCACCCCCCGCGGCCGCGTCGCCAGCCGCACCGCCTACGCCCACCTCGGCTACCCCGTCGGCGGAGCCCACGAAGGCAAGCTGTTTTAACTCCGCGCCGCAGCGCTTTGGAGTGCGGCTGCTTGCCGCCGCTTTCGTAGCGTGGCAAATAC
>JALYJW010000044.1 GCA_030775085.1 Acidobacteriota bacterium | reverse complement strand
GGATGAAGCACGAAGCAGCGCGTGGATGGGTGCGGCGGCCCACTGCCGACCGCCGACTGCCGACCGCCGACTATCGCTTCGCGTCTTCCAACTGCTTGATCCGGCTCACGATGTCGCGGTAGTTGGAGTTCATGCCGTACACCTCCATGAACGCCTTCTGCGCGTTGTCGGTGTCGCCGACTTCCTGGTAGGCGGAGGCGAGGTCGTAGAGGAGGCCGACGTGCTCGTCCTCGGTGACCTCCGGCATTTCGATCCCTTTGCGATACCACTTGATGGCCAGTTGAGGCATGCCTTTCTCGAGGAAGCAGAGGCCGAGCATCGATGCGCATTCGACGGCGCGTTTGGGATCCTTCGAGGCGAGCTGGAACTCGCCGATCGCTTCGTCGATCAGGCCCATCTCCTTGTAGGCGATGCCGAGGTTGTAGTGCGTGTCGTAATCCTCGGAATCGAGCTGCTGTTCGACGCCCTTCTTGAACTCGCGGAAGATCTCCTCGAGCGACTGCTCTTCCTCGGAAAGTGAGATCGCTTCCTCTTCGTCAGCCAGCTCGGACTCGAGCTCCGCGGCGAGATCGAAGAAGTTGTCCTCGTCGGCGAAGAGATTCTCCTCCTGCACGAGTGCCGCACTGATCACGGGAGGTGGCGGCGTGGCGACGGGCGTTGCAGCGGCAGGCGGCGGCACGCTGAAATCGTCATCGTCGTCCGGGATCGCGGAGAGAAGCTCGCTCTCGATCTCATCGCGAGAGAACACCGGCGGACGTGGCGCCGCGGCTGCTGCGGCGGCGGCTGCAACAGCAATCGCGATGCGCTCGCTACGCGATTGAAGATCGAAATTGCCGGGAAAGCGCGCTTGCAGCGCATCGAGTTTCCGGCGCGCTTCATCGAACAGCTCTTGCTCGATGTAGAAATCGACTTCGCCAATCTCCTCGAGCGGCAACTCGTCGGTCTCCAGCAATTCTCCGAGAGCTTCCACGCCGAAAAACGGCTCTTCCGGCTGTGGCTCCGGCATGAGCAGTGGCTCGTCCAGGATGGCCGGGAGCGCTTCCGCCAATTCCGCCTCGTCGAAGATTCCGGCCGGCTCCACCATCGAGCCGAAAAGATCGTCGGGTGCGGGCTCCAGAGCGCCAGCGAGCGCATCCTCATCCACCTCTCCAAGCGTGAGCTCTTCCGGCTCTTCGAACGTGGACTCCGGCACAACTTCATCGGCGACCTGCAGCTCCTCGAACATATCGGATTCGATCTCTTCCGCGACCGGCAATTCTTCGATGGTCCCGAGCGATCGCGCATCGAACTGATCCTCGAACTGAATCTCGGGCTCGGGCGAGACCGGATCATCCGCCGGCAACGCCATGGGCTCAGGCTCAGGCGCCGCAACAGCAGGCGGCTCCAAATCGAACTCCATCTCCGTGGGCGCGTCGAGATCGAAGCTCATCTCGTCGTCAGCGCCTGCGAAGTCGTCGATCGAGATCGAAGACTCCGAAGCGAACGACGGCATTGGCTCAGCTGACGGTGGCGGCTCGAAGCGCTCGCCGCGTGAAACGAACTCGTTCTTCACCGCGGCCGCGGTCGCGCCGTCACCCTTGTCTTCGAGGATGGCCACGTACGCGTGAGCAGCGGTGCGCGCTGCGTCGACCTCGCCTTCTTCGAGAAGGATGCGGAAGAGCCGGTCGTTCGCAGTCAGGTTCGCGGGCGCACGCTCGAGGACCGCGCGTAGATGTTCGGCGGCTTTTTCCGCCAGTCCATACTTCGAAAAGACCTCGGCTTCGGTGAGGTGCTCGGTGATGAAGTCGAGGTCGTCGCCTCCCTCGGCGAGATCGGCGGCCACCATCTCCACCGCGGAGATGAGATGCGTCGGCGGAGATCCGGACGCAGCCGAGCGTCCTGCATCGACGTGCGGCAATCCGAGGTCGAGAGCGGGTGAGCTGTCGATCTCGAGGGAAAACTCCGTGTCCGGCTCCTCGTAACCGTCGAACGCCGGCGCAGGCTCGTCGATCTCCATGGGAGGCAGATCGATCGGAGACGCGGAGCGGCCTCCGCGCGCCGGTACGGTATCGAGACCACCCATCTGCGAACGGACGAACTGCAGCTTGTTGCGATGCTGGGCGTTCTGCGGCTCGCGCTGGATCAGCTTCTCCAGCACTTTGGATGCTTCGTCGAAATGCATTCGCGAAACGTGCGCCTCGGCGAGGCTGCTCATCGAGGCCAGGATGTTCGTCTCTTCGTTCAATCGCGAGTAGACGGCCACGAGACGCTCCAGCGTCGGCGTGTGACCGGACTCGACGCGAAGGATGCGGTTCAGCATCTCAATGGCGGTGGCTCGCTCACCTTTGCCGAGCGCGCGCTCGACCAGCGGCGCGATCATCTCCAGCGCGCGATCGGCATCGTTCTGTTTGAGATACAGATCGGCCATCGTCTCGCGCGTCAACGGATCGTTCGGGTCGGCTGCCACCGCGCGCTCGAGCGTCGCGCGCGCGCCGGCGTTGTCGCCGCGTCCGAGCTGAATCCGGCCGAGCATGCCCAGGAGTCGCGGATTGTTCGCGTTCGCTTCCAGCGCGGCGTCGACGATCTGGCGGGCGTTGTCGAAGTCCTTCGCTTCGAGCAGTGCCGTGACGAGCGAGTCGACGAGGTCCGTATTCTTCGGCTCGATCTTCAGCGCCTTGCGGAAGACCTGCACGGCTTCGTCGAGCATGCCGCGCTTGAGCAGCAACCTGCCGACGCGGTCGTACTCCTTCAGCGCCTCGGCGGTCTGGTTGTTCTGTGAGTAAAGATCCGCGAGCTTGACGTGGACGTTGATCGACTGCGGATCGAGCTCGGAGATCTTGCGATAGATGGCCAGTGCGCTGGCCGGCTCGCCGTGCTTGAGGTAGTAGTCGGCCAGAACCTGATACTGGCTCTTGGCCTCCATGGCCAGGCCCTGCTTGGCGTACAGGTCGGCCAGCTTCGCGTAGATCTCCAGCTTCGACGGATCGAGCTTGTTGATCTTCTTGAAGATGGCGATGGCTTTGAGGAAGAAGCCATCCTTCGAATAGTGGTCGGCGATCTTGCTGAAGACCTTGACCGCTTCGCCGTTGTTGTTGACGCGGACCCACAGGTCCCCGATCCGATTGAGCGTGTTGACGTCGTTCGGGCTGTCCTCGAGAAGCCGCTCGTATTCTTTGATCGCCGGTTCGATCTTGCCCTTGGCGACGAGCTTCTCCGCGTTAGCGATGACTTTATCGCGTTGAACCGCCATCTTCCTCGCTCATGCCGAACAGCAGCCTCGGCTCCTCCACCCCTTCGAACGACATGCGATGAATCGGGCTCGGGCCATAAATTCGCAGAGCGGCCTGATGTCCTTCAGTCGCGTAACCCCGATTGTTCCTGAAGTCGTAAACAGGGTAGCGGTCATGATACGCGTCCATCAACAGATCGCGATAGACCTTCGCCACGATGGAGGCCGCGGCGATGGAAACGCTGCGGCGATCGCCCTTGATGAGCGGGATCTGCGGCATCTCCAAAGTTTCGAGCAATACGGCATCCAGCAGCAGCGCATCGGGACGGACCTGAAGGTCCTCGACGGCGTGGCACATGGCCAGTTTGCTGGCTTTGAGAATGTTGATGCGGTCGATGGTCGACGCTTCCACGACGCCGATCGAGACGGCGCGGGCGCGGCGCATGATCAGGCGGCAGACGGTGACGCGGTCTTCCGCTACGACGAGCTTGGAGTCGTTGACGCCGAAAAGCGTCGGCTCGGAATCGAGCACGACACAAGCGGCCACGACCGGGCCGGCCAGACAACCGCGTCCGACTTCGTCCGTGCCGGCCACGCTCCGAAAACCAAAATCGCGGAGCCTGCGCTCGATCGCCGACATTTCGGCGACGCGCGCGAGCTCCGCGAAAAGAGAATCGAACAAGCGCTCGGACGGCAAGCGCCTGGCGGTTCTTTTAGCGGGGGCGCTTCTCCTCGATGCGGGCGGCCTTCCCGCGGAGGTTGCGGAGGTAGTAGAGCTTTGCACGACGGACCCGGCCATGACGTTCCACCTCGATCTTGTCGATGGTCGGAGAGTACAGCGGGAACATGCGCTCCACACCGATTCCGCCCGAAATCTTACGGACCGTGAACATCTGACGCGTGCCGCCGCCCTTGCGGGAGATCACCAGACCCTGGAAAACCTGGATGCGCTCTTTGTCGCCTTCCTTGACCTTCACGTGGACCTTGATCGTGTCGCCGGGACTGAACGGCGGGATGTCGGTCCGGTTGATGGCCAGCGACTCGACGAGCTTCATGATTTCTGCCATTGACGTAACTCCAGTAGATTCTGAAAAGCGGGTCAGTATAACTGAGAGGGCACGGTGGGCCGCACTCTGGTGAGGCGGGGGCTAGAACTTGCCAAGCCTGGAAAGAATTTCCCGGGCCTCCTCATCGAGCGCAGCCGTCTCCAGAAGATCGGGCCGCTTGGCCAAAGTGGCCCCAAGAGCCTGTTCCTTCCGCCACTTGCGGATGTTTTCGTGATGTCCGGAGAGGAGTATGTCGGGGACGCGCAGTCCGCGCAGCTCCTCGGGGCGTGTGTAGTGAGGGTAGTCGAGCAGGCCTTTGAAGAAGGAGTCTTCCTCGACCGAGCTGGTATTGCCGACCACACCCGGAATCAGCCGGCCCATCGCATCCGCCATCAGCATCGCGGGCAGTTCGCCCCCGGAAACGACGAAATCGCCGATCGAGATCTCGTCCGGCTGCAAGGCCTCATGGACGCGATGATCGAAGCCTTCGTAGCGGCCACAGAGAAAAACGACGTGCTGCTTCTCCGAGAGCTCGAGCGCCACCCGCTGATCGAACCGCCGTCCCTGCGGGGACGTCATCACCACATGACCAACTCCGATTGCCTCGACCGCGCGGAACACAGGCTCCCCCAGCATCACCATCCCCGGCCCGCCGCCATACGCCTCGTCATCCGTGGAGCGATGGCGATCCGTCGCGTACTCGCGCAAATCCCACACGCGAATGTCGAGCAGCCCTTTCCTGATCCCGCGCGCGATCACACCTTCGTCGAGAAGAGGAGTGAACATGTTGGGGAAGATGGTGATGAAGTCGATGCGCATATGCTTTTTGCGCGAGAGCCGCCCCTCACCCTAACCCTCTCCCCATTGCGATGAGGCTGCAATGGGGAGAGGGGACTGCTTCGTGGCGAGGATTCAAAGTCCCCTCTCCCCACGGCGGGTTCATCGCCGAGGGGAGAGGGCTAGGGTGAGGGGCGGCTCTCGCGATACGTCAAGTCTATTCGCTGACAGCGTCCAGATCGTCCAAACCTTCCGGCAACGCCACCACCATCCGCCGCCCGGCGACGTCGATCTCCGTGCAGAGATCCGCGGCGAATGGCAGCTCGAACTTCCTCCCGTCCGCGCGCCGCACGTTGAGCAGCAGCCCGCCGCCGCCTTCGGATACATCGGTGACGACGCCGCGCTCGCGCCCTTCGGGGTCGAAGAGCGTCAGGCCGATCAGGTCGTGCAGGAAGTACTCGTCTTCATCGAGAGAGCGCGCCTGGCTGGCGGGGATCTCGATGGTCCAGTTGTGCAGGGTCTGGATCTCTTCCGGCGTGTCGATGCCGGCGAACTTCATCAGCGCCCGCTCGCCATGCGCGCGCACGCCCTCGACGCGCAGTTCGCGCGTCAGCGCGTCATCAGGCGAGACCAGCGTTACGGTCTCGAGCTCTTCGAAGCGATCCGCCGAGTCGGTCCACGGCTCGATGCTCGCTTCGCCGCGAACGCCGTGCGCCTTGCGGATGATCCCGACGGCGATTCGCTCGCCCGGCTTCGCGGAAGACATCAGTCCAGGATGTCGAGCGAATAGCGGCGGCGCGTCTTCTGGCCGGCCGCGGAGAGGAGGTTGCGGATGGCGCGGGCCGTGCGGCCCTGGCGGCCGATCACCTTGCCGAGGTCGTCGGGATCGACCTCGAGCTCGACCACGGTCTGCTGATCGCGATCGTACAAACGCGTCCGCACCTCGTCGGGATGATCGACGAGGGACTTCGCGAGAAATTCGATCAGCTCACGCATCTTGCGAGCCCGAGTGTGGCTATTTGGGCAGCTTCTTGATGAGCGACTTCACGGTCGGCGAGAGCTGCGCGCCCTTGCTCATCCAGTAGTCGACCCGCGTGCGGTCGATCTTCACATCGGCCGGGTTCTTCTTGGGATCGTAGTGACCGATCTGCTCGAGCGTAGCCGCGGACGGCGTCTTCAGCGAGTCCGACACGACCACCCGGTAGAACGGAGCGTGCGTGGCTCCCTGACGGCGCAAACGAATCTTCAACATGTCTTGAGTAACTCCCTGTAAATAGGCAACAAATAGGCGCGGAATAGTACCCGAGCCCGCGCTGGAACCGCAATCGGCGTGGCTGAATTCCGGAACAGTAGGCAGTTCGCAGTAGGCAGTAAGCAGGAGATCCGCCCGCCCACGGCTGGTGTGCGTGCCTTTTCTCCTGCCTACTGCCTACTGCGAACTGCCTACTGAAGGAACTGCGGCGGGAGCCCTTTCATCATCTTGCCGAACTTCCGGGCCCCGAAGCCTTTGGAGAAGGACTTCATCATTTTCTTCATCTGCAGGTACTGCTTGAGGAGGCGATTGATCTCCTGCACCGAGGTGCCGGAGCCTTTGGCGATGCGCTTCTTGCGCTGGCCGTTGATGAGCTGCGGGAACTCGCGCTCCCTCTTCGTCATCGAGTCGAGGATGGCCTGCATGCGCCCGATCGCGCCCTCATCGATGTCGTCTTCGTTCACCTTGCCGGCGCCGGGGATCATTCCCACCAGCGACGAAAGCGGGCCCATCTTCTTGACCTGCTGCAATTGCGAGCGGAGGTCTTCGAGCGTGAACTTGTCTTTGGCGACCCGTTCCGCGAGCCGAGCTGCCTCTTTTTGGTCGACCTCGGCTTCCACCTTCTCGATGAGCGAAAGCACGTCGCCCATGCCGAGAATTCGCGAGGCCATGCGATCGGGATAGAAAACGTCGAGATCGGCGTACTTTTCACCGACGCCGACGAACTTGATGGGCCGATTCACGACCGACTTGATCGAGAGTGCCGCACCGCCTCGCGCATCGCCGTCGAGCTTGGTCAGCACGATGCCCGTCACGCCGAGGCGGTCGTCGAATTCTTTCGCCGACTTCACGGCGTCCTGACCGGTCATTGCGTCGGCCACGAACAGGATTTCCGAGGGTCGCGCGTCGCTCTTGATCGTCTGCAGCTCCTGCATCAACTCGTCGTCGATGTGCAGGCGGCCGGCCGTGTCGAGGATGACGGTGTCGTAGAGCAGCGTCTTTGCTTCGCTCAGCGCCTTGCGGGCGATGTCGATCGGATTGCGGTTGTCGCCGATCTCGTAGAAGGGGACCTTGACGTTGTTGGCGACGATGCGGAGCTGATCAATGGCGGCGGGACGGTAGACATCGCACGGCACGAGCAACGGACGCCGCCCGCGGGTCTTGAGGTGCATCGCCAGCTTGCCCGAGGTCGTCGTTTTGCCGGAGCCCTGCAAGCCCACCATCATGATCACGGACGGACTGCCGACGAGCGCGAGACCGACTTCGTTGCCGCCGAGGAGCTCCTGCAGCTCGTCGCGAACGATCTTGGTGACCTGCTGCGCGGGCGAGAACGCCGTCAGAACATCGCCGCCGACCGCCTTCTCGCGAACGCGGCTGGTGAAGTCCTTGACCGTCTTGAAGTGGACGTCGGCCTCGAGCAGCGCGACGCGGATCTCTTTGAGCGCGTTATCGATGTGCCACTCATTGAGCGTGGCCTCGCCGCGCAGGGTCTTGAAGACCCGGTCCATCTTGTCCTGAAGATTGTCGAACATGATCGGCACCTAGAATGCCCGAGCGTCCCGGACCATTCCACGCGGATTTCGCGGCCAGTCTTTCGAGTTACGTGAGGCCATGGCGCAACTCGCGCTCCGTCTCGAGACCAACGTTCCCGGCGCGTTCTTCGTCGACTCCACCTGCATCGACTGCGACGCCTGCCGCATCTTCGCTCCGACGGTGTTCCAGGACGCGGGCGATCAATCAGCGGTGTATCACCAGCCGGAGAGCGCGGAAGAGCTGCTGGCCGCGCAGCGAGCGCTGATCTCCTGCCCCACCGCGTCGATCGGTACGCTCGAAAAACAGGACATGCGCGCGGCAGTGGCATCGTTGCCCGAGCTCATCGCAGACAACGTCTATCGATGCGGCTATACGAGCGAGAGCTCGTTCGGCGCGGTCAGTTACCTCGTGCGCCGCGGCGTGGATCACGACAAGGGCAACCTGCTCATCGACTCTCCCCGCTTCACCGAGCCGCTGGCCCGAAACATCGCCCGCCTCGGCGGCGCACATCGCATGTTGCTCACGCACAAGGACGATGTCGCCGATCACGAGAAGTTTCACGAGCGCTTCGGATGTGATCGCGTGCTGCACGTCGATGACGTTGGCTCGAGAACCAGGAACGTCGAGCTGCAACCGGCCGGCATCGAGCCGCTCACGCTCGCGCCGGACCTGATCATGATCCCGACGCCCGGCCACACGCGCGGCCATGCTGTTTTTCTTTATCGCGACCGGTTCCTCTTCACCGGCGATCACCTCGCCTGGAGCGAGACCCGCGGCCATCTCTACGCCTTCCGCAGCGCCTGCTGGTATTCGTGGAGCGAACAGATCCGCTCCATGGAGCGCCTCCTCGACTACCGCTTCGAATGGGTGCTCCCCGGCCACGGCCGCCCGGTGCATCTCCCCGCCGGTGCCATGCGCATGTCGCTCGAGAAGTGCATCGCCTGGATGAAGACGAAGTAGGCAGCATTTTGGAGTGCGGTGGCCGCAGCCGCCGCTTTCGTATGCCACAGCGTTGCGCACGAACATACAAAAGCGGCAGCTGCGGCTGCCGCACTCCAAACGTCTGGAACGCCCGTTGCTCTCCGGCGACAGGCGCATGCGCAAATACCTTCAACTCTTCAAGGAAACCGCGCGCGAGTTCCAGGAAGACAAGGTGCCTCGGCTCGGTGCGGCGTTGTCTTACTACACGATCTTCTCGATCGGTCCGTTGCTGCTGATCGCCGTGGCCATGGCCGGGCTGTTCCTCGGCGAGGAAGCGGCGCGCGGTCAGATCTCCGGTGAGCTGGGCAAGATCTTCGGACAGGAGATGTCGAAGTCGCTCGAGGAGATGATCGAGGCCGCGGCCAAACCGAAGAGCGGTGTTCTGGCTACCATCGTGGGCATTCTCACGCTGATGCTCGGCGCATCGGGCGTGTTCGGACAGCTCAAGGACGCTCTCAATACGATCTGGAACGTCGAGAAGAAGCCGGTCAGCGGAATCGTTAACTTCATCAGGACCCGATTTCTCTCCATGGCCATGGTTCTCGGCATCGGCTTCCTGCTGCTGGTGTCGCTGGTCTTCGACGCCGCGGTTTCGGCCATGGGTCCATGGCTGGAGCGTCTCATCGGCGGCGAGGCCCTCATCCAGTTCCTCACCCTCGTCCTCTCGTTCGCGATCTCCGTCGTACTCTTCGCGGCCATCTTCCGCGTCCTTCCCGATCTCAAAATCGCCTGGCGCGACGTGTGGCTCGGCGCGGTCTTCACCGCAATCCTCTTCGCCCTCGGCAAGTGGGGACTGGGCATCTATCTCGGCAAGGCGGCGGTGGGCTCTGCATACGGCGCGGCAGGCTCGCTCGTCATCCTGCTCGTCTGGGTTTACTGGTCCGCGCAGATCCTCTTCTTCGGCGCCGAGTTCACGCAGGTCTACGCCCGCACGTTCGGCACGCTCCGCGGCGACACGTCGAAACGCGACGCGCACGCACAAGCAGAGCGAGTCGAAGACCGCCCGAAGAGTCCCGCGCCTGTCCCTGCCCGCGCGGCAAAAACCCCGGCCGCCGGCCTCGGCAAACTCGCGGCAGGAGGAGCCATCGGCCTCGTCGCCGGCACCCTCGTCACCGCCCTGAGCGTGCTCGGACTCGTCTTCAAGCTGATTCGGAAGGTGATCGTGCCGTCGAAGTAATCTCAGACAGGCACTCATTGCGGTGCCACCGGCGATCCCTCGCTTCGCTCGGGATAAACTGAGACCCGTGAGGATCGTGAAGGTCGCCGTCGTCGTCGTGTTTCTCGTGGCGTTCGCGCTGCTCGTTCGCACGCTTCCTGTTGCGGATTGGCTGGAGCAGTTCAAAGCGTGGGTGCAGGGCGTTGGACCGATCGGGTATGTGTTGTACGTGCTGGTCTATATCGTCTGCTGCGTGCTGCTGGTGCCGGCGCTGGCGCTGACGCTCGGGGCCGGTGCGATTTTCGGGTTCGTGGGCGGCGCGATCGTGAACGTCATCGGCGCCACGCTCGGCGCGACACTGGCGTTTCTCCTCGCCCGCACCGTCCTCCGTCATCGCGTGGAACGGATGACGTCCGGCAGCGCCAAGTTCGCGGCGCTCGATCGAGCCATCACGCGCGAGGGCACGAAGATCATGTGGCTGGTGCGCGTCTCCGGCTTTCCGCCGTTCACCTGGGTGAACTACGCGTTCGGCCTGACCGGAATCCACCTCTCCCCCTTCCTCCTGACGACCTTCTTCGGGATCATCCCCGGCACGATCGCCTTCACCTACGCCGGTGCCGCAGGCGCCGCCGCGCTCACCGGCGAAGGCAATCGCGTGATCCTGATCGTTACCGCGGCCGGCGCCATTCTCGTCAGCGCATTCATCGCGCGAATCGCCACGCAGGCCATCCGCCGCGCGGGCGTCGAAGATTCAGCCGCCGCGTAGAGCGTCGGGACTCGAATATGCTTCTCGCGAAATACGGAGGCCGCGCATGACCAATCCCCTCGCCCAGCTCGCAAAAGCCGGGCAAAGCGTCTGGTACGACCAGACGGATCGCAAGCTCATCTCCACGGGCAGGCTTCAGAAAATGATCGACGAGGACGACCTGCGCGGCATGACGTCCAATCCGACGATCTTCGAAAAGGCCATCGGCGGCAGCGAAGATTACGACGCGCAGCTCCACGCGCTGGCGTCCCAGGGAAAATCGCGGGACGAGATCTACGACGAGCTCGTGACCGAAGACATCGGCAACGCCGCGGATGTCTTCCAGCCCGTCTATGAACGGACCAATGGCGAGGACGGTTACGTCAGCCTGGAGGTCTCGCCGCTGCTCGCGCAGCACACGCGCGAGACCGTGGCCGAAGCCAAACGGCTCTTCGTGAAACTCGGCCGCACGAACGTCATGATCAAAATCCCGGCAACGCCGGAAGGGATCCCGGCCATCGAGCAGGCCATCGCGCTCGGCATCAACATCAATGTCACGCTGATCTTTTCGAACGAGGTCTACGCACACGTCATCGAGGCATACCTCAGCGGACTGGAAAAGCGCGCTGCGCAAGGACTGCCGCTCGGCCACATTTCGTCGGTAGCCAGTTTCTTCGTCAGCCGCATCGACTCGGCCGCAGACAAGCTGATCGAAGCGAAGCTGAAGGACGATTCGACTGTCGAACCGCTGCTCGGAAAGATCGCCATCGCCAACGCGAAGATGGCCTATCAGCTCTTCAAACAGATTTTCACCAGCGAGCGGTTCATCAAACTGCGCGACCTCGGCGCGCGCGTGCAACGCCCGCTCTGGGCCTCCACCGGAACGAAGAACCCGAAGTACAGCGACGTGCTCTATGTCGAGTCGCTGATCGGTGCCGACACCGTAAACACGCTCCCGCCGGCCACCTACGATGCGTTCAAGGATCACGGAAGCGTCGAGCTGACGATCGAGGAAGGCATCGACGATGCGCGCCAGACGCTGGCCGCATTCGAGGCCGCGGGACTCAGCCTCAGCGAGATCACCGAGAAGCTGACCGCAGACGGCGTCACCTCGTTCAACGACTCATTCGAACAGCTCATGAACACCATCGAGGCGCGACGCGACTCGGTCGTGCGCGGTCTCTCCGACCGGCTGACTCTGCACAACATCACGGGCATCGACGAAGTCATCGCCCGCGCGGAGAAAGAAAAGTTCGTGACGCGCATTCACGCACGCGACAGCGCGCTGTGGAAGACGGACGATGCGCACCGGAAGATCATCGACAACGCGCTGGGATGGATCGGTGTACCCCAGACGATGCTCGCCAACGCCGCCAGCATCGTGGAGTGGGCGGAGGAGACGCGGCCCGGTTTCGAGCACGTGGTGGTCCTCGGCATGGGCGGCTCCAGTCTGTGCGCCGAGGTCGTGCGGCGCGTCTTTGGGAAGCGCGATGGATACCCGCAGTTGCTCGTGCTCGACTCCACCGTACCCGAGGCCGTGGCCATGATCGAAGCGCAGATCGATGTGGCGCAGACGCTGTTCATCGTCGCTTCAAAATCGGGCACGACCACCGAGCCGATGATGTTCCACCGCTACTTCTACGATCTCGTGAAGCAGATCAAAGGCGAGCGCGCCGGCGAGAACTTCGTCGCCATCACCGACCCCGGCACGCAGCTCGTTCATGACGCGCAGCGCGACGGCTTCCGCATGACGTTCGGCAATCTCGCCGACATCGGCGGACGCTACTCCGCGCTATCGCTCTTCGGCATCGTGCCGATGGCTCTTGTGGGCGTCGACATCGTGACGCTGCTCGACCGCGCCGTCCACACGATGCATCTCTCGACGATTCCGCAGGTGCGAAAAAATCCGGCCGCGCTCCTCGGCGCTGCAATCGGTGGAATGGCATTGCAGGGTCGCGACAAACTGACTCTGATCGCCACCCGCCCGCTCGATACGCTCGGCCTCTGGGTCGAGCAACTCATCGCCGAAAGCACCGGCAAAGAAGGCAAAGGCATCTTGCCGGTAGCGGGTGAACCGCCGCTCGCGCCGAACGAATACGGAGACGATCGGCTGTTCGTGTCCGTGCGCATGCGTAAAGACGGCGACGACACGTCACGGCTGCGCGAGCTCGCAGCGGCAGGCCATCCGGTCATCGATCTCGTGCTCGAAGATCCGCTCGACCTCGGCGAGACCTTCTATCTCTGGGAGATCGCCACCGCGGTTGCCGGTGCGCTGCTCGGCGTGAATCCATTCGACCAGCCGAACGTGCAGGAATCGAAAGACAACACCAAGCGCCTGCTCGATGAGTACACCGCGTCCGGCACGATGACGGCGCGCGCGGAGGGCGCGCGTGTGAGCGCCGGAGATGCGGACGCCATCGCCGCGCTGCTGGCAAAAGTGAAGCCGCACGACTACGTCGCGCTGACCGAATACTTCGGCGAGACCATCGACCGCAACGAGCGCCTCTCCGCGATCCGCGCCACCATCGCACGCGAGCTGCACGTGGCCACGACCTCCGGCTACGGCCCGCGCTTCCTCCACTCGACAGGCCAGCTCCACAAAGGCGGCGGCGACAACGGCGTGTTCCTCCAGCTTACCGGCGGCCCGCGAACGGACATCGAGATCCCCGGCGAGAAATTCACGTTCGGCGTGCTCGCGCGCGCGCAAGCCATCGGCGACTACGAATCGCTGGTCAGCCGTAACCGCCGAGCGCTCAGCATTGATCTCGGCGAGGACATTGAGGCCGGGCTGGAGCAACTGGCGGCCGCGGTGAAGAGCTCGGTGGTTAAGGCGTGACTTCGCAGTTCGGCATGATTGGCCTGGGTGTGATGGGCGCAAACCTCGCGCTCAACATTGAAGAGCACGGCTTCAGCGTCGCCGTCTGGAATCTGGAGACGGACAGAACGCAGCAGTTCGCCGCGGAGAACGCATCGAAAGCATTCACGGCCACGAAGACGCTCGAGGAGCTCGTTGGCGCGCTGGAACGGCCGCGGCGCATCATGCTCATGATCAAGGCCGGTTCCCCCGTCGACCAGACACTCGAAAAGCTCCTGCCCTTGCTCGAACCAGGCGACGTGGTGATCGACGGCGGCAACTCCTGGTTCAAGGACACGCAGCTCCGCGCCGCGCGACTCCTCGAGCACGGCCTGCACTTCGTCGGCGCCGGCGTCTCGGGCGGCGAAGACGGCGCGCGGTTCGGCCCGTCGCTCATGCCGGGCGGCACGCGCGAATCGTGGGAAAGCATCCGCGAGATCTTCGAAGCGATCGCCGCGCGCAGTGACTCCGGTCCGTGCGTCACCTACTGCGGTCCCGATGGCGCCGGTCATTTCGTGAAGATGGTCCACAACGGAATCGAGTACGGCGACATGCAACTCATCGCCGAGGCCTACGAACTGTTGCGCCGCGGCCTGGGATTGAATGCCGATGCGCTCGCGGACATCTTCGACGAATGGAATCGCGGCCCGCTCGAGTCCTTCCTCATCGAGATCACCGCGAAGATCTTCCGCAAGCGCGATCCCGAAACCGGCGACGCCCTCGTCGACAAGGTTCTCGACAAGGCTGGACAGAAGGGCACAGGCAAATGGACGGCACAGGTCGCGCTCGATCTGGCCGTGCCCATCCCGACGATCGCCGCCGCCATCGAGGCGCGCGTGCTGTCATCGATGAAAAGCGAACGCGTTGTCGCGAGCGCGTTGTTGCCAGCCATCGCCACCATCCCGCCCGCGAATGCGAAGCAATTCATCTCGGACGTTCACGACGCCCTCTACGCCGCCAAGATCGGTTCCTACGCGCAGGGATTCGCGCTCATGCAGGCCGGCTCGCGCGAATGGAACTGGAACATCGACATGCGCGAGATCGCGCGCATCTGGAAAGCGGGCTGCATCATCCGCGCGAAGTTCCTCGACTCGATCATGCGCGCCTACGAGCGCCGCGCAGACCTCCCCAACCTCCTCCTCGACGACACCTTCCTCGAAGACCTCGGCAGAACCCAAGCCGCATGGCGCCGCGCCGTGACGTACGCCCAATCCAACGGCATCGCCACCCCCGCCTTCGCCGCCTCCCTCGCCTACTTCGACAGCTACCGCACCGCCGCTCTTCCGCAGAACCTCACCCAAGCCCAACGCGACTTCTTCGGCGCCCACACGTACCAACGCAACGACCGCGGCGAGGACGCTCCGTTCGTGCATAGCGAGTGGGATTGAGTTTCTCCGCGCGGCAGCGCTTTGGAGTGCGGCCGGCTTGCCGCCGCTTTGCGTAACGTGCAACGGAGCGGTTCATGGCACGCTACTGAAAGCGGCGGCAAGCCGCACGCACTCCAAAGCGCTGCGGCGCGGAGAGTTGCTACAACTGCTCCTTGAACCATCCCGCCCAGCTCAGCGCGCACCGCGACAGCGGAGGCCGATCTGCCGTCGAACGCCAGCAACTCGTACGAGGCGCCGGTCTGCTCGATTCCGGCCGCGCACGGCGCCGAGAGGAAGCAGCGTCACGTCAGCGCCCGTATCGATCAGGAACAGCACATCCGGAATGGTGGTGCCGCCTTGGGGATTGCGAAGGTGCGCGCTCAGAACGGGCGCAGGTGGAGCAAAAAGCCGATCATCGTACGGCGGCATCTTCGCCTTCCACGATCTCCATCGCGAAATCGGCTGCCTGTTCGTGTCGCAGGAGATGCGGGGTGTGAATCATGGAGGGCGGACTATCTTCGGCGCCGGGAACGACGACGTAGACCTTTGCATGCTCGGGAAGTTTCACCGTCTCCGGCAGTTTGACTACGCCGCGCTCGACGGTCGCTTCGTAGGTGAGAACCTTCATCATGTTCAGCGTACACGAGATGGGCGTGCATGGGCGACTGTTCCGGAGTACAGATTTCTGTATCATGGTGACCCATGAAGACGACTCTCGATCTGCGTGACGATCTCGTGTCCAAGGCGAAGCAGCAGGCCGCGAAAGAGCACATTTCGCTCACGAGGATGATTGAAGAGGGGTTGACTCTTCGTCTTCGGCGCAGTCGGAACCGTCGTCGTCAGTTGAAGACACTTCCCGTTTCCCGTCGCAAGGGTGGACTGCGGAAGGGAATCGACGGACGTAGCAACAAGTCCATGTTCGATGCGGCGGACTGATGACGCCCGACGTCAATGTGCTGATCGCCGCCTTCCGTCGCGATCACCAGCACCACGCCGTGGCACTCCGGTGGTTGGACGGTGTGCGCGTGGCCTGCGCCGAGGGGCGCGCTTCCCTGGCGCTGCTGCCGATGGTGATCGTCGGCTTTCTTCGCCTGGTCACGAATCGGCGGGTCTTCATCGAGCCCGATTCCATCGAGGATGCAGTAGCGTTCGTCGACGCCCTGCTCGACTCGCCTGGAGCAGAGCTTCAATCGTGCGGCGAGGAATGGCCGATTCTCAGATCGAAACTCATCGCTCGCGGTCACACAGGAAATGAGGTGACCGACGCGTGGATCGCTTCGGCGACCGAGTCCTCCTCGGAGCACCTCGTCACCTTCGACCGTGATTTCCTGAATCTGCTTGCTCCGGGCGACTTCACGCTGCTGACCGTCGAGACGGAAAGCGACTAACGCGGGTCACCGGACGATGCCGGATGGGCGAATCAATGCAGGATGACGAACCTCACAACTGCTCCTTGAACCACCCCGCCACTTTCTCTTTGGCGCGGTCCATCCAGGGGCGTTTGATCCAACTGCGGCGGGTGATTTCTTCGCTGCGGGCGAGGTCTTCGAAGAACATCTGCTCCATCTGCGCAGCGATGGTTTCGTCGTAGATGTTGACGTTGACTTCGTCGTTCAGGCGGAAGGAGCGGTCGTCGAAGTTGGAGGAGCCGATGGTGGTCCAGATCCCGTCCACAACCATGGTCTTGGCGTGCATCATCGTCGGCAGGTACTCGAAGATGCGTACGCCGCGGCGCAGGAGCTGGCTGTACTGGAAGCGGCTGGCGTGACGCACGATCGGAACGTCCATGTTCTCGCCCGGCACGATCACGCGGACGTCGACGCCGCGGCGAGCCGCCCCTTCGAACGCGCGCATGGTGTCGCTGTCGGGGAGGAAGTACGCGGTGTTCATGTAGATCGACTTGCGCGCGCTGACGATCGAAACGATGTACATCAGCTTCGCCGTCGACGAGCCTTCGGATGGGGATGACTTGAGCACCTGCGTGAGGCATTCTCCGCGGGCCCCAAGCTGCGGAAAGTAGTCGAGGCCGGTCAGCAGCTCGCCGCGGCTCTTGATCCAGTTGTCCATGAACGCGAACTGCATCTGCGTCACGACGGGACCTTCCACGCGCACCACGGTCTCGCGCCAGTGGTCTTTCGAGTCCGCGTCCCCCAGCCAGACGTCGGCGATGCCGACGCCGCCCGAGAAACCAACTTCGCCGTCGACGATGAGCAGCTTGCGGTGCGTGCGATGGTTGACGCGGGAGATCGTGTACCAGCGCAACGGGTGATACCACTCGATGTTGATGCCGTTGCGCCGCATGAAGAGGATGAGGTCCTCGGACATCTCCGCCGATCCGACCGCATCGAGGATGACGTTCACCGTGACGCCGGCGCGCGCCCGCTCGGCCAGCGCCTCCGCGAACATCCGGCCGATCTCGCCGTCCCAGTAAATGTAGAACTCGAGGTTGATGGTTTTCTTTGCGCTGCGGATCGCCGCGAGCATCGGAGGAAAGATCTGCACGCCGTTGCGCAGCACTTCCACGCGATTGCCTCCGGAGACCGCGGTCCCGGTGAGCGCGTACATGGTCTGCAGGAATGCCACATCGCGAACGCCGAACTGGTGACGCATGTGGTAGCGCATCGGGATGCTGCGGCGCACCACCGGCAAAGGCGTACGGCCCGGATACCGAGGAGCCTTGCGGCGGCGAAAGAACAGACCCATCAGATCGTCGTCCGTTGCGCGATGAGCCAGAGCACAAGCGCGATCACGCCCGCTACGAGCCCGATGGCCAGCAGCACGAGAAACGTCACGATGGCGCCGAGAACGAGAGCGATCTGCGAAGCGGACCGAGGAGGCCGGCGCCGGTCGCGATGCTTCTCCAGCAGACGCATGTTCATCATGTTCTCTTCGAAGAGAAAGTCGAACAGATCGCCCGCCAATGGGATCGCGCCGAAGATCAGGTCGACGGCCACGTTGAGCACCATGCGCCCGATGACCAGCGGCGGCACGCGATGCCGCAGCGCCCCCGCGATGATCCACGAGGAAAGCAACGCCCCGATCACATCGCCAATCCCCGGAATGAGCCCCAGCAACGCATCCGCACCGAGCCGCATGCGCGTCCCGGGAACGCTGAACGCCTGATCCATCAGAAACGCAAATCGGCGCAGCGCCACCAGATCCTTCGGCAGCGCCGAATCGGGCTCGATGACATCGGGGATGTGAACCTTGTCAGGCATGCTCGGCCATTATGCGAGAGACGGGCCGGGGGAGAGTCGGCGGTCGGCAGTCGGCGGTCGGCAGTAGAAGAGGCACCAACCACCGGACAGGGCGGGGGCTCCACTGCCGACTGCCGACTGCCGACCGCCGACTCGCTCCCGGGCGCGACCATTGCGTTTATCCTTCAGCAATGGGTGAGCCCCCGCAGGACAGGCCAATCTCGCCGCGGCAGCGATGGGTTGGCAAGTTGGTCAACGGAAAGAATCTCGTCTGGTCGTGGCTGACCGACCCTGCCGTGCTCGTCTATCGGCGACACGGGTTCGGACAGAAGCGCGTGCGCGCGACGATCGTCGAGTTCTTCCTCTTCGTGCGCGAGGTGGTGCGGGAGTTCTGGAACATCGACGGCGGCGCGCGCGCGGCCTCGCTGGCCTACACCACACTGCTCTCGCTCATCCCGCTCGTGGTGGCGTTCACGCGGATTCTTCAGGAAACCTTCAGTTCCGTCTTCCCGGGCGCGCAAACGCAGATCGATACGGTCCTCAACGCGGTCATTCCCTATCAGTCGCCGCAGATTACGTATCACCTGCGGCGTTTCACGGAAAACGCGGGAACGGCCTCGACGCTGGGCGGTATCCTGTTCATGTTCATCGCTTTCCGGCTCTTCCTGGCGGTCGAAGGGGCCGTGAATCAGATCTGGAAGGTGCGCAGCGCGCGCAGCTATCGCCAGAACATCATCGCCTTCACGATGCTCTTCTTCTGGGGGCCGCTGCTGATGGGCCTCTCGTTCACCACCACGGCCATGCTGGAGCGCAACCGCTACCTGCGCGTGCTGCTGGAGGGGGAGCTGATCTTCACGATCGTTCCGATCGTCGTGCTGTACATCGGCTTCACCATGCTCTTCTGGCTGGTGCCATCGACTCGCGTGCGGTTGACGTCGGCGATGATCGGCGCGTTCGTAACGACGCTCCTGTTCGCGCTCGTGCGCTGGGGCTTCAGCATCTACGCGGCCTATCTGATGAGCGGCCAGTTGAACCTGATCTACGGCACCGTCGGCCTGGCGCTCATCTTTCTCATCGCCATCGAGATGATGTGGATCGTCATCCTGCTCGGCGTGGAGGTGAGCTACGTCTGGCAAAACCTCTACGGTGTCCTGCGCGCCACGGCCGACCAGGTCAAAGATGAACCGAAGCTCGACCTCTATTTTGCGATGCGCAGCCTGATCGAGATCACGCGGCGTTTCGACCGCCGCGAGGAAGCGCCGTCGACCTATCGGCTCGCCGAACAATTCGGCACGACCGACTCGCAGATGCTGCGCGTCATGTGCAAACTGGAAGACGCAAAGCTCGTCTCCCCCATCGGCGGCGAATGGACCGGCTATGTTCCCGCCTGCGACCCCGACCGGATCACCATCCACGAAGTGGTCACGCACATGGAAGGCGTCCTGCGCCACGTCCCCGACATCGGCCCGCATGCCGAAGACAACGATCGCGAGCGCGCCGCCGTCGGCGAGATCTTCACAAACATGAACAACTGCACGGCCGAGACACTGGACCACATGTCGATTGGAAGGCTGGTGCGCGAGCTTTACTCGCCGCGGGAAGTGCGTGATGAGAGCGCAGAGGGCAGAGCCCTCTGAATCAGAACCCCCCGCTCATGTACTTCCACTGCACGATCTTCTCGTTGATCTCGCGGAGGCGGCGGCTGATCATGCGGCAGAGAAGATTCAGGAACTGCAGTGAGGCGTGGGGATCCATGGAGAGGATCTCGTTGAGCGTGGCGCGGTCGATGGAGAGGACGGTGGCGTCGCCTTCGTGCGCTTTGCCGTCGGCGGAGCGGGGCTTGTCGTCGATGAGGGCCATCTCGCCGAAAAAGTCGCCGCGATCGAGCACGGTCAGCGCTTCCTCGCCGACACCGGGGATGAATTTCGAGATGCGCACGCGACCGTCGAGGACGATGTAGAGCTTCTCGCCACGCTCGCCTTCCCGGAAGATCATCGAGCCTTCGCGGAAACGCTCCTCGCTGGAGAACGTGGCCAGCAGCTTCATTTCCGCGGCGGACAGCCCGCGCTCGCGGAAGAGGTCGACCTTGTCTTCGGATTTCACGGTGACCTGCTGGATCTCGCGCTTCTGATCGACGGCGCGTTTGCGGCCTGCGCCGCGTTTGGCGTCTTCCTGGAAGAAGAGCTTCAGTTGCTCGTTTGCGTCGCGCACTTTTTCCGTCAGCGAGCGCCAGAACGCCCAGTGCAGTCCGACGGCGAGCTCTTTGTCTTCGTCCATCAACTGATCGAGCGCGCTGAACGAGAAGGTATAGCAAGCGGAAGCCTCGTTGGCCAGCCCGTCGCTGGAGCGATGGGTACGGTCGATGAAGTTCATCTCGCCGAAGATCGTGTCGGCGGTCAGCGTGCCGAGGATCTGCGGACCGAAGGGCGTCTCCTTGCGGATCTCGATCTTGCCATCTTTGACGACATAGAAATCCATCGAGCGGTCTTCTTCGCGGAAGACGTAATCGCCGGTGGCGTAACCCTCGACACGGGCAAACCTCGAGAGGCGGAAAATCTGCTCGTCCTTCATGTGCTGGAAGACGGCCAGCCTGCGCAGATCGTGTGAGGTGGTGATGAGGTCTTCGCGCTTTTCCGCGGCACGCGTGATTTTCTGCAGGATGCCTTTGAAGTCTTTGCGCGGATCGAAGCGGAAGAGGTTTTCCTTTCGCAGCTCCAGCCGCTCCGTGCAGAGCTGGAGTTGCTCGACCCGTTGTTTGATGCGCGTGTTGAGGTCTTTGGCGTCGATGTTGTGGACGCGCTTGAGCGTGTTGATCATTCGCCGCACGGGCTCGGTCGACTCGCCTTTCTGGTCGGTGGCCAGGAGGAACGCATCGACGAAGTCGTCGAGCGAGCGTTCGTAGTTCTTCAGCTCGAACTGGATGCGTCCGGAGATCTCGGCCAGTCCGCGGTCAAATGGATTGAGCTTGCGCGCCTTCTGGATCTCTTCGTGCGCCACATCCCATTCGCCCTGCGAGTAGTAGAGACGCCCCAGGATCTCGAACGGGCGATAGTTGTTCGGGGTCTTGATCTTGGCGATCTCGAGCAGCTCGATCGCTTTCGAGGTCTGGTCCTTGGCCATGTAGTACTGCGCCAGGCCGACGTACTGCGAGGAGTCGACTTCGTCGCGCGCGCGCTCGCCGATCATTTCCGATTTCACGTCCTGGTAGCGCGTCTCCTCGGCTGCCTTCTTGAGGTCGCGCACGCGGGCCAGGTTGATGCGCAGCGAGACCGAGCCCGGCTTCAGCTTCCCGGCCATCTCGTACAGATGGATGGCCTCGTCGTACATCCCCTGATCCGTGTAGCGCCGCGCCAGCGTCATCAGATCGTCGGAGTCGATCGGCAGCGCGCTCTCCGCCGCGAGAGTGCGGAATCGTGCGCGTGAGCCAACGGGCTGTTCTGCCATGGGGCTGTCATTATAGGGACGATGAGGCTCGCAGTGGTTTTGCTGTTTGCGTTCAGGCTGGCGCTGCCCGGCTATGAGTTCCAGTTTCCGCGCGATCACGGCAGCCATCCCGACTACCGCACGGAATGGTGGTACTACACCGGCCACCTGCGCACGGAGTCGGGAAAGCGCTACGGTTTCGAAGTCACGTTCTTCCGCGTGGGCGTCGTTCCCCCCGGCGACACGCCGAAGTCGACGAACTGGGATCTGCATCAGGTCATGCCCGCGCACTTCGCCATCACCGACGTCTCTGGAAAGAGCTTTCGCTACTACGAGAAGCTGAACCGCGCCTCGCCCTTCACAGCCGATGCGATGACGGGACGGCTCGACGTATTCAACGAAGGCTGGCGCGTCACGACGAATCCGGACGGTTCGTGGAAGCTGGTTGCTGCGGAAGGAGCGGACGCCATCGAGCTCACCCTGCGCTCCCGCAAGCCGCCCGCGGTGCATGGAACCAACGGCGTGAGCATCAAAGCGAAAGGGGAAGGCTTTGCCTCGCACTACTACTCGATGACGCGCCTCGAAGTCGAAGGGACCGTGAACGGCCAGAGTTGCACCGGACAAGCGTGGATGGATCACGAGTTCGGCAGCGCCGCGCTGCGTGAGAATCAACAAGGCTGGGACTGGTTCTCGATCCAACTCGACAACGACGCCGAGATCATGCTCTACGTCATCCGCCGCACCGACGGCACGCCCGACGTCACGTCGTCAGGCTCGATCATCACCAGCGAAGGCCGAGTCATCCCCATCCGCCGCGAGCAAATGCGCATCACGCCACTGGCGCGATGGAAATCAAAAAAGAGCGGTGCGACCTATCCGATGGGCTGGCGCGTCGAGGTGCCTCCGTACGGCGTCACGCTCACGCTCCAGCCATTGCTGCGCGAGCAGGAGCTCATCACCAAAGGATCGACACAGATCACCTACTGGGAAGGAGCGGTCGGCGTGACCGGCTCGTTCGAAGGCAACGCCGTACGTGGTGAGGGCTACGTTGAGATGACGGGATACGACAAAGCGTTCCGATTGAATCAGTAGGCATTTTCACAAACACGCCATTTCGTTGCCGCAATCGCGATCTACTGTTCGCGCCATGATCGCAGCCACACTCCTCCTCGCCGCCGCCTTTCAACTGCCGCCGCAGTCCTCGGATGCCGTGATCGGCGTCTCTGCCATTCACCTCGAGTCCGGACGCCGCATCAGCGTGCGCGGAGCCGAGCGCTTTCCGATGGGGAGCGTGTACAAGTTCCCGATCGTGCTGGCGGCCTTGCAGCGCGTTGATGACGGAACGCTGAAGCTCGATCAGCAGATCACCATCGAGCCAAAGGATTTTTCTCCCGGCTGGAGTCCGCTGCGCGACGAGGCGAAGGGAAAGCCGATCACGATTTCGCTGCGTGAACTGTTGCGTTACACCGTCTCGATCAGCGACAACACGGCCTGCGACAACACCATCCGTCTTCTCGGCGGACCGGCCGCAGTGGCGGCGCGGATGAAAGCACTCGGCGCCGGCGGAATCCGCATCGACCGTACCGAGAAGACGATCGCTGCGCATCTCAATGAGCCGGGCGGACGCGCAGAATACGCAAAGGACCCTCGCGATACAGCCACTCCGGACGACATGGCCGCGCTGCTCCTCGCGTTCTGGAATCGCCGCGACGGCCTGTCGAAAGCCAGCCACGATCTGCTCATGCAATGGATGATCGATACGCCTACCGGCGTCCGCAGGATCAAGTCCGTCCTTCCGCCGGGCGCCGTCATCGCGCACAAAACCGGCACCATGCCCGGCGTCGTCAACGACGCCGCGATCGTGACGTCGCCGGACGGAAAGGATCACGTCGTGCTCGTCATCTTCTCGAAAGCCGGCACATCGCCAGAGAAGATTCGCGAGGACGACGTCGCGGCTGTCGCGAAGAAGGTTTTGGGGGAGTTGGTGGGTAGGAAGCAGCCGCGGAGCGGCGAATGGCGAGAGCGCCACAGGTGAGGCGATGACAAACCCTTGCGTTCTGGCACGAGGGCGCTCCCCTCATCCGCCTTCGGCACCTTCTCCCCTCTGCGGAGGGGAGAAGGCTACCTAATTCGGAGTTGCGCGAGATTCAAGTAGCCTTCTCTCCCGTGCGAAAGGGGAGGCTACCCAATTCGGACTGCGCGAGATTCAAGTAGTCAGGCTTCTCTCCTATGCGGAAGGGGAAGGCTATCCAATTCGGACTGCGCGAGATTCAAGTAGCCTTCTCCCCTCTATGAGGGGAGAAGGTGCCGAAGGCGGATGAGGGGAGCGCTCTCGCGATGCATTTCATTGGAAGCGGGCGCGTTTCGGTGGGCGAAGACGCCTCACGGTGGCGTAATCGCCGTCACTCTCCGGATCTCGCGTACGAGTTGCTCGCGCGCGGACCTTCCCTTCTGCACGAAGCTGGAGACTTTCGTGTGCAAAACCTTGCGGTCTTCGCCGGAAACCTCTTTTGAGGTGAGCACGAGGATGGGGATGCTGGCGGTGCGGGGGTCGTCTTTGAGCGCGTCGGCGACTTCGAAGCCGCTCATGTTCGGCATCATGAGGTCGAGGATGATGGCGTCGGGGGCGGACTCGATGGCGGCGCGCAGGCCGTCGTCGCCGGAGTAGGCATTCACGATCGCGTAGCCGAGGGAGGAAAGATCCTCTTCGAGCAGCTCGTGGACCGATGAGTCGTCGTCGATGATCAGAAGACGCGGCTTTCCGCTGCCTCCTCCCGTCGCGATCGCGCGGAGACGTTCGAGCAGACGCGGGCGATCGACCGGCTTGATGAAATAGTCGTCGGCGCCCAGCGCCAGACCGAGATCGCGATTGTCGACCATCGAGATGATGACGACAGGCAGGTGGCGTGTGGCCTCATCGCTCTTGAGACGTTTCAGGATCTCCCATCCGTCGACGCCCGGCAGCACGAGATCGAGCGTCACGGCGATCGGATTCGTCTCGCGCGCCAGCCGCAACGCTTCATCGCCGTGCCGTGCGCGGATGGAAAGAAAACCGGCCGACTGCAACGCCGATGCGATGAGCTCGTACGCGTTCGCGTCGTCTTCCACCACCAGCACGCGATCTGTGCGCTGCGGAAGCTCGGGCGTCCGCGTGACCACGGCCGCGCCCGAACGCACCGGCAGCGTGAATGAGAACATGCTTCCCGCGCCGAGACTGCTGTCGACCGACACGCGCCCGCCTTGCAGCTCGACGAACTTCTTCACCAGCGCGAGGCCGAGGCCCGTGCCGCCGAACTCGCGGCGCACGGTACTGTCGACCTGGCGGAACTCTTCGAAGATCAGCGCGTGATGCTTGGCGTCGATGCCGATGCCTTCGTCGCGCACGCTCACCGTCACCGCTCCGCCGTCGAGCGAGGCCCGCACCGTGATCGGCGATCCCGGCGGCGAGAACTTGACGGCATTCGAGAGCAGGTTGAAGAGCACCTGTTTGAACTTGGCGAGATCGGTCTCGATCTGCGGAAGGTCGCGCGCTACTTCGATCACGATCTTCGGAGTCTGGTTGGACATCCCGCGCATGACCTGGCAGACGCTCTCGACAACCGGTCCGATGGCGAAGACCTCCGGATAGATCTCCATCTTCCCCGCTTCGATTTTCGAGAGGTCGAGGATGTCGTTGATGATGCCGAGCAGATGCCGGCCGGAGGTGTGGATGTGCATGAGGAAGCCGAGATGCTTCGGCTCGATTCGATCCGCGAGCCGCTCCGACAGAATCTCCGAGAAGCCGATGATGGAGTTCATAGGCGTGCGCAGCTCGTGGCTCATGGTGGCCAGGAACTGCGACTTCATCCGGTCCGCCTCCCGGATGCGGCGGTTGGCGTCTTCGAGCTCCTGCGCCAGTCGCGTGAGCTCTTCGACCTTGCGGCTTTCCTCGGTTTCCAACTGCCGGATGCGCAATCGCTTTTCCTGCAGATTGGCGATGCCGACGATGAACGAGACCAGCGCGCCGAAGAGAAACAGCATGCGCGTGACGGCCAGGATCATCACGTCGTTCACGAACGCGGCCTGCCCCATCAGCATCAACGTGGCGATGTAGCCGGCGAAGCACCCGATACTGACGGCGTACGCGGCGATCTTGCCGCCTGCGAAGGCGGAGGCACCGGCCACGGCCGCGTACCAGATGAACCAGGGGCTGTCGATCCCGCCGGTAGCGTAAACGCCGAGCGTGCATCCGATGACGTCGATGGTCATCCAGACGGCGTTCAGGACCCGGCGATCGTATCCGCGGCGATAGAGCACGGAGAGAACGACGGAGCTCGTGCCGGCCACAGCCAGCACCAGAAGGGCGACCCACATTTTCACCGGATAAACGCCCAGCAACTTGCCGGCATATCCGATGAGAAAGCCGAGGAGGTAGACGACGACATGGTTCCGCTGGATCGCCAGATCGAAACGGACCACCGGCTCGGGTGCTCGGGATGACATTGGTTGGTGTGCGGAGATTGTACGGCCATACGGACCAGTCGGCGGTCGGCAGTCGGCGGTCGGCAGTGGACCACCACCCACACCTCGCTTGCGTCAGTTCGCCTCCGATGGGCGGTGGCTCTACTGCCGACTGCCGACCGCCGACCGCCGACTCAGTCCTCGCTCAGTCCAGCGTGATCCCCAGGAATGCGATGCACATCTCGTCCGTGGTCTCCTCGCCCCACGAAACGGCTTTCGGCGGATCGTTGGGGTTGCGCGGGTTCGACGACGAGTTGTCGTAGTAGGCGGTTAGCGCGAACTGCGTTCCGGTGGGAATGGAGATCGGATCTTTGAAGCGATACGCGCCCTGCCAGTTGAAGTCCCAGTCCTGAATATCGATCAGGCACTGCTCCGGTCCGTTGAGAGGATCCATCCGCACGTTCATCTTTCTGCCGAGCAGGTGCATGTGCGGCGCGATGAACCAGAGCTTCAGCGGGAACGGCGTGCGGATCGGAAGCGCGGCGGTGACGCGGTAGTTGGCGTCGTTCGGAGGGATCGTGAAGGACTGATTGATCAGCGGGATGAAGTACATCAGCCGGTCCGGCTTTTCGTCCGAGAGGTAAATGCCGAGCTCCGTCCGATCGGGCTCAGGTGTGCCGTGGTGCGGGTGATAGTGAACCTGCATGACCACGCGCGACGCGGCGGGCAACGACAATCCGACGCCGTCCGGCATCTCCAGCGGACGCGAGCCGGGCGCCCATCCGCCGAGCGTTCCACCCGGCAGGTCGAAGCCGGGACCGCCGAAGCAGGTGTAGCCGGGACCGGGATCGGCTTCGTCGAGCGCCACCGACGCGCCGGTCGTGTCGATGAAACTGATCACGTGATGCACGGTCTCGCGATCGCCGGGATGCGTGTCGACGGCGCGGACGTGGGCGTCAGCCGTGAGGTTGGTCGGGATGGTGAAACAGCGATAGGTGTCGGTGTGCGCGGGCGGCGTGTAGGCCTCTGCTTCCGCGAAGACGAGATCGGGCTCGCCGAGAACCCATCCCGAATCGAAGTCGAGCGGCGCCGGAAGATCGGCGGCATTCCCCACCGGGGCTCCGGCCTCGGCCCACTTCGCGATGGTGTCGATCTCCGCATCGCTGAGCCGCCGCGCATCCGCGAAATCGCCGCAACCGGTGGCCGGCTTCCACGGCGGCATCTGCCGGCTCTGGGTCATGAACTTGATGAGCGCGGCGCGCGGCTTCGCGTCCTGGTAGGTCACGAGCGGAAACGGCGCGATGTCCCCTTCGCGATGACACAACTGACAGTGCTGCTGAAGGATCCGCACGACCTCGTTGCTGAACGTCGGCCCGGTCGCCGGCGACGGATGCCGAACGGCACGCTGCCGCGCCGCAAAGACGGGAAGTGCAACGATCAGCAGGAGGGCGAGTGTGCGGATGCGCATGGCAGAAGTCTTACAGTGTGCCGAGTATGGCCATCCACGTCGTTCTCGTCCACCCCGAGATTCACTGGAACACCGGCAACGCCGGCCGCTCCTGCCTGGCCGCGGGCGCCACTCTGCATCTCATCGAGCCGCTCGGCTTTTCTCTCGACGAGCGCGAAGTGCGGCGTGCAGGTCTCGACTATTGGGAGCACGTCGATCTGCGCGTCTGGTCTTCCTGGGAGGCGTTCGAGCGTGAGCTCCCTTCCTTCGGCGAGCCGTTCTTTTTCAGCACGAAAGCACAGCGGATGTATTGGGAGGCCGCCATGCCGGAAAACGTCGTGCTCGTCTTCGGCCGCGAGACCGGCGGCCTGCCGGATGCGATCCACGCGAAATACGCAGATCGCATGCTCACGATGCCGATCCACTCACCGCACGTGCGGTCGTTGAACTTGTCGACGTGCGTGGGAATCGCGTTGTATGAAGTTTTGAGGCAAAGCCGCTAGCGTCGTCTCAAAGATTGTTTTCCTATCCGCGCCGCAGCGCTTTGATAGAGGTAGGGAGAGACCCTCGCGATCTCCCCCTCCCTCCGAACCGGACGGGCGGATCTCCCGCATCCGGCTCTCCAGTTGGTGATCTTGTTCAGGACTGTCGGACGAGCTTGACGGCGCTCACAAGACTGAAGAGACCGTGCTCGGTGAAGAAGCGATTGGGCCAGCGAAAATGAGCATCCCCTCGACCGCGACGATGACTCCTACCGCCCTTCCGGCGTTTGTCGAGAATGGCACGAAGACGAAAGCGTACCCACGCGTCGGTCTTAGGCCATGCTTCGCTTGTCGCCGAGCAGAACTTGAAGTAGTTGTACCAGCCGCGGAGCGTGGCATTCAGCATCGAGATGAGATCTTTGAACGAGTGGCCATTGGTCAGCTTGGTCTTGGCCCGGATCGAAGCGCGAAGCTTGTCCCGGCTGGACTGTCGCGGATTACGGTACTTGTCGTAAAACTCATATCCGAGGAACTGAAAGCCCGGCTTTTCCATCAGGTGCGCGATGCGGGTCTTGTCGGGATGAAGTTGCAGTCCTCGCACTTCGAGTAGCTCGCCGAGCTTCACCAACGCCGCTTCGGCCTCTTCCCTTGTGCGGCAAAGCACCACCATGTCGTCGGCGTAGCGAACCAGCGTGAACCCTGCTTGCCGCATGGCCGTATCGACCGGGTGGAGATACACGTTCGCCAGAAGCGGACTGATGACCGCTCCTTGCGGCGTCCCCGTCTCCGGCATCCAGAGCTTCATCTCTTCGAGAACCCCTTGATGCAGATACGCTTCGATCAGATCGAGCACTCTGCCATCGGCGATTCGCTTCGCCACTTCGTTCATCAGGCTTTGATGCGGGATCGTGTCGAAGTACTTGCGGACATCGACGTCGACCACGTGCATGTACCCGGCCGCAAGCAGTCGTTCGATTTCTTCCAGCGCGTTCTGGCACCCGAGTTTGGGTCGGAAGCCGTAACTACTTGAGTCGAACTCGTGCTCGAAGATCGGTTCGATGACATTCCGCACGGCCGTTTGAACGATGCGATCGATGATCGTTGGGATTCCGAGGGGACGCTTCTCTGCGCTACCGGGTTTCGGGATGTACGTTCGCCGTACGGGCAGAGGCTTGTACTTGTTGGTGCGTAGTGCTTCGGACAGCTTCTCGAGCCGGACATCAGCGTTCTTGTCGAAGTCGGCAATCGACATTTCGTCAACCCCTCCTCCTCCTCGGTTCGCTTTGACCTGCCTCCACGCTGCCTTCAGATTCGAGAGGCCATAGACCTTGTCATAAAGGCTGTGCCATTTGCCTCCTCGTACCCCTGTTTCCAGGGCTCCCAGCATGCGCTCGGTCCAGACCGCTCGTTCGACCCAGCCCCAGCGGCTCGTGGCCTCTCCGTCTTGTTTTAGCTCTCGCACTCCGGACGGTTCTTGGTCGTTCGTTCTGTCGTTCACGCATTCACCTTCCTGCCTCCCTTTGCTCCACGCCCGTTACGGCGCTTCTCAGCTCCTATGGAGGCTCTGACTTCCACCATTCGTTCAGCGCGAAACGGTGGATCTCCCCGATTCACATCACCTGAACTTCTCTGTCGTTCTGTCTCCAACCACTCGATGTCCTTCCATGGCCGCTTCACTACGCTCGTTTATTTCGCGTTCTGGACTCTTCCCCGGCAGGACCGTTTCCCGTCTGCGCCCTTCGGGTTTCTGGGCTTCGCCATTCATTCGCAAGCTCGCCAGGACACCAGGCCGAATCGAGTTCCTCACGTACGGACCGACAGACTCGCCTCCGGTTGCTCTCCACCCCACCTTCGGGGGCCACGACTCCTCAGTCCCTTCGGTGACGCAGTTACCTTCGGCTTTCAACCAGTCGAGCGTTTGGCTGAGAGGGATCTCACCTCCTTTTCAGATGCGCTTTCGGGCGCACGAGTGCGGTCAGCTTGCTGCCGCTTTGAGTAGCGTGGCTGAACGCAAACGTGGGAGCGTGCCCGCGGATTCGGCAAGAGGCTCCGGCCGCGTTCTGCGCGACGCGCTTCCGTCTCGCTGGTGGCATGTTAAGGAAAGCGGCGGCAAGCCGACCGCACTCCAAAGCGCTGCGGCGCGGAGCTAAATCTACGGCATTCTCGAATACGCGATCTTCCCTCCGACGATCGTGAGGACGCTGTGCGTCTCCGGCAGCGCGGGCGGCGACACTTTGAAGATGTTCTGAGACAGCACGGCCAGGTCCGCCAGCATTCCTTTGGCGATCGTGCCCTTTTCGCGTTCCTTCATTTCCGCGAAGGCGGAGCCGCTGGTGTAGGCGCGCACTGCTTCTTCGCGCGTCAGTGATTCGTCGCCGTTCCTCGTGGCCAGCAGGATGTTGATGTATGGGTTGGTGAGGCCGTCGGAGCCGAGAGCGAAGGGGATACCGGCCCGCACGATCGATTTCACGATCTGGTAGTCGTTGCTCTGCGGGAACAACGGCCGCGCCTCGAAGTGCGACGGGTTCTGCACGATCACCGCGCCGGTCTGTTTGGCGAGTGGGAAGAGATCGCGATGCAGTCCGTCGCCGTGCTCGATGCGCGGGCGGACGAGCGTCGGGTTCTCCGCGAACGCCTTCAATGCGGTCTCGACGGCCAGATCTCCCGAGGCATGCACGAGGAGCTGACGTTTCGACGCCGCCGCGGCGCGCGCTTTGGTGGGGAAGTCGCTGAAATTGAGACGACCCTTTCCGCCGGTGGCGTACTTGCCGCTGCGCAGCGCCGCGTTCATCTCGACCGGCGTGCCGTCGAGGAGCCATTTGACCGCGTCCGTTTTGGAGTCGGCGTGATCGAGCAGGTCGATGACACGCACGCGCAGTGGCGACTTCGCGCGCGAAAGAGCATTGATGAAACGCGGCTCGCTGCCCCACGGCATCACCTGCGCCGAGGTGATTCCGTAGGCCAGCAACTCGGCCGACCACGATTGAACGTGGTCGAGCAATTCTGCGTCCGTGGCCGTATCCGCGATGCGACGCTCGAACGCATACTGCGCGTACTCGAATGCGCGGCCGTCGATGACGCCATTCGCATCGCGACCGTACCAGCCGCCCACCGGATCTTTCGCGTCTCGCGCGATGCCGAGATCCTTCATCGCGGTTTTGCTCAGAATCGCGCCGTGGCCGGTGAATGCGTTCAGCACCACTTTCCGGCCGGTCGCGAAGGCTTCCAGCGACTCGGCGTTGATCGCGGGATCGAGCAGCACTGTCGGTCCGATGGTCATGAAGATCCAGGTAGCGGCCGGCGTCTCTTCGACGGCGTTCCCGATCGCCGATTCCATGTCCGCGCGCGTCGGATTCATGCCCTGCTCGAGACGGAATACCGTCGTCGCGAAGCCGGGGTGCATGTGCGCGTCGTTGATGCCGGGGATCACCACGCGCCAGCCGAGGTCGATGACGCGCGTGCTTGCAGTAGCCATCGCGCGGATCTCCTCGTTCGTGCCGACAGCAGCGATGCGCTCACCGTCGATCGCAATCGCCTCGGCGGACGGCCGCGCGGGATCGCCGGTGAAGACCTCGCCGGACAACAAGACGATGGATGGCTGCGCTTCTGTGACGGATGTGGCAAGGGTGCAGAAGAAAACGAAAGCGAGGGACACGAGTGAGACGCGTCGCATCAGTTGTTCCTCTTTTCTTGAAGGCGGGATTTTACTCCGTCTTCATGGCCGTGGCGATGTCGATGCGCTGCGCCATCCGCGCGGGAACGAGCCCCGCCAGCGCGGAGGCGAGCAGCGTGATCGCGAGCGAGGCAACGATGAGCGCGACCGGCGTATGAAAATCGATCGTCCAGCCGAACGACTGTTTGTTGATCACGTAGATCAGGATCCACGACAGCACGTAACCCATCACCAGCCCGGCCACGGTCGATGCCACACCGAGCAGCGTCGACTCGAGAACGATCATCGTGCGCAGCTCGCCGGTCGACAGCCCGCCGACGCGCAGCAGGGCCAGCTCGCGCGTTCGTTCCAGGATGAGCGCGGACAGCGTGTTCACGATCCCGAGCACGGCCACGACGATCGCCACGCCGAGGAGCGCGTACGTGATCAGAAACGTCTGGTCGAAGATCTTCATGACCTCCGACTTGATCTCACCGTTCGTGACCACGAACGCGCCGTACTTCGGCCCGAACTGTTTCTCCAGCTCGAGCCGCGCATGCGTTCGATCGACGCCGCGTTTCAGATAGACGACGATCGTGTTGATGCTGCGGTCGTCGAAGGTGCGCATGAAGAGCGCGCGATCCATGACCACCACGCCGCGATCGTTCGAGTAGTCGCGATAGATGCCGGTGATCGGAAACGCGGCAGCATGTCCCGGGAGGTTGATCGAGTCGCCAACCTTCTTGCCAAACTTGAGTGCGAAGCTCTCCGACACGACCACGCCGTTTCTGCGCAACGCATCGCGCAACGCCGCGGCGGACGAGCGCGGCGCGATCATCGGAAGGTCTCCGTAGCGCGCTGCCACTTCGAGCTCGCCGCTGCCGACCGAGATGATCGTGTCGCCGTACAGGATGTCTCTGCCGCGCACGCGGTCGATGGCTTCGATGAACGCGACTTTGCTCAATTCGTCTCCGACCTCGGGCGGGAAGAGCGCCACCTGCGCGTTGGCCAGGCCTTTCGATGGCCGCAGCCAGAGATCGGAGCTCACGGTCTGATCGACCCAGATGCGCACCGTCTCGCGGAAGCTGCCGACCATCAGCGCCACGGCCACCATCATCCCGGTGGCCAGCGATAGCGCGGCGCTGGCCACGGACGTGCGCCGCAGCGATGCCGGCAACGACGCCGCGGCGAGGCTGCCGACGATTCCGAACGCACGCTCGAGGAACGGCGAGGCAAGACGCGAAGTCGTGCGCACGATGAACGGCGCGAGCAATGAAAATCCGGCCACGACGCACAGCACCGCCACATAGCCAGCCACGGCGATGCCGCCGATCGGCGGAAGCCGCGAGATGAACGCCGCGGCGATGAAACAAGCCACGGCCAACGCGGCCAGCTTGCGCGGATGCACCACGCGCTGCTGCAATCCGGGACGAATCATCGCCGCCGGCCGCACGCGCGATGCTTCGAGCGCCGGCTGCAATGCGGAGAGCAGCGACAGGATCGTGCCGACGGCCACGCCGATTGCGATCGTGCCGGGCGTCAGCACGATCGCTTCCGGCTGCGAAGTGACGTAGAGCGTGTTGATGGTGCGTCCGACGACGCGAAGGATTGCGCTGGCCAATCCGTAGCCAAGCGCAATGCCCAGCACCGAGCCCGCCAGCCCGAATACCAATCCCTCGGCGAGAAAGGCACCGAAGATCTGTCGCGGCGCGGTGCCGACAGTCTTCAGCACGCCGACGTCCCTGCGCCTGCGGAGGATCGAGATCAGGACGGTGTTGTAGACGAGAAACATCCCCACCAGCAGCGCCACGCCGGCCAGCGCGAAGAGGTTCACGCGGAACGCGCGCAGCATCTTCTCGACGCGTTCGTTGCGGCGCGAGGGACGCTCGATGCGCGCGCCGGGCGGCAGCTCGATGCGCGAGAGGACGCGCTGTTCCCGATCTTCAGGAACGAGCAAATCGACGCGCGAGAGTTTGCGCATCATCCCGAAATTGCGCTGCGCCGTGGCGATGTCGCAGACGATGATGTTGCCGTTGAACGCCGTGGCCGGCCCTTCCGCCTCGAGAATGCCGCGCACCACGAGCGACGCGCGGTTGCCGAGCACATTGACGGTCACACGGCTGCCGATGCCCAGACCATGCTCGCGCGCGAACGGCGCAGGAAGAACGATCGCGTCGGACTGGAAGAGCGCGAAGTAATCGCCGAGCGATTCGTGCTTCACGCCCGTATCGATCCGCGCATATCGATAGTCGCGAAAGTGGAGATCGCTGAGCAGATCGACCGCCAGGATGCGCACCGGCTGCTGCGAAGGCTGGAGCATGCCCTCCACGTCGATGACCGGCGCAAAGCGCACTCCTTCATTCCAGAGCGGCCGCAAGCCGAGCAGCACGCGCTCATCGAGCGGACCCGCATCACCGACGATCTGATGATTGGCGCGACCCGCCACGGCATCGACCGACTCGCGAAACGCGCGCAACGCACTCTGATTGGCCAGTTGAATGGCCACCACCACCGCCACACCGACGGCGATGCCGAGGATGGTCAAAGCGGTGCGTGTCTTCTCGCGAAGGAGGGGGCGGAGGATCAGTGCCTTCAGGATTGAGAATTGAGGATTGAGGATTGAGGATTCGCGACCGGCCATCTCAATCCTCAATCCTCAATCCTTCATCCTCAATCCGACTCACGCGGCCGTCGGTGACCTGAATGACATAGTCGCCGTAGCCAGCCGCGTGCGTCGAATGCGTCGCCATCACGATCGTCGGTTTCAGCGAGTCATGCACTTCCCGGATCAGGTCGAGGATCAGCGCGCCGTTTTTCGAATCGAGATTGCCGGTGGGCTCGTCGGCGAGGATGAGCGGCGGCCGGTGGATGACGGCACGGCCGATGGCCACGCGCTGCATCTCGCCGCCCGAAAGCTCGTTCGGATAGTGCGTGGCGCGATGCTTCAGTCCGACGCGGCGCAGCACCTCTTCCACGCGCTCCGCGATCTCGGCCTTGGGACGCTTTGCGAGCGAAAGCGGGAAGGCGATGTTCTCGGCGACGGTCAGCGTCGGAATGAGGTTGAAGAATTGAAAGATGAAACCGATGGACGTACGCCGCAACAGCGTGAGCCGCGACTCATCGAGCGCCGACGTTTCCGCGTCGCCGAGAAACACCCGGCCATGCGTCGGACGGTCGACCGCTCCGATGAGATTCAGCAGCGTCGACTTGCCGCTGCCCGACGCCCCCATCAACACCGCGAAATCGCCCGAAGCGATCTCCAGCGACACATCGTCCAGCACATGCACCGGAGCCGATTCATCACTGGGGCCGTAATCGTGACTGACGTGCTGGAGGGAAATGCGCACTCGGCTTGTAGTTTATCCCGAGCGATAGCGAGGGATCTCTCTGTGCAACAGCGACGCCTGTGGCTTCGGACCAGCGACTGCGCGGAGAGATCCCTCGCTGCGCTCGGGATAAACTTAAAGTCGGTGGCTTCGGACCTGCAAGTGCACGAAGAGATCCCTCGCTCACGCTCGGGATAAACTGACACGCGGGGATAAACTAGAATCGCGCAGGAGGCACTCAATGGACGAGACAAATCAACCTGGAGCCGGCAGTCCTGCCGACGAGTCTGGCGACAGTGAAGCAGCAGGACGTTTTGGACGCGCGCGCGAGTTCGTCGGCGAGAAGTACGAAACGGCGTCAGGAGCCGTGCGCAACGGCTATAACAACGTTCGCGAGAAAGTGGAGGATGTCGACTTCGGCGCCATCACCGATCAGGTGCGCACCTATGTCCGTTCCAACCCGGGCAAGGCGCTGCTGATCTCGGTCGGTGTCGGTTTCCTGGTCGGTCTTCTGCTGCGGCGCGATGAGGAATGAGACCCATGGCAGAACGCGATCCTGATCAACACGAGCGGTCGGCGGCCGGCCTCGATTTCGACGACGGCGGCATCCGCGAAAAAGCGGGGGAACTGGGGGCGAAGATGCTGGAAGGTCCTGAAGCGCTGCTCGACGAGATCGAGAACCTCCTGCCCGAGGCCTGGCGCGAACAGATCCGCGCCTTTCCCGTCGTGGCCGTGACTCTCGGTCTCGGCGTCGGCGTCTGGCTGGGGATGAAAAAAGGCGACGAGATCCTCGCTGCCGGCACATCCCTCGTCACCGCCTCCGCCATGGCCAACATTTCGGCCGTGATGGACAAGGTGAAAGGCTAACTACCGAAGAGTGAAGGGTGAAGAGTGAAGAGTGAAAGAAAGGCGGCACAAGCCACTTTCACTCTTCACCCTTCACTCTTCACTCTTTCCTTCACTCTTCACCCTTCACTCTTCATAATGACCTCGTGCCCGCTCCGGCGAGTCCCCGCATCCCGCTGCTCGTCTCCGACCGCCTCGAATCGCTAGCCCGCGAGGTGCATCGCACCTACTTCTTCAAATATCCGCCGCTGCCGGTGCGCTGGGGCCAGCAGATCTCGCGCAAGAAACGGCGCAGCATCCGTCTCGGCTCCTACAACCACGCCACCGCCGAAGTGCGCATCCACCCGATCCTGAACGCGCCCAACATCCCCACGTTCTTCATCCAGTCCGTGATCTACCACGAGTACCTGCACCACGTCCTCGGCCCGCACCACAACCGCCGCTTCCACCAGCAGGAACGCCAGTTCCGCTACCACCGCGAATCGCAGGAATGGATCCGCCGCAACCTCTTCCTCCTGCTGGGACGCCCGAAGACGCGGCCGGTCGTAGTCGCGCCGGTGGCGGAAGCGGTTCAGGCGTCGCTGTTCTGAGTCGGCGGTCGGCAGTCGGCCGTAGATCAACCAAAGACCGACGACGTTCGTGCCGTTTCTACCGCCGACTGCCGACCGCCGACCGCCGACTTGCTTCAGTTCCCCATCGGGAACGTCAAGTTATAAACATACCGGCCGCGGGCGACGGAGAGGACGATCGACGAGCGCTCGGCGCCGGCGATGATTTGCGAGTTGAGCTCGCGGGTAGTGATCACTTCAGTACCGTTGACGTGGACGATCAGATCGCCTGAGGCCAGACCGATTTCGGCGGCGCGGGAGCGGCTGATCACTTCGTCGACGACCACGGCACGGCGCTCGTCGGCGACACGCAGACCGGCTACTTCCTCGAGAATGCGCAATCCGAGATCGGCCGGCGGCTCACCGGCACGAACATCGATCGTGCGCGACGCGCCTTCACGACTGACGGACAGTTGCACACTCTGCCCGGCCGCGAGCGTGGCCGTGGCCGTGGAAAATGCCTCGCGTGAATCGACGGGACGTCCGGCGACCGCGGTGATGACGTCGCCGCTGCGTATGCCCGCGTGCGCCGCCGGTGATTCAGCGAAGACGCGCACCACGACGGCACCGCGCTGCAGATCGTGACCGCGGCGCTTCGATTCTTCCGGCGTCAGCGTGGCCGTCACCGCGCCGATCCAGGCGGAATGCACCTCGCCGTACTGCAGGAGATCCTGGATGACTTTCTTCGCGCGATCAACAGGGATGGCGAAGCCGATACCCTGCGCCTGCGCGTAGATCGCGACGTTGATGCCGACGACCTTTCCTTCGATGTTGAGCAGCGGACCGCCGGAGTTGCCGGGATTGATCGAGGCATCGGTCTGGATGAAGTCGGTGAAGGTGCGCGACTGATCCTGCGACGGAACTGACCGGCCCAGCGCGGAGACGACGCCCGTCGTGACCGTGCCGCTGAGACCAAACGGATTGCCGACGGCGATGACGGTCTCGCCGATCATGAGATCGGAAGACGTGCCGATCGGCGCGGCGGTGAGGCCTTTCTCATCGACGCGGAGAACGGCCAGATCGCTGTCCGGATCGACGCCGAGGAGCTTGGCCGGGATCTGCTTGCCACCGTTGACGTTCACGGTGATGCGCGAGGCACCTTCGACGACGTGATTGTTCGTGACGATGATGCCGTCACTCGACCAGACGAAGCCGGAGCCGAGCGACTGCGACGTGTACGAACGCTCGCGCCCGCCGAAGAATCCGAACGGGTCGAAGAACGGATCGACCTGCCGCCGCCGGATCGTGGCCTCGGTCTGAATGTTCACGACGGAAGGCAACACGTTGTGCGCCACGACCACGATCGGCGTGCGCCGCGCCGCGCTGACGGTGGGCGGGATCCGATTGGCAGCCGCCGGCGCCACGGTCTGCGATTCCGCGACCGGCTTGCCGCATCCGATGCCGAGAAGAAACAGTGCGACGAAACGAAGCATTTTCATGAAGTCATCCACTCGTGAGCATGGGAAACGCGGCACGGCGGTTTTTCAGTCCCCTCTCCCCGCCGCAGGTTCATCGCGGCGGGGAGAGGGTTAGGGTGAGGGGCGATTCTCGCGAAAACCTCGATCGGCAAACTCAACGCTTCCCGAGCGCCGCCCCTCACCCTAGCCCTCTCCCCGGAGGGGAGAGGGGACTAGCTTTGCGGTTAGACTGCCCAACCAAATCGTGCATCTTAAAGTCATCTACAACCCCGCCGCGGGGCGCGGACGCGCGCGGCGCAATGTTCGCGAGATCGAGGAGTATTTGCGCGCGCGCGGGGCACGCGCCGATTGCGAGCCGAGCACCGGGCCGGACGATCTCGTGCGCATCGCCGCGGAGAGCTCGCGCGCGGGCTACGACCGCGTCGTGGTGTGCGGCGGCGACGGCACGCTGAATCTGGCCATCCGCGACTTCGATCTCGAGCGGGGAACGCTGGCGCTCATCCCTACCGGCTCCGGCGATGACTTTGCGAAGGTCATGGGCATTCCGCGCGACATCCGCAAGGCGTGCGACGTCGTCATCGGCGGCCGGGTCCGCGAAGTGGACGTGGCGCTGGCAAACAATCTCCGTTACCTCGGCGTGGCCGGACTCGGATTCGATTCCGAAGTGGCGGATTTCGCGAATCGCAACGTCAAGTTCCTGCGCGGCTCGGCGGTCTATCTCTACGCCATCTTTCGCGTGCTGCCGCGATTCAAGCCCCGGCCCGTCGAGATCCGCACCGAAGAAGGCACGCGGCAGGAGTCGATCATGTTCGCGGCCATCGGCAACACGCGCCAATACGGCGGCGGCATCCGCATCACGCCCGACGCGACCGTCGATGACGGACTGCTCGATCTCTGCATCGTCCATGAAACGACGCGCGTGGAGCTGCTCAAGACATTGCCGAAGGCCTACACCGGCGCACACGTGAAGAGCTCATTCGTCGAGATGGGACGCGGACGGGAGTTTCACTTTTCGAGCGAGACCGCCATGGCCGTTTATGCCGACGGCGAGCCGCTCACACGCACGCCGGTGTCGTTCGGATTGTGCGCGCAAAAACTTCGTGTCGTTGTTCCCTAAACTCCGCGCGGCGCGCTTTGGAGTGCGGCGGCTCTGCTGCCGCTTTGGGTAACGTGCAACGGAGCGCTACTTTGCCGCGGTACCGAAAGCGGCAGCAAGCCGGCCGCACTCCAAAGCGCGCCGCGCGGAGTTAGTCGGGAACCAAAGATATCCCGCCCGTCTCGATCTTCGCCGCGGCTGGGGCGGTGGGTCCGCCTACGACGCGCTCGAGGTAGAGGTCCGTGTCGGGCCGTCCATCGGACGAGAAGCCGATGACGAGGTAGCGGTTGGCGGGCTGGAGGTATTTGTACTGGTTGCCCCACGGATCGCGGAGGAGCGATGCGCCGATGTAATGCGGCGCGAGCTCGGGCAGTTCGGCCGGCAGGCGGCCTTGTGCGTCGTTGAATCTCTCCAGCGCCTGGCCGATCGCTTCGATGCGCTGCAGCGAGACGGCTTTGCGCGTGGCGGTCACGCCGGACAGTCCGCCGGAGAGCGGCCGGATGCCATTGAGCGGGTTCTTCACCGAGGTGACGAGCGATGCGATCACCAGCACGACCAGAAAGAGCACGAGCGGCAGCGGGACGGGCGTCTCCGCGACCTCGATCTCATCGACAGGAGTCGCTTGTTGCAGCACGGCAGCAGCGCTCGCGCCGCGCATTTCTTCGATCAGATCGCGCGTCAGCAGCTCGTACAGCGCCTTGTTCGTGTCGAACTCGGGCAGGCGCGAGACTTCCACGATCTCGCCAACCGTCATCGTGCCGTCGACCATCGCGTAGATGGACTTCTCTTCCTGCGTGATGCGGATCGTATCGGTCAGCGGTCCCTTGCGGCGTTTCGACGCGGTGCCGTCGAAATCGATTTCGTCGGCATCTTCCGCGCCCACCACCAGGATCTCCTGATCGGTGAGCTTCTTGCGGAAGACCATGTCGTAGGAGCGGATGCGCTTCTCGATGATCGGCCACTCGTCGATCATCCGCGCGCCTTCCATCAGGATCGACTCGGCGCTGATCGGCGTGACGTTGTCGCGGTCATACTCGATGGTGGTCTCTTGCGAGAAGTGGTAATCGCCGTCGTGCCAGCGGAAGAGGCGATAGACGATCTGCGTGATCTGGAGCTGAATCGCTTCGCGCAACGAATCGGCGGAGATGATGCCGTAGTGCGTGAGGATGAAGCCGAGACGCTGCAGCGTCTCTTTCTGGATCTCCAGCGCGCGATTGAGCTGGTCCTGCGTGAGGTAGCCAGTCCGGATCAGCACCGAGCCGAGGCGGTTTTCGAGACGGCGGTCGAGCGAGTCGGCGCCGACCACTTTGCCGTCCAGGAAGGTCACCGTGACGGTGTCCTCCTTGCTCCGCAACGTCAGCACGCCCGTCTTCCGCTGCAGTCCGATCAACTGGAAGATATCGGCGAGACTGAAGTCCCGGAGTGTGCCTTCGAGTGCCATTAGGCTACAGACCTCCGGCGATACACGGGCATGGCCAGCACGAACCAGACGATCACCGCAAGGGCGATCGAGACGATACGCACCATCAGCTGCGCGACATCCGCGGCCGGGCCGATGGCCGGCGCCAGGCGTCCGACGAGCACGGCCATGGCCAGGAACAGGCCGAACAGGAACGCACCGATGACGCCGGCCATGATGCGTCCTTCCATCATCTGCGCCGAGCCCGGCAGGAACGTCGCGAACACTTTGTTCCGGCGGATCATCCCGGTTTGATGGCCCGTCACTTCCTCGAGCTTCTTGCGCTTCGTATCAATGGAGACGCCGTCACGCTTCAGATAGATGTGAATGCACTGCGTGCAGTAGGTCGTGCTCTCCCGCGCCGATTTGCAACGCGGACAGAACGTACGACCGCACTTGATGCATGCGTTGGCCAGGCCGGCCTTCCGGCGGCGCATCCACAACAGCAGCGCCAGCAGCAGCGAAGCCAGCGCGCCGATGGTCATCGGATTGACACCGCTGCGCGCCAAATCGAACGATGCGTAATTGCCGAACAGCGCTCGCGCCGTGGGACGTTTCGAGATCTCGGCCGTCACGCTCCAGGCTTCGGCGATGGAAGGGCTGTACCTGACGATCTTCTGTGGAGGCGGAACGCGCGTCACGCGCTCGACGAAAGCCGGATCGGCCTTGCGCGCATTTTCCAGCATCCTGGTCTGCTGATCGAACTTGTAGGTCTCACCGCTGGCCACGGAATGGTTGTAGAACGCGATGGCCAGCGTCTCATCCGCGGCCTGCGCTTTCTCGTACGCAGTCATGGCCGCCTGGAACTCATTGTTCATGAACAGCAGATTGCCGACGTTCACGTGCGCACCGGCGTAATCGCGCCGCAGCTCGATGGCGCGGTTGTAGTGTTGCTGGGCTTGCTCTTCGTTGCCTTCGAAGCTCTGCATGTTTCCGGCGAGAACCTGCAGCACCGGATGATCGGGAACCACGGCCACGAGCTCCTGCAGGCGGCGTAGCGCCTCGGGCTTGTAAGCCTGCTCTTTGCCCGACAATGCGGCCATGACCACAGGGCTCTCGACGCCGGCAATGCGGCTGGCGTTGTAGTCCGATGCGACCGGCAGCAGCGCCACCAGGATCAGCAGCACCGTAATGGAGATGCGCTCGGCCGCGCCGGCATACGGAAAGAAGATCGCCAGCCAGTAGAAGAGCAGCCACATCGGGCCAAGCCAGAGAAAGACCGGCAGGAACAGCAGAGCGAAAGCGAGCACGGTCACGGACCCGCCGCTGAAGCGGCTGCTGAGCATTTCGCGGAAGTCGTGCGCCATCACGCGGCCGTAACGAACGAAGAGTGCAATCGCCAGGAGGATGGCCGTGAGGACGATGGCCAGCGCGGCGACGATGAAGAAATCGGCGCGACTGAGCAGGCGGGCGCGATAGTCCCCAAGGATGCGCGTGAAGCCGCGCAGCACCAGCGGAATTGCCTCGCCCCATGCCTCCCGGCGTCCGGCACGGTCGGCCTCGGAGAACGCAACGTCAGGCGAATTGGCGTCGAGCTGAACGGCCGTCGCCGATGCCCATTTGGCGACATCCGCATTGCTCTTCTCGGTCTGGCTGGCCAGCCCCGCCGCGGAGGCCGCGTATTGCGGATAGGTCTTGATGCCGTACGTGCGTCCCGTGGCCAGGAGGTCATTCACGCGCTTGACTGCGTTCTCGTTGTCGCCTTCGCGCGCCGCGGCCGTGGCCTGCGGCCAGAGGTCGCGCGGCGAGACCTGCTG
>JALYJW010000043.1 GCA_030775085.1 Acidobacteriota bacterium | reverse complement strand
CCCTCACCCTAACCCTCTCCCCTCGGCGATGAAGCCGCCGCGGGGAGAGGGGACTTGGCTGTGGCGCCAAGATCTCAGTGCGCGAGAGTCACGCCGCCTCAGTCCCCTCTCCCCGCGTCAGCGGGGAGAGGGTTAGGGTGAGGGGCGGCTCTCGCGAAAGCGTTGAGTTGACGTAGGTTGCCACCGCGAGCTACACCCGCCGCGACATGTCGCGCAGCCGTTCCACGAGTAGCTCGCTCATGGCCACTCCGAATTTCGCGAGGAGCTGCGGGTCGAAGGCCAAGGCCTCGGAAAGCGTGCGCTTGTCCCAACTGCGCACGGTGGTCTCTTCGCCGGCTTTCACCGATACGGCGCGCGGCGAGTCGTCGATGAATGACACCTCGCCGAGGACGTCGCCCGGACCGACGGTGGCCACCACCACGGTCTTGCCGTCGTCGATGCCGATGATGTCGAGATGGCCATCTTCGACAGCGAACAGCGTCGAATCGATCTCACCGGCGCGGATCAGGTAAGCCCCATCCGCGATGCGTTTCACCGCGCCGATGCTCTCGATGCGATTGCGTTCTTCGTCCGTGAAGTAGCGGAAGAGAGGATGGTCGGACTCCATCGGGAAAATCTTGTTCACGTCGACTCCTTCGGGACCGAAGTGGAGAAGTTCACGGATGAGATCGTATCGCGAGGGTGATGCGCTACTCCAACCGAATGCAATCAGCGTACGGTTGAGCAGCATTCTAAGGAGACCTCGTACCGCGTTGGCGGTCAAACAGCCGATGCGGCATCACTGATGCGGCGTCCGAGGGATTTCTCGCGTCGCGAGGCGAAGAAATCTTCAGCTCGGTCAGTCGGTTGGGTACAATCCGCACTCCTTCCGGCTTTCACGGAATGCGCCCATAGCTCAGCTGGATAGAGCGTTCGCCTCCGGAGCGAGAGGTCGCAGGTTCGAATCCTGCTGGGCGCACCAACCTCGGCTCACTTCCTCATTCTGCGTTCAGCGCTCAGGCTGTTGAATCCGTGACCTGCCAGCGCAGCAGGCCGCTATCAATCTTCGCGCTCGGATTCGGTGGCTTGAGGATTGTCGATGCGATCAGCTCTTCCGCTTCGCCCAGCCCAGCCACAAGCCCGGCGGTGACGTATCGCTTCGCGTTTGTGTCAGCAAGATCCACCGCCGCCTCGGTGTACGTGTTCGCATCCTGCCGAAGTGGATAGACGGTGACCTCGTACCGGCTGTACCGCGGAAGTTCGAACTGCGTGAGCTCGAAATCGGACTTCGCGACGCCTTCCGACCGCACCCGAAGGCGGCTGACGGTGCGTCGGTCGTTCGATCCGTTCTCGAGACGAATCTTGAACCGGAGGCGATAGTCGAACGTGTCGTTCGACGCGCGCAGCCGCGTCAGACTTCGCCGCGCCGCCCAGAGTCGTTCGCGCACGGCTTCCGCGCGCTGCACGCGTCGCGCGAGGATGGTTTCGACGCGATCCGCACCAACCGCATCCGCGGACGGCGCTTGCAGCGGCGCTGCGATCAAGGCCTTCGCTGCGCTCAGCTCTTCCGCAGCAGCATTCAGCTTGCCGCCGCTCTTCGAGATCGCATTCATCGCATCATCGGTGCCTTCCGAGATGTACTCGATGCGCTCGATCGGAAAGACGAGGACGATTGGCTGCTGGTTGACTTCCGGTGGCTCGGTACAGACGAAATGATGAAGCACGTCCGAGTGCCCGTCGTTCCGGCGCTCGATCCACACCGTAATCCGGCGCGCATGGGTGAAGTTGTAGGCGGTGCCGTCGAGTAACGACGCTGTGATCTCGACGCGCAACCGTCGCCGTTGATTTCGCTCCGCGCGGAGTTGCACGAGCTGCGAAAACTCCAGCGAATCCGCTTCGGCAGTCGTCGAGCCGGCCTTCTTGAGCATCTTCAACCGCTCGTCGATCTCGGTCTTGCGGAGGCGGAGGATGAATTGGGCCTCCTCCGCTCCCGGCTTCTCGACATCGGTCACGCGGACTTGGATCAGCGTATCTCCAGTGGCGCCCGCTTTCGGGTTGACAGAGACGCCGAGGAAGAAGGCGTCGTCGCGGTGTGGGTAGACGCCCTTGCGCATCGCGCTCGCCAGGAAGTCAAGCGTCGTCTCAGCGCGACGCATCGTGTCGGAGTCGAAGGCGAGATCGGAGAGGAGTCCCCCCGTGACGTCGCCGCGCCCGCCGGCGGCACCCGAGAGATTCGGGAGTTGCGGGAAGAGAAACTGGTGCGTGGTGCCGCCTGAGAGACGGGCATCGATCTCGGCGTTGACGTCGAACCGGAAACGCGGCGACAGCGCGTCCATGAGGTTGTCGATCTGCTGCACGAACGGCGATGTAATGTCGTTCGCGATCGAGCCGACCTGTTTCGTGATTTCGCGGATCGGGTTGGTGACCGCACGGAATGCATCATCGAGAAAACCCATCGCTGACCCCTCGCTTTGAAATTGCCTGCAGGAGATTGGTGGGACACGGAGGACGCTTTCTCCCGAGAACGGCTCGAATCCGCGACTCCGGCGTGACAAGCCGGACGTCGCGGGCAACTATGTCGGCGTACTGATTCGCCGAGAATTGCTGGACGGCGTTGACAATCGAAGCAACAATCACGAGCTGTGATAGCGAACAATGAAACGAACAGCGATCTCGCGAATGCCGAGATCCTCTGGAAATCGGCGGATGCATTGCGGGGGCAGATCGACGCCGCCGAATACAAGCACGTCGTGCTGGGCCTCCTCTTCCTGAAATATATCTCCGACGCGTTCGAGGCACGCCGCGATGAATTGAAGGTGGAGTTGGAGGCGGAGGGAATCAAGGGAGCGCAGATCGAAAGCCTGCTCGAGAATCGCGACGAGTACACGGCGGAGCGCGTCTTCTGGGTTCCGCTAGAAGCGCGCTGGCAGAACCTGCAGAATCAGGCGACGCGGCCCGACATTGCCACGTTGATCGACGACGCGATCCTCGCCGTCGAGCGCGACAACCCAAACCTCAAGAACAAGCTCCCGCGCGATTACGCGCGCCGCGGCATCGCCCCCGAAAAGTTGAAGGGCTTGATCGACCTGATCGCCAACATCGGATTCAAAGGCGAGCGGTCGAAGGCTCGCGACACCCTGGGCCGCGTCTACGAATTCTTTCTCGCGAAGTTCGCCCAGGCGGAGGGGAAGCTTGGCGGTGAGTTCTTCACACCGCGCAGCATCGTTCGCCTGCTGGTCGAGATGCTCGAACCCTACGAGGGGCGCGTCTACGACCCCTGCTGCGGCTCGGCGGGGATGTTCGTGCAGTCGGAGCGCTTCGTGGAGGCGCACGGCGGACAGAAGACCGACATCTCGATTTTCGGCCAGGAGTCGAACCCCACCACCTGGCGCCTGGCGCACATGAACCTCGCCATCCGGGGCATTGAAGCCAATCTTGGCTCGCACCCGGCTGACTCATTCCTGCGCGACCTGCACCCCGACCTCAAGGCCGATTACATCCTTGCCAATCCGCCGTTCAACATATCGGACTGGTCGGGCAAGCTTCTCGAAGGCGACGTGCGCTGGCGCTACGGAACACCGCCAACCGGCAACGCCAATTACGCCTGGATTCAGCACTTCATCCACCATCTCGCCCCGCCCAACGGCCACGGCGGCGGCGTGGCCGGCTTCGTCATGGCCAACGGCTCACTCTCTTCCGGCTCCGGCGGCGAGGGTGAGATCCGCCGGAAAATCGTCGAGGACGACCTGGTCGATTGCATCGTCGCCCTTCCGGCCCAGCTCTTCCTCACCACCGGCATTCCGGCCTGCCTGTGGTTCCTGACACGCGACAAAAGCGGCAAGAACCTGAAGCAAGGAGGCCGTGACCGGCGCGGCGAGACGCTGTTCATCGATGCCCGCAAGCTCGGCATGATGCAGACTCGGACGCTGCGTGTGCTCACCGGCGGCGACGACGACGGCGACACTCTGCTCGCCGACGGGCTGGGCGACCCGAAGCCCGACTCCGACCTCGGTCGCATCGTCTACGCCTTCCGCCAGTGGCGCGGCGAGCCTCCGCCTGCTTGGTTGAATGAAACCGAGCACGGCGTCTGGGCCTATCGCGACATCCCCGGTTTCTGTAAGAGCGAAACCATCGAAGGCATCGGCAAGCACGGTTTCCTGCTTACTCCTGGTCGTTTCGTCGGCGCCGAAGCACAGGAAGAGGATGCCGAGCCGTTCGCGGAAAAGTACTCGACCCTGCTTGCAGAACTTGAGAAGTGCTTTGCGGAATCCAAGAGGCTCGAAGCAATAGTGCGAGCGAATCTCGAAGGACTTCAGCAGTGAGTGATAACAGGTGGCCCCGAGAAACGATCGAATCGCTAATGGTATCCGGAGCGATCGTTGGCCATAAAGACGGTAACTATGGTTCGCTGTATCCGAGGGTGGACGAATTCGGCTCGGTCGGAGTTCCGTTTCTGACAGCCAAGTTAATCAGTGGCGGCAAGATAGATATCGAAGAAGCGCCGCGGCTCGCAAACGAACGCGCTGATGCTCTGACATTTGGATTCGTACAAGCGAACGACGTGCTTCTATCGCATAACGCTACGATCGGTCGCGTGGCAATAGTCCCAGAGTTTGAAGGGCGCCTCCTCATCGGAACGTCCCTGACCTATTTTCGGGTGAATCCAGAAAAACTTTCGCCGCGATACTTCGCAGCGTATTTGGCGGGTGCGGACTTTCAGGCTCAACTGGGCGCAGTGATGAGCCACTCGACCCGAAACCAGGTGCCCATCACCGCGCAACGAAAACTAAGTATTGTCGTACCGCCTCTTTCGACGCAGCACGCGATTGCCGGCATCCTCGGCGCCCTTGATGACAAAATCGAGCAAAATCTGCGCATCGCGCGGGCGCTGGAGCAGCTGGCGCACGCGATCTTCCGGGCATGGTTCGTCGACTTCGAGCCGGTGAAGGCCAAGGCCGAAGGCGCCACCTCTTTTCCCTCGATGCCCCAGCCCGTCTTCGACACCCTACCCACCCGCTTCGTCGATTCCGAGATTGGCCCTGTGCCGGAAGGTTGGGCGGTGAGAGCGATCGGAGACGTTGTCATGGTGAAAGGTGGAGGAACTCCAAGCACGAAGAACCCAGAGTATTGGGACGGCGGAGTGCACTGCTGGGCAACACCTAAGGATATGTCGCGCCTTGTTCATCCAGTGTTGCTCGATACCCAACGTCGCATCACGGACTCCGGGATTGAGTGCATCAGTTCAGGGTTGCTGCCAGTCGGCACAGTCTTGATGTCATCGCGCGCACCAGTGGGCTATCTGGCGATCGCGGGCGTGCCGACAGCAATTAACCAGGGGTTCATCGCCATGGTCTGCGACGGTCCCCTACCGCCGCTGTTCATTCTTAACTGGGCGGCAACATCGATGGACACGATCAAAGCGCACGCAAGCGGAACGACCTTTCCTGAGATCAGCAAGAGTAGCTTCCGACCCCTTCGCATCATCCAACCGAGCGCCGACACAGTTACTGCCTACCATCAAACGGTGAATCCCCTATTCAATCTGCTCACCGCTTCCGTCAGAGAAAGCGAACGGCTGGCTGAAATCCGCGACTACCTCTTGCCGCGCCTGCTGTCCGGCTCCGTTAGAGCGCCTCATGACTAGCTTGCCTTCGGACGAAACAGAACGGCTCCGCCCTGACACGGTTGTGCTCCAGCGTCGGCGTGACAGGGATGAGAAGGTGTATCGCGATTGGTGTGAGAACACATACGGCATGATCGAGGTCGGGCCCGAGGTGTTCCATCCGGCTGACGTTCTCGAGGCACTTGCCCCCGATGCTGCCCGCCGTGGGCGCGATGACGCAGAGGCTCAGGCCCGCACGGATATAGAGCAGGCGGTTTGTGAGCAGTTTCCGTCACCGATCGCGGTGCCGTTTCACGGATTCATCGAAGGGCCTCGCCAAGCGCTTACTCGTCTTCACCGGTTGCGCGATACATGGGAGTCCCTCGTTCGCCTTCTGGCCTCCTTAGCGATATCCGAGGCCGCGGCGATCGGCTCTCCGTTTGCGTCCCTTAAGCTTCGTGATGGCTCGGACCAAGGCTGGCGGCGGTGTAAGCGACAGGACCTGTTCTCAAACAAGCTGTCGGTGCGGATCGGACTCGTCGAAGGAGTACTTCATCGAGCCCACGAATTGGGAGTTCCACTGAAGTTGACGTCGCTGATCCCCTTGGATGTACTCGAGGAGGTGCGAAGGCTGAACGTCGTTCGTAATGGTTTTTCGCACGAGGCCACCAAGTCTGACGCGCAAGCACAAGCGATCATCGATGATGCGTACCCAGTGTTGCGCGATCTCCTGCTCGATCTGCGTGATTTGCAGAGTGTGGAGCTCATACGAGTTCGAACTCTTCTTCCTGGGAACAGGGCCGAGATTGAGAGACTGATTGGCCATGCGCAGAGTCGCCGATTTCGCGAGCTGGAGTTCGATCAGCAAGCAGCGTCCGTGGCGATGTCCGCGGGGTCAGTCGATGGGTTGGATCGCGTATTGGCACGCATCGACGATCTCATGCTCGACCTCAGCCCCTTTGTTTACGCGGGCGATGACGACACAGGGCATCGGACGCGAGTATTCGAATTCAAGAGCAAGAGCGCAGATGTGTGGTCACTAGAGTGCGTGGCCGATTCGACGACCAGATCTTCGCCAAGCACACCTCATGAGAATTTGCTCGGACGTTTTCAGAGCCTCTTTGAAGATGTCGGAGGAAGAGTGTAATGGCGGGAATGAGTGAGAAACTGGTCGAGGATGTTACCGCCGTCGATTTCGGTGCCGTCGGTGCGGCGATCAAGCGCGGGATCGAGATCGACGATGCGGGCGAGCGTGCCGACCCCAGTGAGTGCATCCTGCGAGGCCGTCTCGGCGCCGCACTGCATCGCCTGAATCCTCATTTACCCCACGACACGATCGAAGGCGTGGTGCGAACGCTCGCGCGGCCGCCGGATCCGACGCTTATCCAGAACAACCGCTGGTTCCATGCGTTGCTCACAGACGGCGTCGAAGTCGAGTACCGCGATGCCAACAGTGGCGAGACACGCGGCGGTCGCGCCCGGCTGGTTGAATTCGACAACGCAGGTGTCAATGACCTCCTGGTGGTGCGTCAGCTCGCCGTCGCGGGACCATCGGGCAAGTTGGTCCGACCGGACCTGACTCTGTTCCTGAACGGGCTGCCGATCGCCGTGATCGAGCTCAAGGACCCGGCCGACACCGAGGCCGATCTCGGCGTCGCCATCGACCAGCTCGACCGCTACCAGCAACTCGCGCCGGACCTGTTCGTCCCCAATCTGCTGCGCGTGGTCTCGGACGGCATGCTGACGCGCGTCGGCTCGATTACCAGTGGACGCAGCCGCTTCATGCCCTGGCGTCCCCTCCAGGACAGCGTTGGCGCGCCGACGCTCGAGGCGCTCATCCGCGGTCTGTTCGAGCCGCGGACGCTGCTTGACTATCTGCGAACCTGCGTCACGTTCGAGGAGGACGAGCGCGGCGAGATCGTCAAGAAGATTGCCGGCTATCACCAGTTCCGGGCAATCCGTAAGGCGCGCGCAAGTGTGCTGGCCCATCTCAAGCCTGAGGGCGACGGGCGGGGCGGAGTGATCTGGCACACGCAGGGATCGGGCAAGTCGCTCACCATGCTGATGCTCGCCGGCGCGCTGATTCGTGAGCCGCGCATGGCCAATCCGACCATCGTGATGATCACCGATCGCAATGACCTGGATGATCAGCTCTTCGACACGTTCGCCGCTGGACGCGCATTGCTGCGGCAGGACCCGGTGCAGGCGACGAACCGCGACCACATGCGACAGCTTCTCGATCGTGCCGCGGGCGGCGTGGTGTTCACCACGATCCAGAAGTTCGCCGAGGCACATGGCGTGATTTCGGGGCGCGAGAACATCGTGGTGATGGCGGACGAGGCGCACCGCAGCCAATACGGATTCGTCGAAGGGGGCGCACGCTGGATGCGCGAGGCGCTGCCCAACGCCACGTTTGTCGGTTTCACTGGCACGCCCCTCGAGCGTGACGACAGAAGCACGATTCATGTCTTCGGCGAGTACGCGGACATCTACGACATCCGCCAGGCGGTCGAGGACGGCGCGACCCGGCCGCTTTACTACGAGTCGCAAATCGTCACGCTACGAGTTCACGAGGAAGCTGCGCGGATCGCCGACGCAGAGATCGATGCGGTTGTCGGCTCGCACGGTGGCGACGCGACCGCCGAGCGGATTCGCGTCCCATCGGAGTCTCTGGTCGGCGCGCCAGAGCGGATCGACCGGCTGGCCACGTTCATCGTGAGCCATTGGGAAAAGCGTCGTGCCGCCATGGAAGGGAAAGCGATGGTCGTGACCATGAGCCGCGACATCGCTGCGCGGCTCTATGAAGCCATTCGCCTCCTGCGTGCGGACTGGCACGACGCGGACGACGATCGAGGCGCCATGAAGTTCGTCGTCACCGGCACGAGTGACGATCCCGAGCCGCTGCGAAGTCACGTCCGCAGCAAGGCCGAGCGCAAGCGACTGGCCGAGCGGTTCAAGGATCCCGCAGACGACTTCCGGCTGGTCATCGTCTGCGACATGTGGCTCACCGGTTTCGACTGCCCGCCGGCGCACACGATGTATCTCGACAAGCCACTCGCCGGTCACAGCCTCATGCAGGCCATCGCACGCGTCAATCGGGTATTCGGCGACAAGCCGGGCGGCCTGATCGTCGACATGCTTGGTGTTGCCGATCAGTTGGCCGACGCGCTCGCGACCTACACGAGCGCGGGCGGCACCGGCGAAGCAGTAAGGAAGGTGCAGAACGAAGCTGTCCCCGCGATGCTCGCAACGTTTGAAAAACTGCGCGGCTTCTTTCACGACTCAACCTACGAAATCGGCCTCGATGCTGAGCCGAGAGACGTTCTCGGCGTCTATCTGGACGCAATCGATCATGTATTCGCGCAGCAGCCGGACGGATGGAAGCGCTTCCGCGGGCTGGTGAAAGAGCTCGCGGCCGCGTTCGCGCTCGCGGTCCCTCGCCCTGAGACGGACGACGTTGTCAGGCATCTCGCGTTCTTCCAGCGCCTCGTGGCGATGATTCAAAAGCGCTTGCGCGATGAGGCCGAGGATGGAGTGGGTCCGAAGCGGCGCGATATCGACCTGGCCGTGCGCCAGGTGATCGGCGATACGGTATCGGCCGGCGAAGTCATCGATCTCTTCGCTGCCGCCGGACTGGGAGAGGAGCGTCTGGACATTCTGTCTGACGAGTTTCTCTCTCGCGTTGCGGCGCTGGAGCAGAAAAACCTTGCGTTGGAGACTTTGCGCAAACTGCTGAATGACCAGATCAGGATCACGGAGCGCACGAACATCGTGCAGAGCCGGAGGTTTCGAGAAGCGCTCGAAGACGCGATGTTGCGTTACACGAATCGGGCGATCTCCACGGCCGAAATGATCGCGCGGCTGATCGACCTCGCGAAGACTCTCCGCGAGGCGCAGAAGCATGGTGAGGAGCTCGGCCTCAATCCGGAAGAAACCGCGTTCTACGACGCACTCGCAGAAAATGAATCTGCGAGAGAGGCCATGCAGAGCGACAGCCTCCGGCTGATGGCTCGCGAGCTTACAGAGATGGTGCGGCGCATGCCGAAGCTCGACTGGACCCAACGTGAGTCCGTCCGTGCCGGGCTTCGGCGGAACGTGAGGCGATTGCTCGCAAGGTATGGCTATCCGCCCGATCTCGCCGAAGATGCGACTCAATTGGTGCTGCGACAGGCGGAGCTTTCAACAGAGTACTCTGCCGGGTAGCCGCGCCGCAGCCGATCGCGGCGACGAGCAACGGCACAAGCACGAACGGTCGCGGCATCCCTCAATGCAAATTCTCATGAATACAGAGAATGTTGCCCTCCGTATCCTGGAACCAAGCCGCTTTCTCTGAGCCGAGGATGCAGACTTTGTCGATGGTTTTGAGGCCGGGGAGGTCGTAGTCTTCGAAGATGACGCCGCGGGCGGCGAGGGTGGCGACGGCGGCGGTGGCGTCGGGGACTTCGAAGCTGATGGCGGTGTGCTCGGCTTTGGTTCGGTGGTCTTTCTGCAATAGCGCCAGGAAGCCGCTGCTGATCTCGAAGAGGTATTTGCCGTCTCCGCTCGGGCCGAGGTCCTTCAGGCCTAACACTCGCGCGTAGAAGTCGCGCGCGCGTTCGGGATCGACGACCGGGAGGATGGTGGTCACGCGGGAAGTGGTCAGCAGCATTTTGCCTCCGTGATGGGGAAGGATACGACAGAGGCGAGTCGGCGGTCGGCAGTCGGCAGTCGGCAGTAGACCCACCTCCTCCAAACACGAATCGGGCGGTGGCCCATTGCCAACCGCCGACTGCCGACCGCCGACTTGTTCTTAGCCTTTTCGCCGTTGGCCGGTAGCCCTCCGCCGTTCGCCGATGCGCGCGAGACGTTCTTCACCTCGCGCCGTACTTTGCGGCAGTACATCGAGCAAGGAGGAACGGATGGACAACGCAACAACCCAAACCGTCACTGAGAACCGGATCCCGCTGGGCAAGCTGGCGGTGGGGATCGTGCTGCTGCTGGTCGGGCTGCTCAGTTTCACGGATTACATGGAGATGTTCGAATTCCGCGAGATCTGGCGGTTCTGGCCGGTGTTTCTGATCTTCATCGGCGTGTCGAGTGAGATCGATTCACTGCGGCAGCGCACGAGCGGCGGGGGATACATCGTGGCCGCGATCGGGGTGTGGATGCTCGTCGCCAATCATCATTTCTTTGGCCTCAACCATCGCACGGCTTTTCCGCTGGGGATTGCCGTGGTGGGCCTGGGGGTCATTCTGCACGCGTTGGTGGATGCGCCGGTTCCGGCGAAAAAAGGAGAAGGACAATGAATGCTGCCGCCGAACGGTTTCCCATCACTCCACGTCTGATCATCGGCCTGTTCATTCTGGCCCTCGGCGCACTCTGGACGCTGGACAACATGGACCTGCTGGAGTCGGAAGACTTCACGCAGTGGTGGCCGGTGGTGCTCATCGCCATCGGTGTCGTGCAGTACATCAGCCGCAAGACGAACCGCGTCGGACCGGTGCTGTTGATGATCGCCGGTGTGTTTCTGCTGACCATCAGCGTCGGGAACATCGACTTTGATCTCGGCGATCTGATCCCGCTGGCCATCGCTCTGTTCGGCGCGAAGCTGGTTTGGGACGCGCTGGCGCGGCGCTCGGCACGGGCCAACGTTGCCAACGATGACTCGACGGTGCAGAGTTTCGCGATGATGGCCGGCGTTCACTGGCAGAGCCGGAGCCGCGCGTTCAAAGGCGGCGAGGTGAATGCGATCATGGGCGGCGTGGAGCTCGACCTGCGCAACGTGGAGATCCAGCCAGGCGAAGAAGCGGCCATCGACGCGCTGGCGATCATGGGCGGTGTCGAGATCTTCGTGCCGCCGGGCTGGAAGATCGTTGCGAATGTGCTTCCGATCATGGGAGGCTTCGAAGACAAGACCAGCAGGGGCAGCGATACCGGTCCGACGTTGATCGTGCGCGGAACGGCGATCATGGGCGCGATCGTAGTGGCGAACTGACGACGACATGCATCCTGTTCTCTATGCACCCTGTTCTCACTGACCGGCGGCGGCTCGCGCTCTATCTGTTCACCTGGATGTTGCTGGCAATCCTGCTGGCGCTTCTGGTGATCGAGCCGGGCCGCCGCGGCATTCCGGCGGCGGTGCTGCTCACGCTTCCGCCCACGATGATCTACGCGTTCATCTGTCTGGCGGCGTGGTACCCGGTGCGGGCCATGCCGCTGGAGCGCAGCAACGCCTGGACGATGCTGGTCTCGCACGCGGTCGCGGCGATGATTCTGGGCGGCGTGTGGGTGCTGCTCTTCCGCCTCTCCGCCGATCTCTCGGCGCCGATGGTAGAAGGCGGTGCCGCGGCGATCACGCATCGCGCTCCGCCGCTGTTCGTGGCCGGGGCGTTGTTGTATCTGCTGGCCGTCGCGTTTCACTATCTGCTCGTGGCCGTCGAGCGCGGTGCGCGCATCGAGAAGCAGGAGATCGAGGTGCGGATGCTGGCGCGAGAGGCGGAGCTGAAGGTGCTGAAGGCGCAGCTCGATCCGCATTTTCTGTTCAATAGTCTCAATTCGATCAGCTCGCTCTGCGGATCGAATCCGGCATCGGCGCGGACGTTGACGACGCTGCTGGCGGAGTATCTCCGCAAGAGTCTGCGCACCGGCAGTGCGGAATCGATCACACTCTCCGAGGAGCTGGAATTGGCGTCGAGCTACCTCGCCATTGAACGGATCCGTTTCGGTCCGCGGCTGGAGCTGGCGCAGGACATCGACGAAAGCGTGCGCGGATATCGCGTGCCGCCGCTGCTGTTGCAGCCGTTGGTGGAGAACGCGGTCAAGCACGGCATCGGACAACTCGTCGAGGGCGGGACGTTGCAGATCGCGGCAGTGCGTGATCGCGGACACGTGCGCATCAGCGTCGACAATGCCTGCGATCCCGATCGCGTGCCGCAACAGGGAGAAGGCATCGGCCTCGTGAACACGCGGCGGCGCGTGGAAATGTTTTATGGAGCGGGTGCGCGGGTGGAGATCATCGATGAGCCGAAGCGCTTTCGCGTAACGCTGGCGCTTCCGGCGTGAGGTGAGATGGCAGGCAGCGATCCGATCATCGTTCTGATCGTCGACGACGAAGCGCCGGCGCGGGCCATCGTGCGCGAGTACCTGACCGACTACCCGCAGTTCGTCGTGGCCGCGGAATGTGCGAACGGCTACGAGGCGGTGAAAGCGGCGGGGGAGCATCGTCCCGATCTGCTCTTTTTGGATATCCAGATGCCGAAGCTCGACGGCTTCGAAGTGCTCGATCTGCTGGAGACCAAACCGCAGGTGGTGTTCGTGACTGCGTATGACGAATACGCGATCCGCGCGTTTGAAGTGCATGCCATCGACTATCTGCTCAAGCCCTTCACCGCGGCGCGCTTCGCGGAAGTCGTGGCGCACGCGGAGGAGATGGTGCGGCGTCGGGAAGGCGATTCACGCGAGAGCGTCAGCGGTGTGACGGCATCGCTCCGCAAGCCATTGCAGCGGATTGCATTCCGCGACGGTGCCACGATCGACGTCGTGCCCGTGCAGCGCATCGACTACGTCGAGGCGCAGGATGACTACGTCCACGTCTGGTCACGCGGGCAGCGCTACATCAAACAGCAGACGCTGGGCGAGTTGGAAACGCTGCTCGACGCCACGCGCTTCATCCGCGTTCATCGCAGCTACATCGTCAACATGGAAAGCCTGGCCCGCGTCGAGCCGTACGCGAAAGACAGCCGCGTGGCGCTGCTCAAGGACGGCACGCGCATTCCGGTGAGCAGGGCGGGGTATGAGCGGTTGAAGGGACTGTTGTAGAGCGGTGTGGAAGTTGTGGACTTGGTGGACTGAGTGGACTTAGTGGACGTCCACCAAGTCCACAAAGTCCACCAAGTCCACCAAGTCCACCACGTCCACCAGCGCCTACTGCTTCCGCGCCAAAACTCCATCCATCGTCAGATACAGCGAGGCCAGTTCTTCCTTCACGGCGGGGTCGGCGTTGGCGAGTTGGCCGAGGATCTTGTCGGAGGAGGCGGCGTAGGCCTGGAGGGCGAGGCGGGTGCGGGGCTGGTCCTCCATCGGATATTCGTGGACGACAGTGCGGCAGCCTTCGAAGAATGCTCGTGCGGCGTTGGCGGCGTTGGCGAAGTTGCTTCTCTGCGCTTCATGGCTGGCCACGCCGAGCTGTCGATGAAGCGTGGCCAGGCGCAGATCGAGCTGCGCCGCATGCGCGGACTCGGTGAGGCGGCGTCGCTCGAGCTCTTTCGGAACGTAGCCGAGTCCGAACGCGAAGAGCAGGAGCAGCGCGATCCAGAGAATTGCGCGGAACGAGAGTCCTCGTTTCTGCGGCGCTGATGGTGCTGCGAGGACGAGTGGCTTCGGCGGAGGTGGCGTCGCTGGAGGCTGCATGATGATCAATGTACCGCGTTCGGTATAATCGCGCCGCTTTGCGCCAGTTGAAAATTTTTGCCGGCCGCTCTCATCCTGCACTGACGAACGAGATCTGTACGCACCTTGGCGAGGAGCCGGGGCGCGTGACGCTCTACAGTTTCTCGGACGGCGAGACGTACGTGCAGATCGACGAGAACGTCCGCGGCGCCGATGTGTTCGTGGTGCAGCCGACCTGTCCTCCCTCAGTGAACGATCACCTGATGGAGCTGCTGATCATGCTGGACGCTTTCAAGCGTTCCTCCGCGGAGCGCGTGACGGCGGTCATTCCGTACTACGGCTACGCGCGCCAGGACCGCAAGGACAAGCCGCGCGTACCGATCACGGCAAAGCTGGCCGCGGACCTGATCAGCGCCGCCGGCGCGAATCGCGTGCTCACGCTCGATCTGCACGCCGCGCAGATCCAGGGCTTCTTCAACATCCCCGTCGATCACCTTTTCGCCGCGCCGGTCATCGTCGGACATTTGAAACAGTTGGAGCTCGAGGACCTGACCATCGTCTCGCCGGACGCTGGCGGTGTGGAGCGGGCGCGGGCATACGCCAAGAGACTCGGCGCATCGCTGGCGATCATCGACAAGCGCCGCTTCGCGACCAACCAGACCGAGGTCATGAACATCATCGGCGAGGTGGAGGGGCGGAACGTCTTCGTCGTGGACGACATCATCGACACAGCCGGAACGCTCATCCACTCGGCGCAGGCGCTGCTGGACAAAGGGGCGAAATCGATCTCCGCGGCCTGCACGCACGCCGTCCTCTCCGGCCCGGCCATCCAACGCATCAACGCCTCCCCGCTGGCTACCGTCATCACCACCAACAGCATCCCCACCGAGGACAAACAGGCCGAGTGCAGCAAGCTCAAAACCCTCTCGATCGGCAGCCTCCTGGCAGAAGCCATCAAGAGGATTCACAGCGAAGACTCGGTGAGTAGTCTGTTTGAGATGTAGCTCGCGGCTCGCAGCTCGCAGCTCGCAGGAGAAGCGGGCTGAGGTTCCCTGAGAGCTGAGAGCTGCCAGCTGAGAGCTGCGCCGGGAATAACCGTTCCTTTCCAACCATTTAGCGGTTTCGCTTACTAGTCAGAAGGAGTCAGCGCCATGGCTGAGGTCACTTTGGAAGTCACACGCCGTGAGGTTACCGGCAAAGAGATAGCGAAAAAACTTCGCCGCGATGGGAAAGTCCCGGCGGTGGTTTACGGTGGTCACAAGGAGCCGGTGGCGATCACAGTCGATCGGAAGGCCGTCTCCGAGCTCATTCAGAAGAGCGAGCACGGTATGCGGTCGGTGTTCCTCCTCAAGATGGCGGACAGCGATCAGCAGCGCCACGCGATGATCAAGGATCTGACCATCAATCCGATCTCGCGCAAGATGACGCACATCGATTTCGTCCGCGTTGTCATGGACGAGCTTGTCCGGACCTCGGTGCCGGTGAAAATCATCGGCACGGCCATCGGCGTCAAGGAAGGCGGTCTTCTCGACTTCCAGGTGCGCGATCTCCACATCGAGTGCTTCCCCAACGCCATTCCCGACTCGATCGATGTCGATGTGACCGAGCTTGCTCACCACGATTACGTTCGCGTCAAGGATCTGAAGCTTCCTGACGGTGTGAAGGTGCTCGAGGACGTAGAGCGCGTCGTCGTCGGCGTCACGCACGCGAAGGTCGAGGCAGCCGATGTCGCCGCTGCCGAGCCGGCCGTCGCCGAGCCCGAGGTCATCAAGAAGGGCAAGCCGGAAGAGGAGAAGAAGTAGCTTTCTCCGCAACACGAACGTTCATCCGCCCCGCGAGACTCGCGGGGCGTTTTTGTTTGAGGATGCAAATGCAGATGAAAAGAACAGTCGCTCTCGTGTTGGTGCTTGCGCTCTTCGCGGTCGTGTCGTGTAAGCGAACCGAGCAGAAGGCTACGCAAACCAGCACCACGACCTCGGCGACAGCACCACAGCAAACCGCCACGACCGCTGCCGGCCAGACCGATGTCGGAACGCCGATGCCGGAGTATGCCGCGCTGAATCTCGACGGCTCGAAGTTCGATCTGGCGGCGAAACGCGACAAGGTCGTGCTGCTCAACGTATGGGCCACCTGGTGCGGCCCCTGTGTTTACGAAATCCCGGAGCTCCAGCAGATCCACGAGAAGTACTCCCCGCGCGGTCTGGAAGTCATCGGCGTGAGCGTCGACGAGAGCGGCGTGGAGTCGGTCCGCGAGTTCGTCGCCGCACAGGAAAAGATGACCTACCCCATCGTCCTCGACGAATCCGGCAAGATCGCCAACCTCCTCGAGACCACCGTCCTCCCCACCTCCATCGTGGTCGACCGCAAAGGCCAGATCGTCTGGAAAAAATACGGCGCGATCATGGAAGGGGATGAGGAGCTGAAGAAGGCGATCGAGGGAGCTTTGTGACGAGTCGGCAGTCGGCGGTCGGCAGTCGGCAGTAGAGAAGACTTGCCGCGCTGTTTTTTCTACCGCCTACCGCCGACTGCCGACCGCCCGACTGATTTCAGGCCCGCCGATCCGGCGTGTCGCGCGCTTCGCGACGGCGATCGCGCTGGCGCTGGATGAGCTGTGTGACGTCGCGCGCGATCCGCCCGAGGAGCAGCCGCATCGGGACGTAGGCAAGCGCGAGGGCGAGAGCAAGCGCCAGGGCGAGAACGAGAACAATCGCGGCGAGTGTCAGCAGAGAAGACATCTGCTCCGGCTATAGCAAGCGGCCTGCCGGAGCCGGTACTCTGCTGACGTGGATTTCGTCGCCGAGTTTCCGGTCCCCCCGCGGTTGCGCGAGCCACTGACTGCGGTTCTGCGCGGCGATGCTTCCGCGTGGCCCGAATCGCTGACGGAATCTCTCTCTCCCGATGAAGTGCGAGCCATCGTCGAGCACGGTGTCGGACCGCTGGTCTATGCCGCGCTACGCCTGCCGCAACTCCGCAACGACGCCATCCATGCCGCTGCGCACGAGCCGCTGCGCGCCATCGATCTCGCTGAAGTGCTGAGCGCGCTCGCCGCGCGCGGCGTCGAAGCGTTGATCATGAAAGGAACGGCGCTGGCGTACGACCTCTACGCGGAGCCGGAACTGCGGCCGCGCAGCGATACTGACCTGCTGATCGCGCGCGAAGATGTTCCGGCGGCGCGTGCCACCATGCTCGCGATCGGCTTCGAGGAGCATCCGTCGAGTGGTGACGAGCACGGTCTGCGGCAAGCCGTCTTCACGAGACCGCCGGGCATGGTTTACGACGTTCACTGGGCGGCGACGAATGTGCCCGCGTTCGATGCCGTGCTCCGGTTCGAGGAGCTGCGGACGCGCGCGATCGCGCTGCCGCCGCTCGGGCCACATGCACGCGCGCTGTCGCGTGTCGATGCGTTGCTCATGGCCTGCATCCATCGCGTGGCGCATCATCACGACAGCGATCGCCTGATCTGGCTCGCCGACATCGATCTGTTGCGCGAGCGTATGTCGCGTGAAGAGCACGAGCGCTTCTGGCGTATCGCAGGGGAGGGGCGCGTGGCCGGCGTCTGCGCGAGATCGATCGCCGTGACCGATGCATGGTTGTCGCGCACGCCGCATGATCTCGCCGAGGACTGGCTCACGCCCGAAGAGCTCACGCGCGAAGAGCCGTCGCGCGTCTTCCTCGACCGCGACATCACCCACGGCGGCGTCATGGCCGCCAGCCTCCGCGCCCTACCGTGGCGCGCCCGCATCGAGCGGCTTTGGCAACTGGCCTTTCCTCCCGCCGAATTCATGCGACAGCGATTCGGTACGCGACACACGGCGATGCTGCCATGGTGGTACTTCTATCGCGGCGTCAGAGGATTGGCGCGATTGTTCATGCGAGCTGGGCGTTAGATTTTCGCTGGCGCGCAAGTTGTTTATCCTCGCCCATGCTCTCCGTCACTCTTTACACGCGCGCGAACTGTTCACTCTGCGATAAGGCCAAAGCCGCGATCCAGGCCTCGGGGGTTCCGGTGCGAATCACCGAGGTCGACATTGACGGCGACGAAACGCTGCGCGCGCGTTACACCGACGACGTTCCGGTCATTCACGTGGATGGGAAGGAAGCGTTCCGCCACTCCGTCGATCCGGCCGCCTTCGCCGCGTACGTGTCGCAGCGCGCCGGTCTTGCCGCCGAGAAGTGTGTTCCCTGTCGCGGTGGCGTCCCGGCGCTGCGAGGCGACGAGCTGCGCGATCTTCACGAACAGCTCGGCGGCGGATGGAGCGTGATCGAGGAGCATCACCTCGAAAAGGAATTCACGTTCCCCGACTTTGCGGAGGCGCTGGCGTTCACGAACGCCGCCGGCGCCATCGCCGAGGAGCAGGGACATCACCCCGATATCTACCTGTCCTGGGGCAAGGTGCGCATCACGATCTGGACGCACAAGATCGACGGGCTGACGCGCAGCGACTTCGTTTTGGCCGCGAAGATCGATCAGGTGTGATTGCGTTTGCTGCGCTACCACTCCGTCATCCTGAGTGAGGCGGTTGGGCGGGTGTGAGCGAAGGATCTCAAACTACGAAAAGCTGGCCTGTGGCGTCGTTCTCCTATTTTGAGATCCTTCGCCGTCTACGCGGCTCAGGATGACGAGGGTGGCATGCTGCGCCCGAGTTGTCGCCATTGCGGCTTCAGCCTTGACACGACATCAATCCACCTGTCGCCGCACGCTCATCTCGGACGTGTTGCCGGCCGCGTCGATGGCGATGGCGGCGAAGGCGCGATCGGAGGGGGCGGTGCTCACCAGGACCTGACTGGCCCAGATCGTCGTTTCTTCCTCGCTCTTGGAAGCGACTTCGCTCGGGGTCACGACCAGAAGTGGGAACGTTGCTTCGAACATGCCGTCGGGGCCGGCGTTGGTCTCGCCGAGATAGTTGAACTCGCCGACCGAGGGCAGGGCCATCTCGCGCTCCTGGTTCGTCAGCGTTTCGCGATCGACATTCTCGCCGCGGATGCGCGGGAGATCCGGGACTTTGTCGCGAACGCCCGAGGTGACGAACGACTGGTAGATCTCGACGGTCTCGCCGGCACACGCTTTTCCGCGGACCGTCACGCGTGCCGTGTCTTCCTCGGTCTGCACGCGTACGTCGGTCAGGCGCGGTGACGAGATGCCGTGGTTCGGAACGCTGGCGATGCGCTCGCACGATTCCGCGCTGCGCGAGAGCTCGTTCGGATTCTCCGACGAAAGATTGAGAATGATCGGACGCAGGCCGTTCTCGTCGAAGCGATTCGCGCTCAGGCGATTCTGTTGGGGCGGTGCGGTCTCGAATGGCGCGCTGGTCACGCCGCCGAGGCGGTTCCACATGATGTCGTTGCGCGTCACGAAGTTTCGCGACGATCCGGCGCCGAAGAGCACACCGGCCTGGTTGCTGCTGATCGTCGAGCCTTCCACCGTGTTGCCATTGGCCGGACTGGCGCCATCGAGCGAGCCGATGATGATTCCGGCGCCTGCATTGGCGGCAATCACGGAGTTATGCACTTTGGATCCGTCCGAGAGAAGGACGATCCCTCCGCCGGTCTCCGGATCTCCGCAGCGGTTGATTTCGAGGTGCTGCCCATCCAGCCGCCCTTCGGGGCCGACGAGCATTCCGGCGCGCGTTTGCGTCGTGACCAGGACGTGCCGTGCGTAAGCAACGCCTTTCTCAATCTGCAAACCTACACTTCCTGCTATCGCCGACACTCCGTCGGGCGACGCGCCGATCATGACATGCTCGATACGCACGTCGGCGCGCGCAACGATGCCCGTCGGCGATCCGTGAATGGCCACAGCGCGGACGCCGCAGCGCGATGCGCAGACGATTCCGATCTCGCCGTTGAGCATCAGCTCGAGCTCGGGCTTTTCGATCAGCGGAACGCTGCGGTCCAGAGGCCGCACGGTTGCGGTCTCGCCGAGACGGCCGGGAAGCGCATGGACCACCGAGGCGGGAGAGAGGAGGTTGTACGCGGTGCCGTCGATGACCGTGTCCTCGTCCTGCAACTCGGGGAGCGGCGTGGTGAGCGCGATCGACCACCACTGCATCGGCACGCCCATGACCGGCTGCCGCTGTTCGGGCGCGGGTGTGAGCGGAACGAAACGCATGCGGCTCGGACCGCCGACGGCGTTCGCATTGGTCACGAACTGCCGCAGCGAGCCCTGCAGGCGATCGCCGTCCGCGGTCGAGGTCACGACGTTGAAGCTGAACGCGAAGTCGACGCCGCTGTTCGCGTCGGACGATGAAACCAGAGCCACGTGCTCCGAGGTCATCAGCGAGGAAGCATCATCGTAGGCAACGGTGCGGCCGCCGATGCAGGAACCTTCGAAGTAGGAGATCTGCGTCGATCCGTTCTGCCGCGCGCAGAGCGATCCGGCGGGGCCGAAGGTCTGCTCCGCCCAGGCGCTCGCGGAGTTTCCGGAACGGATCGTGCGCGAATCGACCGCCACCCAGTAATCGCCGGAAGGCAGCTGCGGGAAGACATACGCACCTTTGGCAGTGGTCGTGGCCGTGGCCATGATCGCGTCGTCTGCCGAAGGGAGGCGATCCCCTCCGTCGCGATACAACTTCACCGCCGCACCGGCCGCCGGAACGAAGCCCGTCCGCACCGCCAGCGCCGCCCTGTCGTCATAGACAGTGCCCGCGATCGCGCGCGCGCCCTGCGCACTCCCGGGCGCACTCCAGATCAGGGAGACCACTGCCGCACACAACACCACCGCGACGCACCTCTTGCTCATAGGCATTGGAAGCATCCTGGACCTCTCCGCGAGCATTATGCCGTACCAGTCGGCGGTTGGCAGTCGGCGGTCGGCAGTAAGCCACCGCCCACCACAGTGCTGCGTGGGTGCGAGGGGGTCTTCTGCCGACCGCCGACTGCCAACCGCCGACTGATTGTCACACCAATCCCCGATCCCTCAGCTCCCGCTTGACGAAGGCGTAGATGATCGGCGCGAGGACCACGCCGCCGATGCCGAAGGCGGTCTCGCCGATGATGATGGCCAGAAGGATCTCCCAGGCCTGAGAGTCGGTCTCGCCGCCGACGATGCGCGAGTTGATGAGGTACTCGAGCTTGTGAATGAAGACGAGATAGCTCAGCGACGCCACGGCCGTCCCGATCGACACACCCATCGAGAGGATGGTGATGACGGTGTTCGAGATCAGATTGCCGAGGACGGGGATGAGGCCGCAGAGGAACGTGATCACGACCAGCGTCGTAGCGAACGGAACGCGGATGCTGAACAACGGCAGGACCACGAGCAGATAGAGCGCGGTGAGCGTGGTGTTGACGGCCGAGATCTTGACCTGCGCCGTGGCCACGCGTCCGAAGGCGTGCGCCAGACGATCGAGCTTGTCGACGAGATGGCGCGCCAGCGGTCCGCGGTCCTCGTCGTCGTGATGCGTGACATGGCGGAAGAAGACCAGGACCGCCAGGAGCCCGCCCATGATGACGTGAATGAGGCCGATCCCGAGCCAGAGACCTCCGGCGCGCAGTGTCTGCGCGTGCGTTTTCAGCCAGCCCTGCACGACGACTTTGAATTCCTCGGCATCGGTCATGACTTCCGGGATGAACTGCCGGCCCAGACCGCCCAGCCACAACCGGACCGAGCCGAGAATCTCGGCCATCTGCTCCATCATCTCCGGCACGTTCCCCGAGCCGCGCCGCAGCATCATCACCAACAACGCCACTCCCGCCACCACCAGTAACGCGGCCGAAGTCGTGACCACAAGCAACGCCAGAGGCCGCACCACCCCGCGCGACATCCGTCCGTGAAACCGCTGCGAAACGCGATCGAGCACCAAATACAACGTGAGCCCGGCGATGACCGCGGCAGCGAGATGCTGCATCAACACGAACAGCAGCCCGGCCACGATGATCGCGTAGGAAGCGATCTCCTCCCACGAAAGCGGCTTTCGCGGTGGGACCGGCTCTGCTGTTTCATCCAGCGCGACCGGCGCCAGGGGAGTCGTGGTCATTGAGACGATTGTAGCTCCCAGCTCGCAGCTCGCGGCTCTCAGCAAAGCGGACTCTCTGAGAGCTGAGAGCTGAGAGCTGCGAGCTGCGAGTTGCGAGCTAATGAAAATCATGGCTGCTCACGTTGTCGATTCCTTCCAGCGGCCAGAACTTCTCGGCGCGGACGGAGGGCTGGCCTTCTTTGTTCTGCACGATTCCTTCGACGATGAGGCCGGAGTTGCCGACGATGGTGGCGCGTGCGTCGGCGAAGAGTTGTGGGGTGACGATGGCTTGCGAGAGGCCGGTCTCGTCTTCGAGGGTGAGGAAGACGAATCCTTTGGCCGTGCCGGGGCGCTGGCGGACGATCACGGCTCCGGCGGTGACGACGCGGCTGCCGTCCGGAACATGACGGAGCTGCATCGCGGAGAGCACGCCGTCCCTTTTTAACCGCGGACGGAAATGTTCGAGAAGATGCCGGCCTGTGGTCAGCTCCATCGCGCTGTAATCGGCTAGCGTGTTTTCGGCTGCAGACATTTCGGGTAGAGGCGATGCGGCGATTGCTTCATCGCGCGCGAACATCTCGCCGGCTTGTCTCGCTGCATAGGAGGCCTGCCACAGCGCCGCTCTGCGCGTCAGTCCGAACGAGGCCATGGCGCCGGCGTAGGCGAGCTTCGTGAGCTGATCGTCGCGCAGGCGCGCGCGCCGCGCCAGATCGTCCGCCGACGTAAACGGCTGCTGCGCCTCCACGCGCAATGCCGATTCGCCGCGCAGTCCTTTCACGAATCGCATGCCGAGGCGTACGCCCCCTTTCTCCCAGCGGCACATCCAGCCCGATGCGTTGACGTCGACCGGCAGGACCTTCACGCCGTGGCGCTGCGCGTCCCTGATCAATGTGGCCGGGTGATAGAAACCCATCGGCCAGGCATTGAGCAGCGCCACGAAGAACGCCGCCGGATGGCGCGCCTTGATGTACGCGCTGGCGTAAGCAATCAGCGCGAAGCTCGCCGCATGCGACTCTGGAAATCCGTAGAGCGCGAACGACGTGATCGATTTCACGATCTGATCCTGTGCCGCGTCGGCGATGCCGTTCTTCGTCATCCCGTCGCGCAATCGCTGTTCGATCTCGTGCATCCGCTCCATCGAGCGCTTGAATCCCATGGCCCGCCGCAGCTCCTCCGCTTCGCCGCCCGTGAAGTTCGCCGCCACCATGGCCATGCGCAGCAGTTGCTCCTGAAACAGCGGCACGCCGAGCGTGCGTTTGAGGATCGGCTCGAGGCAGGGATGCGGATACTCGACCGGCACCTTCCCCTGACGCCGATCGAAGAACGGGTTCACCATGCCGCCCACGATCGGTCCGGGCCGGATGATGGCCACCTGCACGACGATGTCGTAGAAACACTTCGGCTTGTGGCGCGGCAGGGAAGACATCTGCGCGCGGCTCTCCACCTGAAACATCCCGATCGTGTCCGCTTCATTGAGCATTTTGTAAACGAGCGGATCGTCCTGCGGCAAATGAGCGAGGTCGACTTCTTTTCCTTCGCAATTGCGGATGATCGGGATCGCTTCTTCGAGCGCGGCCAGCATGCCCAATCCGAGGAGATCGACTTTGATCAGGCCGAGATCGGCGCAGTCTTCCTTGTCCCATTGAATGACCACGCGGCCCGGCATCGACGCCGGCTCGAGCGGCACAATTTCGTCGAGGCGTCCTTTGGCCAGCACCATCCCGCCGGAGTGCTGCCCGAGGTGGCGCGGCAGATTCTGGATCTGCATGTAGAGACGCATGAAATGCTGTACGCGCCGGTCGTCTGCATCGAAGCCGCTCTGCGCGAGCTGCACCGGCAGGTTCTCGAGTTTTTCGCGGATCTCTCCGAAGTTCCAGGTGCTGACGGTCTTGGAGAGCTTGTCCGCCTGCTCGAGTGAAAATCCGAGCGCTTTACTGACTTCGCGCGCTGCGGAACGATCGCGGTACGTAATGACGTTCGCCGTCATGGCCGCGCCGTGTTTGCCGTATTTCGCGTAAACGTGCTGGATGACTTTCTCGCGCTGATCTCCCGATGGTAAATCGAGATCGATGTCCGGCCACTCGCCTCGCTCTTCGGAGAGGAAGCGCTCGAACAACAATTCCATCCGCACCGGATCGACCGCTGTAATGCTCAATGCATAACAGACCGCACTATTGGCCGCCGATCCGCGCCCCTGTACGAGAATTTTCTCGCGCTGACAAAACTGCACAATGTCCCAGACGATCAGGAAATAGCCCGCCAGCTCCAGCTTGGCGATCATGTTCAACTCTTTCTCGATCTGCGCCTGCGCTCTCGCCGTCAATGGCCGGAACCGGGCCATGGCCGCATTCCACGTGATCTTGCGCAGGAAAGAGTCGTTCGTTTCGCCGGGAGGCAGGGGATAGTCGGGGAACTGATAGCCGAGATCGGCCAGCGTGAAGTCGAGCGTATTGGCGAGCTCCCAAGCGCCGTCAATCGCCTCGGGGAGATCGGCAAAGAGCCGCGTCATCTCGGCGGCCGACTTGACGTGGCGCTCGCGATTCACTCCCAGCAACTTACCGGCATTGTCGACGTTGCGCCCTTCGCGGATGCAAGTCAGCACATCGTGCAGCTCCTTGTCCTCCGCGCGGCCATACCGAACCCCATTCGTCGCTACCAGAGGTAGACGCAGCCTTCGCGCAAGATCGACCAGCCGAACGTTCTCATGCTCCTCCTCCCGCCGGAAATGCCGCTGCAACTCGACATGCGTCCGCCCCTTGAAAATCCCACTGATTCGATGCACCGTCGCCTCGTCCGCCCGCGTCAGACACCGCAACCCCGCCGCATGCTCCTCGATCAACTTCCACGAGCAACGCGCCTCACCCTTGGGATGAGCCAAGGCACCGGCCGTGAGCAAACGGCAGAGATTCCGGTAGCCCGGGCGATTCTCGACGAGAACAGTGAGGCGCTTGGCATCCACCGTCACATCTACTCCAACCAATGCCCGTACCCCCATCTTCTTCGCCGCCCCATAAAACCGCGGCGCCCCATACACCCCATTCGCATCGACCAGCGCCATCGCCGCCAGATCCCTCTGCGCCGCAGTGGCCATCAGATCCTCCGGCAACGCCGCGCTGTCGAGAAACGAAAACGCGGACGCCGCGCGCATCTCGGCATAAGGCCGAGCTAGCGAATCGCGCGTAGGTTTCCGTCCGTCCAAGGGACCGACGATTCTTCCGCCGAAGAGGGTGAGAGGCAAAGAATCCACGGGAGGTGGGGAGGGCCGGCCAACTCCGCGCACGCTCTGCGCGCTGTACGCGCCGGGCTCCGCGAGACGGGGTCAAGCCTTCGGTCTTCGCCTCGCGAGCCCGAGCCGGGGTCAGGCCTTCGTTCTTCGCCTCGCATGTGTGCGAGCCGGGGTCAGTCCTTCGTTTCGTGGGTGGTCACATACGTGGGGGTCACATAGGGTCAGGGCTTTGCTCTCCACACATAGGACGAGCAAAGGTGTGACCCCATTGAAGTGGAAGTGGAGGAGGAAGAGGATTAGTAGAGTGGGGGTCAGGCCTTCGCTCTTGGCCTCGCGACGAATTTGGGCCAGTCGGATTCTTGGTGGAAGTCAAGCGGCCCGCCGAGCCTGGCTGCTCGAGACGTCAACGCGGAGCGTCGATAGCTCCGGTGGTTTGATTGGCTACACGCTGTGTAGGTTACCGTCGGCGATTGCCGTCCGAGTCGCGAGTCGGACCGGCCTGACCTATGGGATGAACTCCGTTGAGCGAGTACGGCGTCAGGCACGCAATGACGCGAGGGCGAGATCGAGGTGCCGGAGGAGAACGGCATCCTGCCCAAACTCCCGCTCACAGCGGCGGATCATGCCCGAGACGTGTCCTTCACTTCGCAATCGGAGCGAGGCCGCGATCGATCGGAGAGTCGTCAGTCCTTCATGCCAGCCGATCCATGCAATGAGTCGCCGGAGTGGACCTCCTCGCATGGCGAGAACCTCGGCGGCGCGTTTTGAGGCGGCACGAGAAACGGCTGCAACGATCGTGGCCATTTTCGGACGGCCCACGGCGCGTTGCGGTAGCGGATGGTCGGTCGAGCGTGGGGTCGACTCGACGATCTTGCGCATGCGCTTGGCCCATTCGTCGGTGCCGAGGTAGATGCCGTTGACCGCGCTGTCCCAGAGACACTCGGAGCTTTCGATCTTCGCGAGAACGAGCTCCTGATACAGGCGCCGTGCGACCGTCGGATCGTCATCGAATAGCGCGAGGACCGAGGGAACGTCAAGCCAATCGTTGGCCGTCTCGAGGCCAGCGGTGGATCGAAAACTCGACCAGCGATAGCTCTCGGGATGCGCGACCATCTTGGCGCGCACCGGATTGAGCACCACGTAGCGGAGCACTTCACGGAGGTATGTCTCTTTCTCGATGAGGAAGGAGTGGAACCGTCCCTGGAAGAGATGGCCGGAGCGTTTGTGCCGATGGTTGAACCATCCGGCATAAGAGCCATTGAGCCAATGCATTCCGCGGGATAGGTTGGCCTCGGGTGTTTGGATGACGAGGTGATAGTGGTTTGTCATGAGCACCCAGGCGGTAAGGCTCCAGCCGAAGCGCTGCACAGCCTTGCCGAGGAAGGTGAGGAACATTCTGTGATCGACGTCGTCGCGGAAGATGGGCCGTTGTTCATTGCCGCGTGAAGTCACGTGGTAGAGCGCTCCGGGAAACTCGATGCGAAGTGGTCGTGCCATAGTCCGCCGAGGTTCCCTCGGGTGTCATGGAAAACCGAGGAGTCTTCCGCGAGTAGACGAATCGGGCTGGCAATCTCCTCGGAATGGAAGATCTGGCGCATGGACATCCACGAGCTGTGGGCATGAGGGTGGAGACCGAGCAAGAACGAAGGTGTGACCCCGCGCGTGACCAGAACGAAGGTGTGACCCCGCGCGGAGACGCCGCGCGTATACGAGGAACGAAGGTGTGACCCCGCGCGCGTAAATCAGCATAAGAACGAAGGTGTGACCCCGCGCGCGCCGGACCCGCCGCGCGCGCCGGACCCGAGAACGAAGGTGTGATCCCGCGCGGGTAAACCCCTCCAGCCTCAGCGCAATCCTCTCTGTGTCGTCAGGTAGACGGCAAAACTTCCGAGCCAGTGTCCTCCCTCGTAATGTTCGCCGGTCACGGCGGCGAGGCCTGCCTGACGATGACGTGTGGCGAGCGATCGAATCTTCTTCGTGCGCGGGTCTCCGGCGGGCAGGCCCGATGCGATTCCTTCGAGCATCCAGGCGCGGCTGAGGTTGAGGCCATCGAGGTGGGCCAGTTTCGGATCTTTGGGATCGGTGACCACGGCGGGCTCGATGTCGAGCTTCGGCAGAAACTTTTTCAGCCAGGCCGCGAACTCGTTCTTCGTGAGCACCCGCCGCATCAGATCCGCCTCGGCGATGCAAGGCGAGAGGAAATCTTCGCCGCCCGGCTCGTATGCGAGCGGGCAGTTGCGGTCCGCGAGGAAGAAGGCCCGGCTGCGATCGCGAACCAGTCCTGCGAGGACCGGATCGTTCGTCGAGTCGAGAATGAGACCGAAGGCGAACGCGGACTGACTGTGCTCGCCGACGCGCATCGGTCGCGAGAGCTTCGGTAGCCACGTCTTCAACCGCTCGTTCGCCGCGGTCTCGAGCGGCTGCAGCGAGCGCGCGAGCGCCGGATCCCATTGCCGAAGCTCTGCGCCGAGCTGCAGCAGCCACGCCAGTCCGTACGGTCGCTCGAAGCTCGCTCGCCCGTCGCCCCGAAGATAAATCGCCTCTTTGGCGATGTTCTCCGGCGTGATGCTCTTTTCGAGCGCGGCGCGCGCTTTTGCCGCGAATGGCGCATCCGGAAACTGGCGGGCCAGGCGCGCCAGCAGCCAGTGCCCGTGTACCGATGAGTGCCAGTCGTAGCAGCCGTAGAACGCAGGCGTGAGCGTGCGCGGCGGCGCGACATCCGCGTCGGAGCTCATCGTGTGCGCGATCTTGTTCGGATACTCCTTGTGGACGCACGCAAGGGCCAGATTGGCGAAGCGCTCGGCGGCGCGGGCATCGAGGTCGGCGGCGGCGAGTGGTGAAGCGAGAGAGGCCACGGCAAGCGCGATGAAGAGACGGGACATGCGACGAAGGATATCGCCAATGTCGAAGAGCGGCTTCGCGCGTTAGACTTCGGATCGTTCCTGATCAGCGATCGGAGATACGTACGAGGGGGAGCGATGCCGCATCCGATTTACGAAATGATCGAAAAAGTGACCGACGAGAAGTCGTTCAACGCATTTCTCACTGCGCTTCGCAAGGACTGTGAATGGCACGAGCGGAACGGGGGGAGGCACGACCGGATGGAATGTGTGGAGGGGCAGCATTTCGAAGCGCATTCCACAAGGGATTTTCTGAAGTCGATGGAGGACTGGGCCACGGGTGGTGATTTTGCGGAAGGGCAACACTACGGCGAGCCGATCCTTCGACGGATCGCGGCCATGATGTGGGTGGGAAGGCTGCGCTGGCCGGAACACGACGACCAGTCCGGCGACGAACGTGACTGACGGTGAGTATTCCGAGGTCACTCCAGTGACGAGCGAATTTTCGAACGCGCGCCAGTCCATCCCGGCGAGTTGGCGCATGGTCGCTCAGTCGCTGAGCCGTCCATACCGTGTGACCGTTCCGATGGTGCTGCTCGTTTCGCTCGTTCCGCTTTACATCTTCATTCCGGAGTTGCTGCCGCCCGATACCAGATACGCTCCTGAACTGGCGCTGGATCGTGCATTGCCTCTGGTGCCGGCATGGGCGCTCGTTTATGGCGCGCTTTACGTTTTCCTGATTCTGCTTCCGGTCTTTGTCGTGCGCGATGAGGAGCATGTCCGGCGCACCGTCTACGCATATTTGCTGATCTGGATCACCGCTTATGTCGTTTTCTTCGCCGTCTATCCGACGTCGGCGCCGCGGCCGGCAAAGGTGATCGGCGAGGGGTTCGCGGTCTGGGGTCTGCGCGCTCTCTATGGGTCCGATCCTCCGTACAACTGCTTCCCGTCGCTCCATGTCGCGCATTCATTCGTGTCGGCTCTGACGTGCTTTCGCATGCATCGCAAGCTCGGAATCGTGGCCATGATCTGTGCGGCGCTGGTCGCGTTGTCCACGTTATTCACGAAGCAGCATTACGTTCTGGATGTGATCGCGGGAGTGCTGCTGGCAGGTATTGCCTACGGGATCTTTCTCCGCGGTTACCCACGAGACCAGGTCTCCGAGCTCGATCGCGCCGTCGCGCCTTCGCTTGCGTTGTTGATCGCGGGTCTCGTGATCCTCGGCCTGGCCGGTTACTGGGTCGCCTATCTTTGGATCGGCGAGACTCGATTCGAATTCGGACCGTGATCGCCCGCCATAGAATGCCAAGGGATGCATAGATGGGGATGCATAGATGGGGTCACGCCTTCGCTCTTCGACCCGCGCATACGAAAGCGAACGGTGTGACCCCGCGTTCCGTCCCTCTTCGGCAAGGAACGAAGGTGTGACCCCGTCGGCAAGGAAGGAACGCAGGTGTGACCCCGCGTTCGCCTGCCCCCTGGCCCAGGGAACGAAGGTGTGACCCCGCCCGGACGGAACGAAGGTGAGAACGAAGGTGTGACCCCGCCTGACCCGGGACCGTGATCGCCCGCCATAGAATGCCCCGCGTGGATTACCAGCAGGTTCTCGCTGAGATTCGTGAGGAGATCCAGCCGCTCTTAGGGCACGGGCGCGTCGCGGATTACATTCCGCCGCTGGCGCGCGTTCCGCTCGATCGTTTCGCGATGGTGGTGCAGACGGTCGATGGCGATGTTTTCGCGATTGGAGATACGAGCGAGCGGTTCTCGATTCAGAGCATTGCCAAGGTTTTCAGTCTGACGCTGGCGATGCGGCTGGAGGGCGATGCGATCTGGCAGAGGGTTGGTCGCGAGCCATCGGGGACGGCGTTCAACTCACTGGTGCAGCTCGAGGTGGAGCGCGGGATTCCGCGCAATCCGTTCATCAATGCCGGTGCTCTGGTAATCCTCGATTCGATCCTCGGTCATGGCGGGGAGAGTGAGGACGTGATCCTGGAGTTCGTGCGGATGGCGGCTTCCAATCCGACAGTTGGCTATGACTTGGCTGTGGCCGAGGCGGAACGGGAGGCGGCGCATCGAAACCGCGCGCTGGCTCATTTTCTCAAGTCATTCGGCAATCTGCACAACGATGCGGATCGTGTACTCGACGCGTACTTCCGGCTTTGTTCCATCTCCATGACGTGCGGGGAGCTTGCGTCGGCGTTTTTCTATCTTGCCAATGGCGGCCGGTCCTCAGCGGGAGAAGAAGTGGCCACGCCTCGTCAGGTCAAGCGCGTCAATGCGGTCATGCTCACCTGCGGCGTCTATGACGAAGCGGGGGACTATGCCTATCGCGTCGGCCTCCCGGCCAAGAGCGGCGTGGGCGGTGGTGTCGTTGGCGTGATGCCGGGCAAGTTCGTCGCTGCGGTCTGGTCACCGGGGCTCAGCGATAAAGGGAACTCGCTGGCCGGCACGATGGCGCTCGAGCTGCTCACGACCAAGACATCGATGTCGATTTTCTGAGAAGCGCCCAATCTGTGAGACTATCCGGTCGTTCGTTGCAGCCGGCTGTGCTTTCGCACGAGGCCGCTGTCGTTCGACGGACGCTGGGCGGCGGCCTCTCCGGCAGTCACGTTCCCATTCTCATATCGCCGGACTCGTCATGAACGGCCTTCGCCGTCCCGCTCGCGGACCGGCGCTGCCATCGCAAAGAAAGAAGAGTTACCAATGCCATTTTCCTCATTCGGACTGCACGCGGATCTGCTCCGCGGCGTCAAAGAACTGGGCTTTCAACGCCCGACACCAATCCAGACGGATGCCATTCCGCCGGCCGTAGCCGGCAAGGATGTATTGGCTGCCGCGGCCACGGGCAGCGGCAAGAGCGCGGCGTTTCTCCTGCCGATCCTGAATCGCCTGATCGGCAAGAAGCGCGGCACGACGCGCGCGCTGATCCTGACGCCGACGCGCGAGCTGGCGGCGCAGATCGACGAGCATCTGCGCGATCTCGCGGTGCACACGCCGCTGTCCGGCGCGGCGGTCTACGGCGGCGTCGGGATGGGGCCGCAGGAGCATGCATTCCGGAGCGGAGTGGATGTCATCGTGGCCACGCCGGGGCGTCTGCTCGATCATTTCCAGTACGGCTACGCAAAGCTGGAGGGTCTCGAGATCCTCGTGCTCGATGAGGCCGATCGGATGCTCGACATGGGCTTCCTTCCGGACATCCGCCGCGTGCTGAAGCATCTGCCCACCAAACGTCAGACGCTGTTCTTCTCGGCGACGTTGCCGCAGGCCATCGTGGAGCTGTCGCGGGACATGCTGAAGAACCCGGCCATGATCTCGATCGAACGGAAGGCGGCGCCGGCGGTCGGCATCACGCAGTCGGTCTTCCCCGTTTCACAGGAGCTCAAGATGCCGCTGCTGGAAGCGCTGCTGCAGCGCGGCGAGATCCGGAGCGCCATCGTCTTCACGCGCACGAAGCACCGCGCCAACCGCGTGTTCGAGCAATTGGAGCGGAAGAAGATCAGCGTGGCCAGGATTCACGGCAATCGCAGCCAGTTGCAGCGCACCGAGGCGCTGAACGGATTCAAGGCGGGCAAGTACCGCATTCTCGTGGCCACCGATATCGCCGCGCGCGGCATCGACGTGGAGGCGCTGTCGCACGTGGTGAACTTCGACGTGCCGAACATCCCGGAGGACTACATCCATCGCGTCGGACGGACGGCGCGTGCGGAGATGACCGGCGACGCCATCACGTTCGTGGCGCCGGACGAAGAGGCCGATCTGCGCGCCATCGAGCGCGCCATCAGCAAGCGCCTGCCGCGCGTGACCGTGCCCGATTTCGATTACAAACAGAGACCGGCCGAGAAGCTGGAGATCCCGATCCAGGAACGGATCGCGGCGATCCGCGCCAGAAAAGCTGACGATCGTGCGCGGGCCAAGGCCAAGGCGGAACGACGTGGCGCGGCTCCGGCGGCTCCTGCGCGTCGCGCGCCGGCTGTACCCGCGCGTGCGCATGGCGCGCCGGGCAGAAGTGCGGCGCCAGCCAGGCCAGCATCGCGGCCGGCGCCCGGCAGGAGCAACGCGCCGAGCTCGCGAGGCGGCAAGCCGTCGGGTGGGCGTGGGAGGAATCGCTGATCTAAGGTTGATGTGTCGCGAGAGCCGATTGGGAGCCGTTATGCTGTCGCGGTCATGAAACGACTGGCGTTCGTCTCTTTTCTCCTCACACTCTCACTCTCCGCGCAAACCATCGCCCCTTCCGAGTATCAGGCGCGGCGCGATGCGTTGGCTCGCGTGATCGGGCCGGCGGGGGTGTTCATTGCGCTTTCGCCGGAGCCGGTGACGCGCAATGGGAGTGTGGAGTGGCCGTTCCGTCAGGATGATGATCTGAAGTATCTGACCGGTCTCGACGAGCGGCAGACCGCGCTCGTGCTGTTGCCCTCGGAACCGGAATGGCGGGAGATGATTTTCACGCGGCCGTTCGATGCGGCGGCCGAGCTTTGGACGGGGCCGATTCCGACGACCGATACGGTCAAGGCGATCAGCGGCGTGACGAAGATCGATCCGTACGATCGGTTCGACGCGTTTCTGGCGGCGCTGTTCGGCGGCAAGGCGTGGGGGCCGACCACGGAGTATCGCGCGTTTCGTCCGCCCGGCTTTCCGGCGTTCCGGACGATTCAGCGCGAGGGCCGCGCCGTAGTCTGGCTGCTCCTCGGCGATCGCGCGGCGACGGCGGCGCCTGTGAAGAATCTGCTGACTCGGTTGCGCAACGATTATCCGGAGCTGCAGTTCCGCGACGCTTCGTCGCAGTTGCTTTACCTCCGCGAGGTGAAGAGTCCCGCGGAGCTGGCGTTGCTGCAGCGCTCCATCGACATCACCGATGAGGCGCATCGCGCGGCCATGCGGCGCGTGCGGACGGCCACGCATGAATATCAGCTCGAAGCGACGATCGAGTTCACGTATCGCGATCGCGGCGCGGACGGCTGGGGATTTCCTTCGATCGTCGGATCGGGCCGCAACGCGACCGTCCTTCACTATGAGAGCAACAACGCGGCGATCGATCGCGATGGTCTCGTGCTGATCGACATCGGTGCGGAAGTGAACGGCTACACAGCCGACATCACGCGGACGATTCCCGCGGACGGCACGTTCTCGGCGGAACAGCGCGCCATTCACGATGCCGTGCTGCGCGCACAGAGCGAGAGCATGAAGTTGATGCGTCCGGGCAGTTCTTTCTCGGCCGTCAATCGCCGCGCCGAGGAAGTGCTCGGGGAGGAGTTGCTCGAGCTCGGACTCATCACGAAGAACGAAAGGGACCAGGTGCGGATGTACTACCCGCACGGCGTCGGCCATCCCATCGGCCTGCAGGTTCACGACGTGTACGATCGTCTGCGGCCATTCGAAGAGGGGATGGTCGTCACGAACGAGCCTGGGATCTACGTCCGCCGCGCCGACGTCGTGGCCAGTGCGCCTTACAACAAGATGACCGAGGGAGAGCGTCGTGGAGTCGACGCCGCGCTGGCGCGCTATGAAGGGATCGGCGTGCGCATCGAGGACGATCTGCTGATCACGAAGGGCGATCCGCGTCTGCTGTCAAAATCGCCGCGATCGGCGGCGGAGATCGAGGCGTTCATCCGCGGCTCATCCATCGGCAGCCCATCAAGCGGCGGCTCGTGAAAGGTCAGGCGATCTCGCGCAAGGTCTGGATCAGTCCATCCACATCGTACGGTTTGTGGAGAAGCCGTACGTGGGGTCGCTCGAGGTAGTTGCTCAGGGCAGTCGTGTCGGCGTTGCCGCTGCTGAAGATGACGGCGAGATCGGGCCAGCGTTCAGTGATGCGCTCGTAGACCTCGATGCCGCTCATGTCCGGAAGGCCGATGTCGAGGATGACGGCATTGGGTGCCAGCCGTTCCACTGCGTCGACGACGAGAGCACCGTGCGTCACGACGTCCACGCGGATGCCTTCCAGCGCGAGAAGCTGCACCAGTCCTTCGGCGACCATCTCGTCGTCTTCGGCGAGCAGGATGCGCTCGAGACACGAAGGAGATTCTTGCGGCGCATTCGCGTTGGTCGCGCTGACGATCCGTGGCAAACGGATGCGAAATGTCGTTCCTGCGCTCGGAGACGATTCGACGGAGAGCGTGCCGCCGTGGCGGGAGACGATCTGCTGCGCCACGGTCAACCCGAGGCCGGCACCTGATTTTTTGGAGGTGTACAGCGGCTCGAAAATGTGCGGCAGCACGTCAGGAGTAATGCCGCCGCCGGTGTCGTGAACGGTGATCTCGACCGAGGAAGTATCCGTGGGTGCCAAGTCGAGAGCGATGGTCAGCGTTCCTCCATCGCGCATCGCTTCCTGACTGTTGACGGCCAGATTCGTGAGGACCTGCTCGAGCTGCGACGCGTCGCACGACACCAAAAGCGGTTCGTCGGGAGCGATGAGGGAGACTTTGATTTTCTCGCCGATGAGTGTGGAGATCTCTGCCGCGGTGCGCCGGAGCCATTCCGTAAGGTCGATTTCCCGCAAGGACGGTGCGGCCATCTGCGTGATGCGAAGGAGGTCCAGCGTCACGCGCCGGCCGCGCGTCACCGATTTGAGGATCTGGTTTGCCGCCTGCGTCATTCGCGCATCCGTGGTTCGTTTGCGCACCAGCTCGGCAAACGGCTGGATGCCCATCAGGACATTGTTGAAGTCGTGCGCCATCGTGGCGGCGATTCGCCCGAGCGTATTGAGTCGCTGTTCCTGCTCGGCGTGGACGCGGGGCGTCATGTCCTGCATCGCCGCGACCATGCGGATGATCGTCCCGGCGCGCCGGATCAGCAGACCGCGCTCCAGGACGAATGCGTACGTTCCGTCGCCGCGCCGAAAGCGGTATTCGGCGGACCAGCGTTCGTCGTTCGACCGGAAGGCGTGTTCGAGCGACTCCCGGACGCCCGCCACATCGTCCGGATGGATGTGCGCTTCCCACCACGCCGCGGTGATGCCGGCAACATCGACAGCATGACCCCAGACCGTCGTCAGCGCGTTGCAGACCCAGGTCGATCCGCTTTCTATGTCCCAGTCGCGGATGACGTCGTTTGTGGCTCGAGAGGCGAGGCGGAAGCACTGTTCGTTACGGATGAGTGCGTCTTCGTCGTGCATTTCGTAATTCCATGTTCCACGGGCGGTGGAGGCGGGAACGGAAGGCTGCAACGAGCGTAATCCGGCCATGAACGCTCATTTTTTGGGGAACGACGCATGGTCATCATGCGCTGCAAGACATACTCACGTCAATACGGCGACGTATGTTGGTCATCGCTGGTGGTTGTTTGCAATTACCAACCGCCACCGCCACCGCCGCCGCTCGAGCTGCTGGAAGACGATGAGGACGAGGAAGAGGACGACGATGAGGAAGACGATCCGGAGCCTCCACCGCTTCTTCCTCCGCTCGATGAGGGAGCGCTGATCGGCGTCGCAAGCGCCATGGCGGCGACGCCCCAGCTTCCGCTCGCACCTGCGCCTCCGAATGCGCCGCCGGATGCGGTGAAGGTGGGTGATGCGGACGTTGATGCCGCGCTGCCCGAGCCACTCCATGACGTCGATGAAGATGTCGAGGAGACCCCCGAAGTCGCGCCGCTGGTCGCCTCTCCACCATGCGATCGCCACCAGGATGCGATGGAGCGGTTGAGGCCGAGAGCGATGAGCCACGGCGTCCATTGATCGCGGATGGCCGGATTCTGTTTCTTCAGTTCGTTGCGGAAGAAGTCGCGCGCACGTGCGAGGGTCTTGCGAATCGTCGCTGTTTCGGGTGCCAGCACATCTCCGGCTTCGGCGAGGATCATCAGGAAGAGGCCGAGCCACGAGGTCGCCAGCGCGAGTGTCGCCAGAAGTGTGAACTGGCCCGACGGGGCATCGACCGGCACGAACGCGCGCTGGATGAACCCGGCCATCATTACGGCCACGACCGGCACGAGCGCGATACGCAGGAGCGATCCGGTCGTCCGCGACTTGCGCCACTTCTGCGCGGCCGGCATGCCGAGGACGGCCAGCCCCGCTCCGCCGAAGAGAATCACGAACATCACCAGGAAGCTGGCCGGTTCCTGAATGCCCGCGGCGATGGTGCCAATCAGTCCCGCCACCGCCAGCACGATGCCGGGCCGATATCGTTTCTTCTTCGTCTCGATCGGCGCGATCACCATCGCCGCGGTCAGGACGCTGTTGCGGATGGCCGCGGGCGGATCGAATCCGCTGGCGCGGTAGACCTGCCGCAGTTCCTCGGTGTTCGTTTCATCGCGCTTGCGAAAGATCTTCTGCGCGATCATGTACTCGGCGCCGTCGAGTTGCTGAAGCGGTACGAGCAATTTGAGATGCAGGTTCGGTTTGCCGCGCTTGCCGCTCTTCACTTCCGAGTGGATCTTGCGCTGCTGCTCCATTCTCGCCAGCAGCGCCGAGACTTCCGGCGGTCCAACGTCGCCATGCAGAAACGCGCCCGCCACCTCGGGTGCGTGCCAGAGCAGATTCCGCTGCAGCCAGGCCTCGTCGATCGGTCCCTCATCAATCGCGATTTCCTGCCGGCTGCGCCACTCGCGCCAGAGGAATGCAAAGAACGGGAGCATCAGGACCAGAGGCAGAATGGCCGGCTTGAGGCGGTTGCTGAGCGCTCTCCCGTATCCCTCGGATGTCGGCGCGGTCGTGCCTTGAAACTCGAGTGGAATCACCAGCTCAAAACTCTCGCCCGGCACGAGCTGGGACGCGCGGCGTTGAATGCGCCGGCCCATCGGCGAGCTCCAGTCCGAAGCCAGATCGAGAGTGAGGGAGAAGTTTTCGATGTTGCCCGGACGATTCGCGAATGCAAAGTCGTGTTTCAGGTCGAATGCATTGCTGCCCGGGATCGCGGACGGAACGAGCACGCGCTGCAGGCTGTAGTCGATCGTGTAGACGATCTCTGTGCGATCGAATTCGGGATCGGTCGGCGCGCGCGATCGCCAGCGAAGGACGTTTCCATCCATCAACTGATAGTGATCGACGGTTCCGATCTCGGCATCGTCGAGACGAAACGTCGAGCCGTCGGCCGTAGTGCGCGTCATGCCGTGAATGGCGAGAATCTGATGCCGCTCGACGCGGAACGCTCGCTCGCCGCCATTCCAATCGCCGGTGAAGACCATGGTGTGGCGCTCGGACACGCGCAGCGCGCCGTCATTCTGCAGCTCCGCATGCACCGTGAGATCGCGCCACTGCAGGTCCCGCGCATCGATGCGCAACGCAGCGAAAAGAACGAAGCAGGTGAACAGTACGTTGCGCATTCGCGAAGTATGGCATGGCGAACGCGGCTGCTCACGAAGGTGCAGGGCACACTTCCTGCTCTCTGGAGCATCGGGAGAACACGATCATGAAGACAACAAAATCATTGGCCGCGGCGAGCTTGATGCTCGTTCTGCTGGCTGCATGCGGTTCCATGGGCGATATCCTCGGCGGCGGCGGTTCCGGACAACAGCCACAGGGGCGTTATGAGATTCGAGGGACGGTCGATTCCGTCGACCTCAACAGCCGCTCGATCTATCTGACCAATGTCACCGGATACACGTCGATGCTGTCCAACGGCGGCAGTGCGGTACGCGTCTATTACGAAGATGGCACACCGGTCGAGTACAACGGACAGAACTATCGCCCGACCGACCTCGAGCGCGGCGATCAGGTTGCGGTTCGCGTGGACGAGTCCGGCAACAATCTGACGGCCGAGTCCTTCACGGTGCTTCGCGATGTCTCGTCGGGAACGTCTCCGACGTATCCGTCGAGCTCGGATGAAATGAACATCCGCGGAACGGTCCGTTACGTCGATACTTCGCGCCGCACCATCGAACTGGACCGCGGCTCCGGCACGACGACGTTCGTTGAATTCGAAGCGAACACCCCGGTCCGATACAACAATCAGTCATACAACCCGGTCGACCTCGAGCGCGGCGATGAGATCGACATTCGCGTCCGCGACCTCGGCAACGGCCGTTTCGTGGCGCGGAACATTTTAGTCATCCGCAGCGTCGGTGGCACCGGCTCCGCCGGAAGCATCGATGGCAGCGGCAGCGGCGCGACGCAGACAGCGACGATCCGCGGAACGGTACGCAGTGTCGACACGGTCAACCGCACCATCGAGCTCGAATCGACGAACTGGATCTCCAGCTTCAACACCGGCAGCACGACCAGCCGCACCATCGTCCGTTACGACGCGAACGTCGGTATCAACGTGAATGGACGCAGTGAAGCGGTGAGCGGCCTCGAACGCGGTGACGTGATCGAGGTGCGAGTGGTCCGCGATACAAACGGCTCCACGCTCTGGGCACAGCGCATGGATCTCGTGAGAGATGTGAATTCGCGGTAGGAAGCCCTCGAGCCGTTGAGCAATTGAAGTTGCTCAACGGCTCAATCTTTGTTTCACGACGAACCAGCTCACGCGCATCACCCGCGCGATTGCCCTCAGCGGATTCCAACGCAGCGCCTGAAGCAAATGCTGCAGCGAATGCGCGACATCCCCCTTCGCGAGCAGCAGCACGGCGGTGTTCACGAGCCGCTTTGCTTTGATCGCACGGACGATGCGACGTGCGCGCGGATCGTCTTTGGCTTCGCGCCCGCAGAAGATCCGATAGGCCTCCCGCAAGATCCCGTCCGCGAGTTTCGGATCGACGGCGCTCGGCAGCGGACGCCATGCGTGGATCACCGCGAGCACTTCATGGTCGCTCAATGAACGGCCGAGGTAATGCGAGAGCGTTCGCTGCATGACGCGCTTGCCGATGGCGATCTGCGTGTCCCGCGCGCGCGCTGAAACGCTCTGGTCGTGGACGCGATAGCGCATGCCGATCTCGGGGAGCACGACAATCCGTCCGTGACGAACGATGCGCGTCCAGAGATCGGAATCGAGCGCGGCTGCGCACGTCTCGTCGTAACCACCCGCGGCCTCGACCGCGCTGCGCCGGAACATCACCTGGCTGTGACCGCCGAGGGCATTGCTGAAGTTGAGCAGATACTCCACGACGATCGAAGGATGATCGCGGTGGGAACACGCCATCACGACGCCATCCGCGGAGATCGTTTCGTAGTTCATCGAAACGAGCGCCACCTCGGGACGCCCGTCCAGCAAAGACACCTGACGCGCGAAACGTCCCGGCATGGAGATGTCGTCGGAATCGAGCCGGGCGATGTAGTCGCCGCGCGCGACGGACAAACCTCGATTGGCCGACGCGGCGATGCCGCGATTGGTCTCGTTGCGCAACAGCACGATGCGCGGATCGCGCGCGGCGGCGCCGCCCAGGATCTCCGCGGTCCCGTCGGTCGATCCGTCATCGACGATGACGTACTCGAAGTCGGTGAATTCCTCGGCGAGAATGCTGTCGATGGCCTCTTCGAGATAACGCGCGCCGTTGTAGACGGTCGTCAGGACGGTGACGCGCGGATGAGGCACGCGCGCATTATTCACGCGTTACACTTCCCGGCAAATGCGCCGGCTTCTTCTTGCTCTTGTCATCGCACTTCCGTTGTCCGCTGCCACGTTTCAGTCCGACGATGGCGTCACGCTGCACTACGACGTCGTTGGCAAAGGGGAGCTGGTGGTGCTCCTTTCCGGAGGTCCGGGCTTTTCGCCCGAGTACCTGCGACCCGTGGCCGATGCGCTGGCGAAGAAGTATTCGCTGGTGCTCTTTCATCAGCGCGGCACTGGCAAGTCGACGCTGGCGAAGTACGACGGCACGTTGGACCTGAAGAAGCTCGTGGCGGATCTCGATGCGCTGCGTCGCGAGCTGAAGCAGGAGAAGCTGACGCTCGTCGGGCATTCCTTCGGCGGCATTCTCTCGATGATGTATGCGCACGAACATCCCGATCGCATCCGCGCCCTGGCGCTGCTCGATTCGGGCGGGCCGACGCTGCAGGCGGTGCCGAAGTTCAACGCGAATCTCGAGGCGCGTTTCTCCGCCGAAGAGAAGGCCACGATCAAGGAATGGAGCGATCCGGAAAAGCTGAAGAACGAGCACAAGCGCGCCGTCTTCGAGATCACGAAAGCGAAGACGCCGGCGTATTTCGCCGACCGCACGAAGGCGAAACTGCTCATCGACTCGATGAACGATGAATGGTTCAACGACCGCGTGTTCTGGGGCATCATCCCGCAGATGATGACGCTCGACCTCCGCGCCGGTCTGGAGAAGGTAAAAGCGCCGGTGATCGTCATCCACGGCAAGCAGGACCCGCTCGAAAGCGCCGCCGAAGTCCACGCCACCTTCCCAGGCTCGCGCCTCGTCCTCATCGAAGACGCCGGCCACTTCCCCTGGCTGGAACAGCCGAAGCAGGTGTACTCAGCGCTGGAGGGATTTCTGGCGAACCTGGAGCCTTGTCACTAGCCCCAGTCTTCCATTGCCAGTTCTTCCAGCAGCTTGCGGCACACTTCGCGTCGTGCTTCACGACGGGCGTGTAGCCACTCCTCGGCGTGCGGGGAGAGCCAGTCGGGGACAGTGGCGTCGGAGAGCGAGGCGCGGAGCACGTCCATCAGCGAGTTGCCTTCGCGGCGTGCGCGGCCGAATTGTTCGGTCAGGCCGCGGACGCCGGCACTGTCGATCAACACAGCGGCTGCGATGGCGCGCTCGGCGTCGGAGACGGGAGCGTCGAGACGGCGGATCGAGGCGGCGGTCTGGCGCAACTCGATCTCGTTGAGTCCGGAAACGCCGAGGAGCGTGCGGGAGAGGTTGCCGACCTTCTCCAGCCACGTTCCCAAGCGGTGGAAGAGCAGGAGCAGCTCGAATGCGCGCTCTTCGCTGCCGGCAGGCGTGTAGAGCTTGCGTGCGATCCGCGCGATCCGCTCCACATCGTCGAAGCGCGAAGCGCCGTCGAGATCCTGGTAGAACGGGCGCAGGAAAGTCTCCAGCCTCAGGCGCAGGTCGCGGTCGAACATTCGGGCGCGGAGTATCGCACTACCGTCCGTTTTTGAAACCCAAGGTGAGCGATTTCGTACACGTCGGGATGGAGGGATTCCGATGAGACTGGCAGCGATCGCCGCGGTGGCCGCACTCGTGACCGTGCCCGCGATGGGCGGACTTTTCGACGATGACGATTGCAAGTACACGACGAAGCGGAAGGTGGCCACGCCGGCCGCCGGGATCACCAAGGTCGTGATCCACGCCGAATCGGGATCGCTCGATGTGAAAGGAACCGACGGTGCGACGCAGATCGTGGCCGACGGCACCGCCTGCACGTCCGACGACGACTTCCTCCCGCGCATGACCCTCTCGCTGCGCAAGTCCGGCTCCGAGCTTCACATCGACGCGAACATTCCGGAAAAAACGATCGTCTTCGGATTCTTCTCGGCGCGTCTCGATTTCGCCGTCACGCTGCCGGCCGGACTGCCGGTCGAGATCGATGACGGCAGCGGATGGATCAAAGTCGCGCACACCGGCGCCACCAAGATCGAAGACGGCTCGGGCTCCATCGAAGTACGCGACGTCCGCGGATCGCTCGTGATTCACGACGGCTCCGGCTCGATCGAAGTCGACACGGTCGCCGGGAGCGTGAAGGTCGAAGATGAATCCGGCGAGCTCTCCGTGCGCAACGTCAGCGGCAGCGTCGAGATCGAAGACGGCTCCGGCGCGATTTCCGTGGCGCGCGTCGAAGGCTCCCTGCACATCCGCGATGACGGTTCAGGCTCGATCACGATCAAAAACGTAAAACGCGACGTGGCGATCGACGAAGACGGCTCCGGCTCCGTCGAAGTCGCCGACGTTGGCGGCAGCTTCACCGTCGGCCGCAAAGGCAGCGGACATATCGACTACGAGCGCGTGAGCGGGAAAGTGTCCGTGCCGTCGCGGGATTGAGGTTCTACGTGTTGTGTCGCGAAGCGAAACGCCGCTCTCACGAAGCGGCGTTTTTTTTTGAACCGAGGTAAGATCTTTTCGATGGATGAAGCCGATCTGAAACGCCTGCTGGAAGCCAATTCTGCGGAGATACGACAGCACTTCGATTCGGTCGCCGCGGAAATGGCGAAGCGAGTGGATGTGTCTGCCGCGGAAATGGCGACGCGAATGGATGTGTCTGCCGCGGAAATGGCGACGCGAATGGATGTGTCTGTCGCGGAAATGGCGAAGCGAGTGGATGTGTCTGCCGCGGAAATGGCGACGCGAATGGATGTGTCTGTCGCGGAAATGGCGACGCGAATGGATGTGTCCGCCGCGGACATGGCGGCGCGAATGGATGTGTCTGTCGCGGAAATGGCGAAGCGAGTGGATGAGTCTGCCGCGGCATTGGCGACGCGTATGGATGTATCTGTCGCGGAAATGGCGAAGCGAGTGGATGTGGCTGCCGCGGAGACGCGCCGGCATTTC
>JALYJW010000042.1 GCA_030775085.1 Acidobacteriota bacterium | reverse complement strand
GTCCCCTCTCCCCTCCGGGGAGAGGGTTAGGGTGAGGGGCGGCTCTCGCTCTAGAGGTGCATACATGCGAGCCACCCCATGATCACCGCCACCAACCTCACTCGCCGCTTTGGCGCGAAGACTGCGCTCGATGGCATCTCGCTGCGCGTCGAATCGGGCGAGTTGTTCGGGCTCATTGGTCCCGACGGTGCGGGGAAGACGACGTTCTTTCGAATCGTGGCGCGTGTGCTCGAGCCGACTTCGGGCACGGTGGAAGTGGAGAAGGGAGGGACGTTCGGGTTCGTGCCGCAGCGGTTCGCGATGTACGAAGAGCTTTCCGTCGATGAGAACCTCTGGCTGCGCGCGAAGTTGTACGACGTACCGAAGAACGTTGCCAATGAACGTGCTGCGGATTTGCTGGAGCGCGTTGGCCTGGATCGCTTTCGCAAGCGACTGGCGGGTGCGTTGTCGGGCGGGATGAAGCAGAAGCTGGCGCTCGTGGCCGCGCTGCTCACACAACCGCGGTTGTTGCTGCTCGACGAACCGACCACGGGCGTCGATCCGGTATCGCGGCGTGAATTCTGGGCGCTGCTGAATCAACTGCATCACGACGGACTCACGATCGTCGTCTCCACGCCGTACATGGACGAGGCCGAGTACGCCACGCGCATCGCCTTCCTCGATCGCGGCCGCATCTCCAGCGTCGGCACGCGGCAGGAAATCCTCAAGACGTACGACCGGCCGTTGTTCGAGATCCGCACGTCGCATCGACTGCAAGTGCGCGGCATTCTCGAACCGATGCGCGAGATCGACGACCTCTCGCTCTTCGGAACCATGCTGCACGCGCGCGGCGCTGAAGGCACCGGTCCGGAACTATTGCCCCGCGTTCGCGAAGTGCTGCGCAGCATCGTCGCCGAGGAAGATGTGCGTGCGTTGGCGCCGAGCCTCGAAGACGTGTTCGTGCTGGCGGGAGAAGAAGGAGAGGACGAGTGACGGCCGCGGACTCGCTCATTCGCGTCGACGCGGTCACGCGCAGGTTCGGCACATTCACCGCCGTCGATCGCGTGTCGTTCGATCTGCACCGCGGCAAGGTCTTCGGGTTCCTCGGGCCGAACGGTTCCGGCAAGTCGACCACGATCCGCATGCTCGCGGGCCTGCTCACGCCGACTTCGGGACGCATTACCGGTTTCGAAGGACTGGACGTCACGCGCGATGCCGAACGATGGAAGTCGCGCCTCGGCTACATGAGTCAGAAGTTCTCGCTCTACCTCGATCTCACCGTTGAAGAGAACCTGCGCTTCTACGGAATGATCTACGGACTCGACCGCGCGCAGATCGCCGCGCGCATCGACACGCTGGCGCAGCGGCTTCGTTTCGACAAGATCCGCGATCAACTCACCGACGGACTTTCGACTGGACTGCGCCAACGCGTCGCGCTCGCCGCCGCGTTGTTGCACGAGCCCGAGCTGCTCTTCCTCGACGAGCCGACCGGCGGCGTCGACCCGCGCGGACGGCGCCTGTTTTGGGACCTGATCTACGAGCTGGCCGCCGATCGCGGTATGACGGTGCTGGTCACGACGCACTACATGGACGAAGCCGAGCAGTGTGACCGGCTGGCGTTCATTCTCGATGGAGCGCTCATCGCAAACGGCTCACCGTCCGAGCTCAAACACGACTTGCGCGATCGCATCCTCGAAGTACGCAGCGACGTCGATCCATTCGCAATCGTGAAAGAACTGCAACGCGATCCGGCGCTCGAAGACGTCTATCTCTTCGGTCTCACAGTCCGCGCGGTGGCCGGCGAAGGTCAGGGCGGACGCGTGCGGCAGTTGCTCGCAAGGTGGGGCGCCGCGGAAGAGGCGGAGCCTTCACTCGAAGACGTATTCGTATCGCTGGCGCGCAAACGCGCCGGCGTGAAAGTAGCGGTGACCGCATGAAACGCCTGCTGGCCCTGACCTGGAAAGAGTTCCTGCAACTGAAGCGCGACAAGATGACGCTGCGCATGATCGTGCTCGTGCCGGTCATGCAGACGCTCGTCTTCGGCTACGCCATCAATTACGACGTCAAGCATCTGCAGACGGTCGTACTCGATGAGAGTCGCTCTTACGAAAGCCGCGAGCTGGTGGCGCGGATGACGGGCACGGACTATTTCGATGTCGTCAAGTACGTCGACTCCCTCGACGCAATCCGCGCGGAGCTCGACAGCGGCAACGCGTCGGTGGGGCTGGTCTTCGATCGCGACTTCGGCAAGAACCGCCACCGCGGCCAGCCTTCCGAGGCGTTTCTGATCGTGAACGCATCCGACACCACCACCTCGTCGCAGGCCATGTCGATCATGGCCGGCATCGCGCAGACCACGTCGATTCGCATGCTCGCGCAACGCGCGGGATGGAAGCACCGGCAACTGCCGCTCGATGTCCGCGTGCGCCCCTGGTACAACCCCGACCTGCGCACCTCGCGCTTCATCATCCCCGGCCTCATCGCCATCATCCTCACGTTCACGCTCATCCAGTTCACCGCCAGCGCCATCGTGCGCGAGCGCGAGCGCGGCACGCTCGAACAACTGCAGGTCACGCCCGCCACCAAATGGGAGTTGATCCTCGGCAAGATCCTGCCGTTCATCGTCATCGGCTACTTCCAGTTCACGCTGACGCTGCTGCTGATGCGCTTTCTGTTCAAGATCGAGATCGCCGGCTCCGTGCTGCAGCTCTACATCGTCGGTTTTCTCTTCATGGCCGCGGTCCTCGGACTGGGCATGCTGATCTCCACCATCGCCCAAACGCAGATGCAGGCCACGCAGATGTCGATGTTCTTCCTGCTGCCGTTCGTCTTCCTCTCCGGCTACGTCTTCCCGATCGCCGGCATGCCGCTGATCTTCCAATGGATCTCGAACGTCATCCCGGCGAAATACTTCATCGAAGTCATTCGCGGCATCGTCCTCCGCGGCGCATCGCTGACCGAGCTGTGGCAACCGACTGGATTGCTCGCGCTCTACACGTTCCTGATCATCGCGCTGGCAGTGGCGCGGTTCAAGAAAACGACGGCGTGAATTTCGGCGCGGATCTTTAGTTCGCGCCGGCGCGCAATTCGGCAACGTGTGCGGCGCGGATCACGGACGCCGACGGCGTGAGCGTGGGGTCGGTGAAGGCGATGGTGGGGAAAGCAATGGCGGTGCGTGCCTGCGCGAGGGCCGTGCGCATCTCCTGCATGTCGGCCGCGCGAATGGGCTGTCCGGCCGCGATCGTGCTCGAGTACGAAAAAGCGGCCAGGCCGGCGAACGTACGAACGGCGCCGATGGCCAGACGGAGCTCAATCATCTGTTGCGCTTTGACCGTCGTGAGATTCGGCTGAAGATTGTCGGTGAACATCACCGTGGTGGCGAGATCGGGCGCACTCATCGGCGAAACGTTGCCGCTGTCGTTCTTGGCCGTCACGGCGAAGAGCGCGCTCTTGACGGCGCCGATCGACGAAGCAAAGTTGAACTCCCACCACTCGTCCGGAGATGCGATCGATACCAACTGCCATGGAGCGGTGAACGTGGTCTTGCGCCATAGCGTGTAGCTGACGGCGCCTACGATGCGGGAAAACCTCACGACGACGGAGGAGGTGTCCAGGCGCTGGGCATCGATCACGATCGGCGTTCCCCACGAACCGGCGTGGGCATTGAAGCGGACGTTCGTCTCTGTTTCCCCCCACGTGTCGTCGCCGGCGTAGTGGGCCGTCACAGTATGAAAGCCCCAGGCGAACGAGCTTTGGAACGTGGCCGCGCCGTTGACGAGCGTGACGACGCTCTGAGGAGTGCCGTCGACCGAGAAGGCAATGGAGCCGGTGACGTTGGCCGACCACGGAAAGTCGACGTTGAATGTGGCCGGACTGTTGGCCATGACGACGCTGGGTGTCGCCTGCATCCGGATGATCGGCAGTGGGTTGGTGATGATCTGCGTGTAGCTGGCGGTCGCGGACTCGTAATTCGAGTCGCCCGGATAGTCGACGCTGATCACGTGGGAGCCCTTCGACAGCGTATTGATCGACGCACGACCGTTGATGAGCGTCACCGGCAGCGGTGTGTCTCCGTCGCGCAGAGTCATGACGGCCGGAGACGGAAATCCGGCGCCCTGCACCACAGAGAGGCTCACTGTGATCGCCACCGTGAAGCCCTGCGCCTGCGGGTTCGGCGAGCCGGTGATGGTAACGGCCGTTTTCGCTTTCGTGATCGTCAGTCCGGTCGAAGCGGTGGAGGAGAGATAGTTTTCGTCGTGATAGGTGGCGGTGATGGTGTGAGCGCCGACCGCGAAGGGGCTCTTGAACGTGGCCTGGCCCTCTTCGACTGCGATGATTGCGATCGGTACACCGTCCAGCGCAAATGTCACGTTCCCCGACAATGCCACCGTGCCACCAGTTACGGTCGCGGTGAAGGTCACCGGCTCCGCGTAAGCGGCGACGCTCTTGTCCGGAGAGACTGTGATCGACGAGATCGCGGTCGGGTCGTTGGTCGTGCGCGTGAGAAGGACGTGGATATCGCCCGACTGTCTCGTCGCCACGAGATCGGGCGAACCGTTACCGTCCATATCGGCCGCGTGGGCGAAGTCGACGCCGAACGTCCGGAATCGCGCCCGCGCGCGGAACGTGCCGTCGCCGTTGCCGAGAAAGACCGACAGGCCGATCGAGGCGTCCATTTCGCCGTCGTCGTCGAAGTCGGCCACCGTGACCGGCTCGTTGTGCAAGTAAGACGACACCTCCGGAAGCATGGCCACATTCAGCGGCGCGCCGAACGTGCCGTCACCGTTCCCGAGCCGCACCTGCGTTCCGAGGGAAGTCGTGCTCAGCAGATCGAGTTTCTGGTCGCCATTGAAGTCGCCCAGGGCCCTCGGCTGGGCGTCATCCTGAGTGAGTTGATGGGGGGTGAACTGGCCGCTGCCGTCATTGATGCCGACTCTTTTGTAGAGACTGGTATCGGTGACGACGTCGAGCACTTCGTCGCCGTTGAGGTCTCCGAACAACCAGCCGTCGAAGATGCTGGACTGGATGCCCGCGCCGAACGCCCCGTTCCCGAGTCCGGGAAAAACCTTTGCAGAATTCCAGAGGTCATCGACGTACAGGTCGAGATTGCTGTCGCCGTTGAAGTGTCCGAGTTTGATCCGTCCGGTCGCCGGGATGCTGAACACCACCGGCGCCGCGAACGTCCCGTCGCCGTTTCCGAGGAACGTTCTGTAAACCGATCCGCCGTAACTGAAGTCAGCTACCAGGGCGTCGCTCTTGCCGTCGTTGTTGAGGTCGCCGATCGCCAACGCCGGGCCGTACTGCCCACCCGCGCCGCTGGGGCTGAGGATGGGCGCGGCAAGTTTTCCGGAGCCGTCGTTGATCAGCACCGCGAGATCCCATGGCTGGTCGTCATGTTCCTGCAGGGCGACGACATCCTGCTTGCCGTCGCCGTTCATATCTGTTGGAACGCCGTACCAGACATAGGTGCCCGGGCGGAATGCGCGATAGGCCGCGAAAGTGCCATCGCCGTTACCGCGCACGAATGACAATGCGCGCAATTCCTCATCGATGGCGGTGACGAAATCGACCTTGCCGTCGCGGTCGAAGTCGTCGGCTAAGATCATGAACGGCGACGCATTGCTCAGCCAGAGCTCCACCGGGTGGAACGTCCCGTCCCCTTTTCCGAGCAGGACGCCCACGGTGCTGCTGCCTGTGCTCCCGGAGACGAGCAGGTCGGCATGACCGTCGCCGTTGAGGTCACTCGCATCCATCGACTGGTACGCGTGACCGGCCGGGTACGAGACGGTGCTCTGGAACGTGCCGTCACCGTTGCCGAGGCTGACCCAGACGACCTCGTTGTAAGAACTGCCGGAGACGCTGGCGAGATCGCGCTTGCCGTCGTGATTGAAATCATCGACTACGACATCGGTGCCGATTGCAGTCGTGGGCATCGTTGTGAAGCCACCGGCTCCATCGCCGAGGAATAGGCGCGATTCGCCGATGAGATCCGTCTTGTTGTCGCCATTCAGGTCGACAGGCGGGTAGTGGAGGAGCGATTGCGTGATGTTCGTCGCGAGGCCGCCGGAAAAATGGCCCGTGCCGTCTCCGAAATAGACGTACGCGAAGCGGTTCGAGGAAAGAGTCATCGCAACCACGAGATCGAGGTGCTGATCGCCGTTGAACCGGCCTGCGAGAATCGTATGAGGCTCGTAAACGGTGCTGAAGGATGATCCGGCGAGAAACGTTCCGTCGCCGTTACCGAGCATGACGGTGACGAGCTTCTGCGCGACAGAAGGAACGACGACGTCGATTTTGCCGTCGCCGTTGAAGTCTCCGATCCCCGGATTCTTGTTCCCGGGCGCCGGAGTAGTGACCGGCGGTGCGAAAGGACCGGAGCCGTTGGAAAGGTGCACGACGAGTTCCGAATCCTCATCAATGCTGGTGACGAGGACGTCGGCATAGCCGTTTCCGTCGAAGTCGGCCTTGATGAAATTCCAGAAGCCGCCGGTAGGGAACGGAAATGGCAGCGGATTCCGAAAAATCGGACCGGCGGCGGCCGAAGCCGACACGCCCAAGGCAAGAAGGAGGATGACGAGTTTCTTCAATAGAAACGGACCGATTCCAGTTTACGCGAACTGCGTTCCTGCGGCGCACATTCCGCGGCTATCGCGCATCACCGAGGACGAGTCGCGCGAGGATTGCGCCGAAGAGCATGTCGGCGGTGTCTCTGTCCGTGGCCTGCAGCAACCGCTCGCGTCGCGGTGTGAGGACGGCGCGGATGATTTCGATGGCATCGGCGTCGAGATGGTCGAGGAATGCCAGAAGCGATGCGGCCTCTTCGACGATCGCATCAGCGTCGATGGCTACTGGAGGCGAGTCGATGGCCGCCGCGACGAGCGCGCCTTTGGTGGACCAGCGGCGATAGATCGTGGTCTTGGCAATGCCGGTGCGCGCCGCAATGAGATCGACGTTGAACGAGGCGTATCCGTTTTCGGCGAGCAGCTCGCGCGTCGCGCGAAGGATCTCCTCGTCAGCGCCTTCCCGTCGCGGACGGCCGCGGCCGCGTTTCTCGTGCATGCCGGGATTATGTTCCGGGAGCTGATGCTCTCCGCATCCGCCTGCTCGCCGCAACGCGGCTAAGCCGCCAGAGGCGGCACGTACCGCGTTAGCGGTACGGAGACGGTAGCCGGAGGTCGCGCGCGTAGACGCGCTACCCCCGGAAGAAGGTTGCATTCTCGAGTCGCACCACGTCAGTGGTGCGGAGAGCTGATCGTCTTGTTCGATTCTCCGCACCGGCTACGCGGTGCGACTTCAAATACGTTCTTGTCCGTGGGTGGCGCGTCTGCGCGCGCAACCCACGGCTACCCTCTCTGTACCGCTAACGCGGTACGAGGCACGCAAGAGTCAATCGCCGGCGCCGGCGAAGACGAGCTCGGCGCCGGGATGGTCGAGCCATTCGAGTGTGTCGAGGTCGGTGTAGCGGCGGTTGCCGAAGCGTTGCTGGAGGTTGGGCGGGTACGGCGCGGGGAGGGTGACGTGGAGCTCGAGGTCGTCGAAGAGCGCGGTCTGCAGGTTGGGCGGTTCGGTGAGGTCCCATGCGGCCGGATCGGGATTGGCGATCGTGACGATGTAATTGGCGTCGCTCTCGACGTCGGCTTCGAATGCGATCGGATCGTCGTCGGTGATTCGCGCCACGTGCCATCGCAGGTGTGCGTGATCGCGATGCGTGGCGATCTCATACGAGCCCGAGGCGAATGCGCGCGCGGCCGGCATTTGGCGCAACCCCGGCGCGTACACATGCGCGCTCAGCGCGGCGTTCATGTCGTCCGCCGTGAGCACGAGATCGACGAAGCCCCAGAAGCGGGCGTGATGGAGCGAGCGCGGCAAGCGCTTGCGCCCAACTGCGATCAGCCGGTCGAAGGCGCCATTTTCAGGGCTCAACAGAATCAGCAAACGCTGCACATCGCCGAGGTCCTGATTCTGTTCCTCGATGCGTGGCCGGTAGAGCATCGTCACCGAGCCCTGCTCGATCGTCGAGGACAGCGCCACTGCTGCGGTTCGCGCCATCGCGATCAATCTCCCGCCACGAGCGCGTTGATCTGCCACTTCCCGTCTTTGTTTTTGAGGAACCCGGCCCGATAGCCGACGGGGCTGCGGGCGAATCGCGATTCGACCCAGCCGCTGTGGCCATCGGCTGTCTTCACGTTGTGCCAGTCTCCGATGTCGCGGCCGATGTCGCCGGTGCGCTGCACGACGTCGTACGAGAGCGTTGCGATGGAGCGCGCATTCTTGTCCGCTGATTCGAGCAGCGGCACGTTCTCGCCGGTGATGACCAGCGCCATGAACGCGTCCTGATCGTCCGGCAAGGCGCTGAACGCGTACGGCGCCCAGAACGAGCGACTCGGCCCTTCGCCGACGAACTTCCCGCCTTGTGTGAGCAACATCTCGAAGTCTTCCCATGTCCCCGGTTGCGCGAGATTGCGCTTGAATGCCGCAGCGCCGCCGTCGTCGCCGAATGAGGTACGGATCTTTGGATCGGCAAGTGCGACCACTGCATCGGCATCGCGCCGGCGCACCGCCGCCAGAAGCTCGTTGCGGAACGCGACGAGGGATGGATCGCTCGTGGCCTCATCGACCGGCCTCAACTTCGGTCCGGTCACGGAAGGTGGCGAAGGGACCGTCGCGGTCGTTTCGGTCGCAGTGGCTCCAGTCGAGGCCGTTTGGGTGATGGTCGTTACGCTCGTTTCGGTCGTTGCCGTTGTGCCCGTCGTTACTTCTGATTCCGGCGATTGATTCTCGCGGCAAGCGAGCGGAAGGATGAGCATCAGAATCAACAGCAAACGTTTCATACGACTGCTCACTGCAATCAGCGCGCTACATTGGCGGAGCACATACACTTCGCCTGATGTCCAGTCCTTCCGACCAGCCTCTCCGCGACGATGTGCATCTCCTCGGCGATCTCCTTGGCGAAACGCTGCGCGCGCAGGAAGGGACGGAGCTCTTCGACATGGTGGAGCGCGTGCGTGCGCTGGCGAAGAGCGGACGTGCGGGAAATGCGGCGGACTTCGATCGGCTGGCGGAATTGCTGGCGTCACAGCCGACTGATGCGGCGTTGCCGGTGGCGCGGGCGTTCGCGCATTTTCTGAACCTGGCCAACATCGCCGAGCAGCATCATCGCGTGCGCAGGCGGCGGGAGTATCAACGCGACCCGGAAGCATCGCCACAGCCGGGATCGTGCGATGAGGTGTTCGGGCGTCTCCGCGCGAACGGCATCTCCGCGGACACGCTGTTCGACGCGGTGACGTCGCTGCGCATCGAACTGGTGCTCACGGCCCATCCAACCGAGGTGGTGCGGCGGACGTTGCTGCAGAAATACAAGCGCATCGCGGACCTGCTCGCGGAGCGCGATCGCATGGACGTGACGATTCCCGAAGCGCGCGAAACGGTCGACGCATTGCGCCGCGAGATCACGGCGGCGTGGGAGACCGACGAGGTGCGGCACGAAAGACCGTCGCCGCTCGACGAGGTGAAGGGAGGGCTGTTCGTTTTCGAGCAGACGCTGTTCGACGCGCTGCCGCGCTATCTGCGCATCCTCGATGAGGCGCTCGAGAAACAGACGGGCCGCGCTCTGCCGCTCGACGCCACGCCGATTCGCTTCGGCTCGTGGATCGGCGGCGACCGTGACGGCAATCCGAACGTCACCGCCGCGGTCACGGTCGATGCGTGTTTGCTGGCGCGGTGGATGGCCGCTGATCTCTATCTCCGCGAAGTCGAAGAACTGCGGTCGGAGCTTTCGATGAAGTCGGGATCCGCGGAGCTGCCGCAGGTCCGCGAGCCGTATCGCGCGGTGTTGAAGGAGGTACGCGATCGATTGCTGATGACGCGTCAGTTGATCGAGAGCGCTCTTGCAAAACGGGATTCCGTGAGTCTGCCGCTCGAGAATGCGCACGACCTTCTCGAGCCTTTGCTGCGCTGCCATCGATCGCTGATCGAGACTGGCAATGGGATTCTTGCCGGAGGCCGGCTGCTCGATCTCATCCGTCGCGTGCAGTGTTTCGGTCTCACGCTGGTGCGGCTCGATGTGCGGCAGGACTCGGCGCGACACACGGCGCTCCTCGATGCCATCACGCGCAGCGCTGGTATCGGCACGGGCATCGGCAGCTACTCGGAGTGGTCCGAAGAGCAGCGGCAGGAGTTCCTCCTGCGCCAGCTCGCTGCGCAGCGACCACTGATTCCGGGCGATCTCGCGCTCGATGAAGACGCGCAGGAGGATCTGCGCACGTTTCGCGCGATCGCCGCAATTCCGCGAGAATCCCTCGGCGCGTACGTCATCACGATGGCCAGCCAGCCGTCGGACGTTCTGGCCGTGGCGTTGCTGCAGAAAGCGGCGGGCGTTCGCGATCCGCTGCGCATCGTGCCGCTGTTCGAGACCGCAGCGGATCTCCGCCGCGCCGGCGAAACGATGGCGCGGCTTCTGTCCATCGACTGGTATCGCCGCTTCATCGATCGCAAGCAGGAAGTGATGATCGGCTACTCGGACTCGGCGAAAGACGCGGGGCGCTTCACTGCCGCGTGGGAGTTGTTCCAGGCGCAGGAGCAGATCGTGGCCTCGTGCCGCGAGGCGGGAATCGAGCTCACGCTGTTTCACGGCCGCGGAGGGAGCGTGGGCAGGGGAGGCGGACCGACGTATCTGGCCGTGCGCTCGCAACCGCCCGGCTCCGTCGATGGCCGGCTGCGCGTGACGGTGCAGGGCGAAATGATTCAGGCCGAGTTCGGTCTGATTGGCATCGCGCTGCGGACGCTCGAGATCTACACGACGGCCACGCTCGATGCCACGCTCGTTCCGTCGGCCGAGCCTCGCGCTGAGTGGCGCGAGCAGATCGGGCAGATGTCGGTCGCAGCGTCGCGCGGTTATCGCGGTCTCGTCTATGACACTCCGCGCTTTCTCGATTACTTTCGCGCGGCCACACCGGTGACCGAGCTCGAAGCGTTGAACATCGGCAGCCGTCCCGCGCGTCGCGGCGGTGCGAAGAAGGGCGTCGAATCGCTGCGCGCAATTCCGTGGCAGTTCGGCTGGACGCAGAATCGGCTGCTGCTTCCGTCATGGCTCGGCGTCGATGATGCGTTGCGCACCGCCGGGGATTCGGTATTGCACGAGATGATGCGCGACTGGCCGTTCTTCCAATCGACCATCGAGTTGATCGAAATGGTGCTGGCCAAAGCAGAGCCGCAGATCGCCGCGCACTACGACCGTCTCCTCGTCCCCGACGATCTGCGCGGCCTCGGAGAGACGTTGCGTGAGCGGCTGGCACTGACGATGGACCTTGTCAAACGCGTCACCGGCCACAAGCGTCTGCTCGAGAACAACACCGCCCTGCGACGCTCCATCGACGTGCGCAATCCGTATGTCGATCCGATCAATGTCGTCCAGGCTGAGATCCTCCGCCGCCTCCGCGCGTCCGGCGACGACTGTCTGCAGGATGCGTTTGTTGTGACGGTGAATGGGATCGCCGCGGGAATGCGCAACACGGGATAGAGCTCTTATGGCTCGAACATTGAAGCGGGACCTTGTATCGAAAAGCGCTTTCACGTCCAACGGCTGCTCGGAACGGGATCGTTCGGTGTCGTGTACGAAGCGTTCGACTCCTACCGGAACCGCACTGTTGCGCTGAAAACGCTGACGCGGGCCGATGCGGACTCAGTGGCGCGGTTCAAGCGCGAGTTCCGATCGCTGGCGGAGCTGCGCCACGAGAACCTGGCTTCCCTCTACGAGCTCTTCAAGCTCGACCATGAGTGGACGCTGTCGATGGAGCTCATCCGAGGGACCGATCTCCTCGAGCATCTCTCGTTTGCCGAGATCCAAAGCGCATTCCTCGATCCTGAAAAGCGGGTTGGGTTCGATCCCGACGCGCGGATCTCGTTGCGCCGCCGCTCGGTGGAGGAAGGCAAGCTCAGCGCGAACTATGTCCGAAACGTGCGAGATTCTTTCCGGCAACTGGCGGAAGCTCTGGCGTTTCTCCACGCGAACGGCGTGGTGCATCGCGACGTGAAGCCGTCCAACGTGCTGATCACGCCCGTGGGGCGCGTGGTGCTGCTCGACTTCGGCCTGGCCATCGATGCCCGAAGCGATCCGTCACTGGATCACGACCTGATCGTCGGCACGCCCGGCTACATGAGTCCCGAACAGATCGGCATGGCCAGGCCGGTTCCGTCGAGCGACTGGTACAGCTTCGGCGTGATGCTCTACCAGGCCCTGACCGGTTGGGGACTCTTCGCCGGAGCCACTACCGTGGAGATCCTCGAGCGTCAATTGCGTGCGATACACATCCCCGCGGGCGAGGTTCTGCCGGGGTTGCCCGAAGATTTATGCACGATTGCCGATCGCTGTCTCGAGCGCGATCCGGCGCTGCGTCCCAGCGCGAGCGAGATCCTCGAGGTGTTCGGCTCGAGTCTTCTGCAGGCGCGCGGCGATCTTCGTGGGCGCGAGCGGCGGCCCGCCAAGCTCATCGGACGGGATCGCGAGTCGCACACTCTTGCCGGCTACGTGACGGATCTCGCTGCCACGGGATCCGGCATGGTGCTTCTGCACGGATCACCCGGCGTCGGAAAGAGTGTGCTGGCCGATCGGGTGCTCGACGAGGTTCGCGCCGCGACCAACGCGCTCATCCTCGGAGCGTGTTGTCATGGCTGGGAGTCTCTTCCGTACAACGCCCATCGACGCCATCGTCGATTCGGTGGCGCGCGTTGCGCGGGCAGAGACCTCGACGGCAGTGGATGAGGTCATGGGACGTTCCGTGGCGATGACCCAGGTATTTCCGACTCTGGCCTTTCACTACGGGCCGGCCAGTGACGGCGCCACCGTGGTGATGCCGGAGTCGTCCGCGAAGGTGATGGCGCTTGGAGCGATCGAGCTGCGATTGTTGCTCGAGGCGCTTGCGGGTGGCCGGCCCATCGTTCTCTTTCTGGATGATGCACAGTGGGGCGACTATCAGAGTGCGGAAGTGTTCGCGCGCCTGCTCGATCGATCATCCGGAGTTCCGATCGTACTGGTGCTTTGTTACTCGACGGAGGACTGGCGAACGAGTCTTCTGCTGCAGGCGCTGCTCAGCATGCCGATCCCGCGACACGAGCTCCGGATCGACGCGCTCTCTCCGCCCCAATCGAAGCGACTCGCGAAGCGCGAGCTACCCGCTTCGAGCCGAGCCGCCCGACACGTCGCCGCGCAGCAATCCGATGGCAACCCCGCTCTGCTCCATCACATCGTCCGCTACGTCGCCGATGACGGATTGGCCGAGCCTATTCTCGCCCACGCGGTGGCTGCCCGCCTGGCCGGCCTCTCGTCCTCGGCGCAGAGAATCTATTCACTCCTGCGCGACGCGGACGGCCCGCTCGCCGAGGACGAAGTGGAGCGAAGACTCGAGCTGTTCGAAAGCGACGAGCCCTTGCGCACCCTGACCCGCTCGCGACTGGTGCGGCTGCGGAGGACCGGAGATCTGTTCGAGTTGGATTTGTACCACCCGCGGTTGCGGGTGTGACCGTTCCGCTGCATTCGCGAGAGCCGCCCCTCACCCTAACCCTCTCCCCTCGGCGATGAAGCCGCCGCGGGGAGAGGGGACTTGAAAACCCAGTCCCCTCTCCCCGCCGCAGCCTTTCGCGGTGGGGAGAGGGTTAGGGTGAGGGGCGGCTCTCGCGCTTTAGTTGAGCGGAACCAGCCGCGATGATGTGTCGAGCGTCATGAGCCAGACGTGAGGCCGGGTCTTCTGGCGTTCGAGCAAATCGGTCAACGCCGAGCGCGTGAGGTCGCGGCCGAGGGATCCCGCGAGAGTCGTCACCATTTCGAGAACCGAGGCGGTGGGAGGCGGGGAGACGGCGACGATGACGCGGCGATCGAGCGGGACTTTGGCGAGGTCGCAGTGGGACGCGACATCCGAGGTCAGGAACACATACGAGCCGGCGCCGCGAAACTCGCAATCCGGCGCCAGTGTCAGCTCGATCCCAGAGTTCGCCGCGTACCGGAGCATGGCGTTGCGCTGCTCCTCGACGCTGGCTGTCAGCGAACGAACGAACAGCGTCGGTACGTTGTCTCGCGGGACAGTGTTCGATGTCGCGTCGATGCGCAGGAACACATCGGGCGAATGGTCGTGGACCAGCTCGATGCGGCGTCCGTAGATGCGCGTCTCCGGCGCGGTCAATGTGTCATCGCCGATGATGCCGATGCGGATCGTGTCGTCCGTGATGCCGGGCTGCGACTCGCTGCCGAGGATGGCCAGGAAGTCGAGGAGATCATTCGCGTCGTTCTGCGAAAGCGCGTAACGAGGCATGGCGGTGTTGAGCGGATTGCGCGCGGAGTCGAATCCCATGCCGATGGCTCGTTTGAGATGCGATCGCGTGTAGGCCGCGCGGGTGCGGCCGTTGATGGTGTTGGCGCGGGCCAGCGCTTCCGGCGTGATGTCCGCGGGGCGTACGTTGGCTTCTGCGCGTCCGCGTCCGTCTTCGCCATGACAGTTCGCGCAGGGAACGATCGCGGCGGCGAACGGTGTGCCGCCTTCGCCGATCGTGGCCGTGATGGCGCGTCCCGATGTCGATTGGCCGTGGAAGTAGATCTGCCGGCCGCGCTCCTGCGAAGGCGTGAGCGTGAGCAGCGCGAGGAGAAGAAAGCTCATCGCGCCGGGGTCGTGCCGTCGTCATCGAGCACGCTGCGGACGATCTCCAGGATCTCCTCCTGCTTCGCCAGGCCGAACGCCTTTTTCCAGAGGCCGGTCTTCTCGTTGCCGACGATCATGATGTTCTGGTGCTGCTCGGGCGACTCGGCATACTGGCCGATGCGTTTGAGCGCGGCGTCGACCTGCTCTTTGGATCCGGTCAGAAAGTAGCGGCCCGCCGCCGCCTTCGCGCCGCTTGCGTACGTCTTCAGTTTCGCGGACGTATCGTTCTTCGGATCGACCGTGATCGACACCAGCACGAGATCCTTGCCGAGGCGATCGGCGAAACGCTCCTGGATCGCGTTGAACGTCCCGGTCATCACCGGACAGCTTCCGGTGCAGCTGGCGAAGAACGAGTTGATGACGATCGTGCGGCCCTTCATCAGCGTGTAGAGATCGGTGGCGTTGCCGTCCTGATCGACGAGGGAAAGATTGGCGAAGTACTTCGCGGACGGCGGATCCGCCGCCATGAGCGGGATTGCGACGAGCAGCGCAAGAAGAAGCGTGAAGGATTTCATCGTGTGACCTCCGCAACAGCTCGCGCCAGTGCCTTCGGATCGGTGAGACCGTCCATGCGCCGGAGCACCGGCTTGCTTCCGCGGTCGTCGATGATCAGGACCAGCGGCGTGTGCGATGCGGGATCGGCGATCATCGTGCCGAGGGAACGGAGCAGCGTATCGATGTCCGGCTTGGCGCCGGTGACGAGCGTCCAATCCTGTTTCGCGCCGACGCGCTGACTCCATGCCGCCAGACGCTCCGGCGTATCGTTCGCGGGATCGATGCTCACCGAAACGAGCGACACATCCTTCGGCAGCAGCGGCTGCAGTTGCGCGAAGCGCACGCCCATCAGCGGACAGACCGTCGTACAGCTCGTGAAGATGAAGTTGACGGCGGTGACGCGCCCTTGGACGAGATCGCGATAAAAATGCAGCGACCGGCCGTCGTGTGTTTGCACCGGCACGTCTGCGATGTGCGACACCGAAGGCGCAGCAACGGATGGGGGCGGCGATTCGTGCGGCGTTGCATGGTGATGTTCCTGCGCCGCTGCGATGCTGGCGGTGAGAGAAACGAGCACGAACAAAGTCGAGCGCATGGTCTTGTTTGGAACGCGAATGCGAACAACCTTAACCCTGCAGGTAGGGAAAGTCATCTCCCGAACACTCCTTTAGGTTATAGACTCTTAAAGTCCCCCTCCCTCCATCACGACGAAAACTTGAGGAGAGTCCATGCCACGGATGCGCGCCGCGCGTTTTTCCGCTTTCGTCCTTCTCTCGTTCATCGCACTCACCAATTCGTTCGCGCAGGCCGCACCGCGAAGCGAGGCCGCGAAGCCGCGCTGCGAGTCCATCGTTCGCGCCGACGTGATCGCGTTCGACTGGGCTTATCAGATCAATCGCCTCGGCACGACGCGCACGAACGGCGAGCTTTACGCGCTGCGCGACGACGTCATGTCCAGCGATCCAGCGAACCGCGAGCTTCGTCCCGGAAAAATCATGCTGCGCCCCGACAAGCGTCCGCGCCCGATCGTCCTGCGCGTCAATGCCGGGAGCTGTCTGGAGATCAAGTTTGCGAATCTCCTCACGCCGCAGCCCACGGATCCTACGCAGCCCGTGACGAAGACGGCTTCGATCCATGTCAGCGGCATGCAACTGATCGACAGCATCGCGGACGACGGCACGTGGGTCGGACAGAATCCGCTCCTCGGCAAGGGGCGCATGAGCGGCATCGTCGCGCCGTACGTCTCGACGACCTACCGGCTCTACGCTCAGGAAGAGGGGACGAACCTCCTCTACAGCACGGCCGCGCAATACAACAACTTCAACCCGATGCAGATCTCGACGGGCCTCTTTGGCACGGTCAACGTCGAGCCGCGCACGAGCGAGTGGTACCGCAGCCAGGTCACGGAAGAAGAGCTGCGGATGGCCACGATCGGCACGCTGCCCGACGGACATCCGAAGATCAACTATGACGCCGTCTATCCCCCGGGGAACCGGCGCGCGGGCAAGCCGATCCTGCGCATGATCGACCGCGAAGGGAACACGATCCACACCGATCTCACGGCCATCATCACCGGTCCGAATCACGGACTGCTTCCCGGCGGTCCCGGCGACAACCCGCTGCTTCCCGAACGCAACCTGCCGTTCCGCGAAGTGACGATCAACTATCACGAGTCGCAGGACGTCGTGCAGGCCTTCCCGTACTTCATGTACGCAAACCACAGCCAGGTGCCGCGCAACGACGCCGGCGCCGACACGTTCGGCATCAACTTCGGCATCGCCGGCATCGCGCCGATCATTCTCGCCAACCGCATCGGCGTAGGGCCGGCGCTCGATTGTCCGGAGTGCAAGTTCGAAGAGTTTTTTCTCAGCTCGTGGGCCGTCGGCGATCCGTCGGTGGTGGTCGACGTGCCGGCGAACGCGCCGTGCAAGACGGCCGAGCTGCTCGATCTGACGGTGAAGCTCGAGGCCAATCCGCAGACGTTCAATCCGGTCGACCCGTGCAAGCCCGACTCGGGCAAGAAAGCGACGAAGGCATTTTTCCCCGACGATCCTTCGAACGTCTATCACTCGTACCTCGGCGATCACGTTCGCTTCCGCGTTCTGCACGGCGGCGCGGCGGTGCATCACATCCATCATCATCACGCGCATCAGTGGCTGCGCTCTCCGGAGAGCAGCCAGAGCAACTATCTCGATGCGCAGGCCGTCGGACCGGGCTCCTCATTCACGGCGGAGCTGGTTTTCGCCGGCAGCGGCAATCGCAACCTGACCACCGGCGACTCGATCTTCCACTGCCACTTCTATCCGCACTTCGCTTCAGGAATGTGGGCGCTTTATCGCGTGCATGACGTGTTCGAAGCGGGCACGGAGCTCGATGCTGACGGACGGCCGAAGGAAGGCGCGCGCGCGCTTCCCGACGGTGAGATTGCGCTGGGCACGCCGATCCCCGCGGTCGTGCCGATGCCGATGATGGCCATGGCGCCGATGCCGGCGAAAGTGAAGATCGTCGACGGACAGGCGCAAGTCATCGGCGAAGGCCATCCCGGATACCCGTTCTTCATCCCCGGCGTGGCCGGCCATCGCGCGCCGCATCCGCCGATGGATTTCGCGGTCGATCCGAAAACGAATGAAAGGCTCGACGGCGGATTGCCGCGACATCTCGTCGCAGACGCCACGATCGCGAACGAGCAGCACACGACTCTCGACTGGTCGAAAGACCTGCACACGATGGACGCGTACGAGCTGCCGGAAGACGGCACCCCGGGTGAGAAGCGCGCCATCCAGTTCTTCAGCGTTCCGGCGCACGCCAGCTTCACTCCCGAAGGAAAGCCCGGGAAGTTCCGCGTGAACGGATTGCCGCGCGGTCCGCAGCCCGGCGCACCGTTCTCCGATCCCGCGGTCGTCGACGGTAATGCGGTCGGAAATCCGAAGAAGGTCTATCGCGGAGTCGACCTGCAGCTCAACGCCGTTTTCAACAAAGCGGGCTGGCACTATCCGCAGCAGCGCATTCTCGCGCTGTGGGGCGACGTGAAGGATTACGTCGACGGCCTCAAGCCTCCCGAGCCGCTTTTCGTCCGGGCTACGAACGACGATGTGATCGAGTACTGGCACACCAACCTCGTGCCGGCGTATTTCGAGCTCGACGATTTCGAGGTGCGCACGCCGACCGACATCCTCGGGCAGCACATCCATCTCGTGAAGTTCGACGTCCTGACGTCCGACGGCGCGGCGAATGGTTTCAACTACGAAGACGGAACGTTCAGCCCGGAAGAAGTCCAGGAGCGGATCCACAGCATCAACCTCACCGGCGGACTGTGGGACGAGTCGCGCAAGTCCCAGCGGAAACTCACCGCGAAGGCGATCAAAGAGCTCGGCGACGGTCCGTCGAATGGAAGCAAAGCCTGGGTCGGTGCACAGGCAACGGTGCAGCGCTGGTGGCTCGATCCGCTGATGGACGTGCAGCCGAATCGCAAGGTGACGGAGAAAGACCGCACCTACATGACCGTCTTCACGCACGATCATTTCGGACCGTCAACGCACCAGATGATCGGTCTCTACGGCGGTGTGCTGATCGAGCCGCCGAATACGAAATGGACCTCGCTCGACGGCAAGACCGTCTTCGGCACGCGTTACGACGGCGGACCGACCAGCTACGCGGCGAACATCATCTTCAATGCGCCTGAACTGCGCGGGCAGAGCTACCGCGAGTTCGCGCTGGAGTGGGGCGACACGCAGCACGGATACACGCAGTTCAGCCGCAACAAGCCGGATTGCTATCGCTACACACGCCCCGACGGTACGGTCTACGAGCAGAAACCTCCCGACTTCGATTGCATCCCGCTCGCGGATGGCCGGCAGTACTACGGCTGGGCCGATCCCGCGCATGTTCTCAATTGCATCAACTGCCCGCCGCAGCCGTCGATCGGACCGCCGCCGCAAGCGCTCATCCCGAACCTTCCGGGCTCCGCGCCGTGGCCGCCGCAGCCGCTGCTCGTCACCGATTTCTCGGTGGGCATGATGTCGATGAACTACCGCCTCGAGCCGCTGCCTGCGCGCGTGTTCAATCCGGGAGCGACGGGCTTGTCGAACCCGAACGCGGCGCCGGATGCCGCCGATCTCTCCTCTGCGTTCCGCTCCATTCAGCGTCTCGATCCGGCCTACTCGACGCAGCCCGCCGGCGGCGCACAGATCAATCCGATGTGCTTCGGGAGCGATTGCTTCACCTTCCCGAAGACGCCGATCTCCGACGGCATGGGCGCGACCGATCCGTACACGCCGATGTTGCACGGATACGAAGGCGACAAGGTGCAGGTGCGCCTCCTGGCCGGCGCGCACACCTCGATGCACGACTACACGATGCACGGCGTGCGCTGGCTGGCCGAGCCGTTCGAGAAGAACTCCGGCTATCGCAACACGCAGTTCATCCTGCTGTCCGAGCATTACGAGCTGCTGTTCGATCTGCCGCGTATCGGCGCGGATCCGTCGATCGACTACCTCTACAACCCCAGCGCTTCCTATGAAGGTCTGACGAATGGCGCGTGGGGTCTGATGCGCGTTTGGAATCCGTCGAAACGGCAGCCGTTCCTCGCGCCGCTCGATGCCTCGCGGAAACCGGCGCCGCCGGAGACGATCAAGCCGCCGGCGACGATGACCACGGACTGCTCGAACGGAAAACCGTGCATCCGCGAGTACGAAGTCCACGCCATGACCGTGCAGCAGGCCACAGGCGATCCGAACGCGTCGATCCTCTACAACAAACGCGGCGTGAATCTGCTGAAGGGCGCCAGCGACACCGCCAATCCGCTCGAAGATCCGCTCGGCCTCGTCTACGTCGTCGCGCCGAAAGGGGAGGCGCCCAAACGGACCAAGACCGTCGAGCCGATGGTGCTGCGCGCGAACGCCGGCGACTGGATTCACGTCACGCTGGTCAACGACTTCACCGGCAACGAGCCGGTGTTCAAGACGTTCGAAGCGGCCTCGCGCTTCGGACTCACGTACGCGTCGCCGTACAACTACATCCAGATCGCGTCGTCGCCGGTGGTCGGTCTGCACGCGCAGCTCGTCTCGTACGACATTCGCTCCAGCGACGGAGCCACGATCGGCAACAACCCCATCCAGACCGCGGCGCCCGGAAAGAGCGTCGAATACTGGTGGTACGCCGGCATCATCGAAGGCGGGAAGCAGACGCCGGTGGAGTTCGGCGCGATCAATCTTTTGCCCTCCGATCCGCTGATGCAGGTCTATCGCGGTCTGTTCGGATCGCTGATCGTCGAGCCTGCGGGCTCGCGCTGGATTGAAGATCCGCACTCGTCCTCTTCGGCAACGGTATGGGCCGGCGACAAGGTGTTCCGCGAATTCGTGGTCACCTATCAGAACGACGCGAACATGCTCACGAACGGCGCGTCGTGGTGGTCCACCGGCAGTCCGCTGGCCGGCTTCAACTATCGCTCCGAGCCGCCCTGGCTCCGGTTCGGAAAAATGCTCGACGGCCCCCTCGGCTCGAATAAGCCTGCCGACTGGACCAATCTCACGCAGACCGACGTGAACCACATCGCCGCGCTGCCGATGACCGCAGTCAACGGCACGGCCACGACCGCCAATCAACTCGTGCGCGCCGAGCCCGAGACGCCGATCTTCCGCGCGCCCGCACGCATGCCGGCGCGTTTCCGTCTGGTGATGCCGGGTGGCGACGGCGACAACCAGATCACGTGGGAGCTCACCGGCCATCTCTGGCAGGAGGAGCCGTACACGCACAACTCCACGAAGATCGGCTACAACCCGAAGTCCAACACGAACGGATCGCTCACCGGTTACGGCGTGACCAGCGCATTCGAAGTGGTGCTCGATGACACTCCGGGCACGACGCCGTCCGGCGGACGCTTCGGCGTTCCGGGCGACTACATGTACCGCGCCTGGACCGCGAACATGTTCCAGGGCGGCGCATGGGGCGTCTTCCGCGTTGCGCCATGGATGCCGTCGAACCGTCAGAGGTTCCCGGACACGGTCGGCATCACCTCGGTCGCCGGAGGAACCGTTCAGGGCTACACCACTCCCTGCCCGGTCTCCGTGAATGGCGTCTGCAACGCCGGCGGCCATGTTTCCAGCGTCTCCGTTGCTGGTCAGAGCACGCCCGTCGTCGACGGACTCTGGACGATCGCCACGGGCGCGCTCGGTGACACCTTCACCGTGACTTCGCCCGCGGGCGGCGTAGCCACGTGGGGTATCGTTGCGTCCTCAGCGGAGATCGAAGCCGCGGCCATCGAACAGCCGGCGCTCGCGCCACAGCAGACCGGTTCCCGGAAAACGAGGAGCTCGCGGCCGTGATTCTCGTCCTCGCGTTCTTGTTTGGAGTGCGGCAGCCGCTGTTGGCGGTTTCGTCTGCCGCACCTCAAACCGTCGTCGATCAAGGGATCGGCGTGGAGCTCGTCACTTCGCCGGCATCGAAACAAGGCGATCCGGTCTCGTTCACGTTCAACATCAACGACACGACCACGTCCGCTCCGATCAGCGGCGTGCGTCCCGCGGCGTGGTTGTCGTTGCGTCGCGATACGACACGCGACACACCTGCCATGCCGCGCGATTGCACGCGGCAGGTAGCGAAGTATCTCGGCGGCGATCTGTTCAGCCGTCCCGAGCTCGATCTCAACGCCTACTTCGTGCTCGCGCTCAATGACGACGCGTCAGTCAGCGTGGTCGATCCGCTTTTTGGATTCGGCGGCTCGAAGCTGCTGGCGATGCTGCGGCTCGTTGCGCCCGGCGAAGACTGGGCGCTGAGCGCCGATCAGCGAAAGCTGTTCATCTCGATGCCCGCGGCAAACAAGATCGCCGTCGCCGACACCTGGCGCTGGGAGATCGAGCGCGACATCAAGACCGGCCCGAATCCGCGAAAACTTCTGCTCCGCGATCAACGCCTCTGGATCGCCGATGACGAAGGGCTCACCGTCTTCAACGTCAAGACGTTCACTTCCCGGCGCATGCGCTTCGGCGTCGTTCACGACATCGCCATGAGCGAGGACGGAGCGCTCGTCTTCGCCGCGATCGACAACGCCATCTGGATCGTCGATGCGCACAAGGAACAGGGCAACGGCCGCGTCAGGATTGAAGGCAAGCCATCGCTTCTCGGGTACTCCGCGGCGGGCCGGACGCTCTACGCGCTCGATCGCGCGACCGGCCGCATTTTCGCGATCGATCCGCGGCAGAAAACCGTCGCCGCCACCATTGAATCGCATCCCGGCGCCGCGCAGCTTCGCTTCGCTCCCAACGGCCGTCACGCGTTGATTCCGAATCCCGAGCGCAACATCGTGCAGGTTCTCGATGCGGCCACCAATCGCATCGTGCAGAACGCGGAGATCGGTGAGGGTCCCGATCAAGTCACATTCACGCCGCTGCTCGCCTATGTCCGCCGGCGCGCCAGCGAGACGGTGCTCATGATCCCGCTCGAGCAGATTGGGGCCGAAGGGCAGCAGCTTGGCGTGGCCGACTTCCCGGGTGGCCAGCATGGCTATGGCGAGGGGGCGGCGGGAAGCGTTGCGGACTCGATCGTCGAAGCACCCGAGGGACCGAGCGTGCTGGTCGCGAACCCGGCGGACAAAATGATCTATCTGTACAAAGAGGGGATGGCTGCGCCGGCGGGAGGCTTCAGCAACTACGGCCGTCAGCCGCGCGCCGTGCTCGTCGTCGACCGCGGATTGCGCGAATCGAAACCGGGCCGCTACGAGACCACCGTGCCGGTAAATATGCCGGGACATTACGACGTCGTGTTCTTCCTCGATGCGCCGCGCGTGGTGGCCTGTTTCGCGATGAGCGTCGAGCCGCTGCATCCCCAGCCGAAGAAGGTGCTCACGCGCGTCTCAGCCGTCGCGCCGCCGCAGCATCTCGTGGTTGGCCAATCGGCGCGTCTCCGTTTCGCGCTCGTCGATCCCGAGAAAGGAGCAATGCGTCGCGCCACCGACGTTCGCGCGCTGGCGTTTGAAGCGCCCGGCATCTGGCAACAGCGCGGCGAAGTCACACCTCTGCCTGATGGCACCTATGCGTTCGAGTTCGTTCCGCCTGATCGCGGCATGTACTACGTCTGGCTCGAGTCGGAGTCCCTCGGGCTGGCCCCCAACAATTCTCAGTTCGTCGTCTTCGAAGCCCGTTGATTTGAGAGCGTTGTCGGCAATTGGTCGCCGGTCACATTCCGCCAGGTAAGGAATCACTGACAGCCGGCCACCGATTGCCCGATAACACACGAAAGGAGCGCCCACGACATGTCCGGCAAGCCCGTAGCGTCTCAGTACACGTACAACGCCGCCACGAAAACCTTCCAGCTCATCCGCTTTACTACGCCAGCGTTCAACAATGATTTTCCGGAAGACCCGGCCCTGTACGAACAGTTGGCCACGGCCTGGAGCCAAAACGTCGACGGCTTCACGCGCCAAGCCATCACGGGAAGTCCGTGGAATTCGCTGTACAACTCGCAACAGACCGGCTACTACGATCCCATCGACACGCCCATCCCCCAGGGAAGGTTCGCCGTGGATGTGGCCTGGATCGCGTTTCCGAACCGGCTGATCCAGTACCTCGGGCAGAATCAGATTCCGCCCAACCCCTACAACCTGCCGCAGAGCGTGCTCAATGGGATCGCCGATTCCGGCAATCTCGCCCAGTATCCGATTCCCACGACGCGCTGTCCGCAGGCCGACTGGAGCGGCGGCACCGAGCCTTATGGACCGTACGGCCCGCGCGGATGGCTGGACGAGTATTGCGAGTTCAGCGTGGTGCGCGACGCTTCGAACAAGATCACGCGCATCGACTTCTGCTGCGAGAACCCCGAGTACTACCAAACGCTGTGGCGCATCAGTCCGCAGAAAGTGGCCGACGTCTTCACGGCCACCCTGAACGCCGGCGCGCCGCAGAGCAACTGGATCACGGTGACCGTCGCGGACCTGCAGCTCACCGATCCGAACACCGGCGCGCCGGTCATCGACCCGCAGACGGGGAGACCGGCATACAACCCGCTCAATAAGTGGAATTACGGGACGATCTCCACCCGCGGAACGCCGGACGCCACCGGCGGTGCGATGCACCTGACCGCCACGCCGAACACATTGCAGACAGAGCTCGGTCTGGCCGCGGGCGCCACGGTGCAGCGCACACAGGGCGGCACCGATCCGCAAGCGCTCATCTGTTGTTCCCAGTACGGCCAGAACTATCGCAACAGCGATCCGCACATCGGCCAGTCGGTGTATCTGACCGTGAACGCGAAACTCAACATTTCGCTGGCCGATCCTCCCGGCCTCTACATCCAGATGCCGAGCTTCGCGCAGTACGAGTTGCCTGCCGACCCGAAGCTGCCGGCAGGCGCCACGGCTGCCGATTGCTGGCAGATCATTCGCGGCTTCGAGACCATCGTCGATCCGATCAACAACGAACCTTTCCCCGGCTCGTTCATCCTCCACGCGGCGTTCCAGATTCCGCAGGCCTGGATCGATGCGGGCGTGTCGTTCACGGTCGGCGACATCAAGATCGCCGGACAACCCATTCAATACGGCTCGCAGGTGGCGTCGACTTTGGAGATCGCGCTCTTCGGCCGTCCGATCCCACCGATCAATGCAACGCCTGCCATGGCGTGCGTCGCCACGCCGGCCACGATCACGCAGGCGCAACCGCTCCAGATCATGTATCAGTCGCTGTGGAACGCGTATTACGGCACGATCGTCAATACGCCGGCCGGCGTGCAGATGGTGCTGGCCAGCAATTCCAGCATCATTCCGCCCACAGTACCGGCGGGCACGCAGAAGGCGGCACTGGCGCTCACCTACGCGGCACCGGCCGGCGCTACGACTCTGCCCTCGCCGCAATGGCCATCGGTCGTCTTTACCCTGCCCAACGGCCAGGCCGACACGAGCGTCACTGTGAACGTGACCGGGTATATCCCTAACGTCTTTTACGCGGTTCCGGGCAATACCTATCCGAGTCAAAACCAATTGCTGAACCTCGAGGTCAGCATCGCAGCGAATTCGCCGGCGGGAGTGCGCGGCGTCGTGATCGTGCCCGCGGGTCAGGTCTTCTCACCCGCCATCACGCCTGCGCCGGCGTTCCTCGTGGTCGGCCCGGCCGCTTCGTGAAGAGGAGAACATCATGAGAAAGCTGAAAATCACAATCGCGTTCTCCGCTCTGACCGTGACGTTGCTGTTCCTGTCCGCGTGCAAGATGGAATCGACGACTTCGACGCGGACGGAAACGGCCGCGACCGAATCCGCCGTCGCTCAGGACGCGGCACCGGCAGCGATGGCAGGAGCGATGCCGGCAGGCTCGACGAGCAACTGTCTCGCGCCGCCGTTCCTCGTTTCCACCACGCCGGACACCTTCGCCTATACGACGCCGAAGGACTTCGCCGCGTTGCCGCGGCAGGCCGATGCGAATTGCCTGGCCTGGCAGGAGTTCATTTCGCTCAACTGGGTGGCCTCTTCGTCGATGCGGGGCCAACCCGACACGACCGCGACCCCCGCGCAGTTCGGCGAGCCGAATGATCTGCGCGCCACGGTCTGGGAGACGTACAAAGAATCCGACGAGGTCTTCCTCGCCAACGCCAAAGATCCCGGGCCGTGGAATACATGGCCGAAGGGCGGCGGCCCAACCGTGAAGGTCCTCGGCGGCATGAAGTCGGAGTTCGATGCCGAGCCGGTCCTCGACCTCAAAGACATCGGACAGGCCTCGACTGGTCATCCCTGGCTGACCGCGCAAAGCGGCATTCTCACGCTCTATGAGCGCCGCATGAACGAGGACGAGTACAACTACATCTGGAAAAACAAACTGTACGACGCCGACATGCAGTTGGAATTCGTCAAGGCACCGGTAGCGACGACGACCGTGACGCAGACCCAGCCGGTCGGGATCAGTCTTCCCGACGGCACGCCCAGTTCAGCCGCTTACGGTCCGCTCGGCGCCATCGAAACGAAGGCAGCGTGGCTCGAACTGCCAAACCAGGCGGACTGGCCGCGCTACAAAATCTCGAAAGCGGTCGTCAATTATCCCGGCAAGCCGCCGAAGACCGTCACAGTCGGACTGGTTGGCCTGCACATCATCCACAAGACCGCGCTCGGGCAGCAGTTCATTTGGGCGACGTTCGAGCACAAGGACAATTGCCCGGACAGGACCCAGGTGGCCAACAAGACGCTCGCACCCGCATACGCCTATTACAACCCCACCTGTGATCCCGCCACCGATCCGTACAAATGCGTCGCCAATGCCAATCCAACGATCGTGAACGGCGGAAAGAACAATTACGAATGGCCGATTCAGGTCGTGCGCGAAACACCGGCGCCGACACGCGCTCAAAACAACATCGTCGGCCTCAATCAGTATGCATGGGCGCAGATCGCCGCGCAGAACCCCGATTCCGTGTTCCTCAATTACGAGCTCGTCAACACGCTCTGGTCGAATCAGAACACCACCATTCAGCCGGGTGCGCGCGTGCCGCTGTTCGCCGGGCAGCTCTCTCCCGGACCGAGTCAGGAGCCGGTGACGAACACCACGCTCGAGACGTATGTGCAGAGCCTCACCTGTCTGGCATGTCACGCATCGGCGGCCATCGCGCCGCTCGCGCAGCAATCCACCACCAAGATCTACGATCCGGCCACGTCCGGTCAGCCGTCGACGGCCACCAATCCTTACGCCGCCGATTACTCATTCCTCCTCAACAACGCACAACAGCCAAAAGCCAACAAGGGCAATCAGTAAGAAGGAGGACGACATCATGGCTACCGAACCGGTTCCGTCCTGGCTCACCGCATCGTGGGAGCGCCTGTGGGTCATCAACAACAATGAGCCCCCTCCGACGAACACCGTCAACGTCCGCAACATCCAGACGCCGACGCTTTTCGGCGACTGCCGCATTCCGAAGAGCCGCCCGAGCTTTCCAAAAGCGAAATCGCTGGACGATCTGAGCGACAAAGAGCTGGAGACGCTCTATCCGCAGGAAGGATTCAGCGGCTACACCACCACCGAGGGATACATCATTACGTGGCATCACGAAATCGACTACCAGCCGCCGGACGGCTCGATCGACATCGGCCGCTTCGAGATCCTCGGCGGGCGCAATGTTTACGAGCACGGCGTGCAGGCTTCCTATCTCGAGCACTGGTGGCGGCTCGAAGAGCCCGGCACTTACTTCCTCGGCATCAAGACCATGCGCAACCTCGGCCACAACCAGCAGCGCGTCCACGAGATCTTCTCCGTGGCCGGCGACCACTTCATCTACGCGCGCAACCGCGCCTTCGATCTGCCGATGGCCAGCTCCATGGCCGATCTGATCAAGAAAGAAAAATACAAACGCAAGCAGATCCTGGCCGTCCTCGATCTCGAGGTCTCGCACGGCTTCGTCCTCGGCGGACGGATGCCGTGGGAGGTGCAGTTCTCGACGCTGCCCTTCAAAGAACATAAGCCGCTCGATTTCGCGTCGGAGATCGTCGTCGATCCGAAGACGGGAAACCTCTCGCCGAAAAACCCGGCCCCTGACCTCTACTGGTCCGTACCGATCAACACACTGGACATCGAGGACCTGCTGGTCCTCTTCCCGCCGGCCTGACGCCAGTACGAAGGAGACGCCATGAAGAAACTCCTCATCGCCATCACACTCACCGCCGCCGCGCTGGTGGCGCAGGCGCAGACCACATCGACGCAGACCACACCGGCGCCCATCGTGCCGCGCGATACGAGCGACCCCATTCCGGCCTCGCTCATCGGACGCACGCCCCGCCAGGCGCACTGCATGATCCAGAACAACAACACCGGCAAACCGCTCGGCGCCATCGATGCCAACGGAAATCCGATCCCCGATCGCGACGGCGACGGCAACCTGCTCGTCAACAACGACGCGCTCTACAAGCTGCTTTCCGCACAGAAACGCTGCCCCGGCAACGCGCTGGAGTTCCGCGGACTCGTCCAGAAGAACGGCATGACGTTGAAGCCGGCCATGGTCGCCAACCGCGGCTTCCACAACCCGCTGCCGCAGGGAAGTTTCAGCTTCTTCGAAGCGATCACCGGCGCGTACGGCGGACAGACGCTCGTGCCGGGCGACTGGTTCTTCGGCCACTTCACCGCCGCCTCGATCGACAACACCGCGCTCACCATCATTCTCTCGCCGCAGCAGGCCGCCACGCCGAACAACCTGCTGCTGGAGACGCTGGTGTGGGACCCGGTCAAGCAGGTTTTCAATTTCTACGAGATTCGCGGCAACGGCGAGGGTGGGATCTGGTTCTATCGCGGCGACTCGAACGACATCGTCGCCGACATCAAGAACCTGCACCGCGCATACGATCCGTCGCAGCCGATTTTCATGGGCCCGCTCAATGGAGGGCAGGCCACGCTGCCGCGGCTGCGCTGCTCCGGCTGCCACATGAACGGCGGACCGGTCATGAAAGAGCTCTCCGCGCCGCACGACTCCTGGTGGACGGCTGCGCGGCCGCTCGACATCGGCGCAATGCGCGTCGCACCGGAGCTCACGCCGATCATCGAGAACATCGTCACCGCCGGCGACTTCGCGAAATGGATCAAGGCCGGCGACAACAAGCTCGTGAACAGCGCGCCTTACTGGAAGAAGCGCAGCGCGCTGCCGCTCCAGGAACAGTTGCGGCCGGTCTTCTGCGAGCAGGAGGTGAACCTCGACTCCGACCTCGAGCCGCTGGAAGGGCCCGCGCTCAAGATTGCCGCTCCCGCCGGCGCCTTCATCGATCAGCGACTGGCGGCCGACATTCCCGCGGTGCTGATCGACAAAGTGCTGTACGTCAAGGCGCTCAATCTCTTCCAGTCGCAGTTCTTCGACTACCAGAGCAGCAGCGTCGCCAATGCCGTGCAGCCGGTCAACCAGATCGATGCCGATCACGCCTTCGAAGTGCCGGTGAAATCGTACAGCGACATACTGATGGCGCAGAAGATGATCAGCTCGGGCCTCATCGACGAGAAGTTTCTCTTCGACGTCATCAGCATCGACATGACCCGCCCGATGTTCTCCGGTGCGCGTTGCGGCATGCTGCAACTCGTGCCCGGCAGCGCGCCGACGCCCGACTGGAAAGCGAAGTTCCAACAAAACCTCGCCAACTCCTCCTCGCCCGCGGCGAAGCAACTGCTCGCCAACATGAATGATCCGACGAAGACCCCCGCGTACTACCAGGCGCAGGCCAAAGTTCTGCTCACGAAGATCCAGACCAACGCCGCGCTGCAGCAGAACGTCAACGGCTACGTCCGCCTGCTGGCCCAAAGACGCATCGCCGTCTATCAGAACCAGATCTCCCAACACCCGCAAGGCCAGATCTTCGAGCCCGGTTTCCGCCTCATCTTTCCGACGATGCAGCTCTTCGGCAAGAACCAGAACCAGATCGCCTACGGCGGAGTCCCCGGCCAATACTGGCTGAACCCCGCCACGGGCGTGGTGGAGTTGTCGCAGTAAAGCGCTGACTCAACTCTCCGGCAGCTCATACGACGGCGCCTCCACTGGAGGCGCCGTCCGCGAATGCCGAGCGACTCATGCTGCCGCGCGCGTAGGCTCAGGCGGGGGCGGCGATAGCGTTGACAGCGGCGCTCGTCATCGATAGGCCTTGTCGCGAGGAAGTACGCGAAGAATCAGGATCGTTTCATCGTCGAACCGGAGCAGGACACGCCAATCACCGACCCTCAACCGGTAGAGCGGCGGCTCGATGCCGGTGAGCCGCAGCACCTCACCCTGACCGTCCGCCAATCTCACGATCGCGGCGTCGACACGCTGACCGATGACGCGATCGAGAGCGTCGAAGTCCTTGCGCGCGCGTGGGTCCCACTGAATGGCGCACGTCATTTGCGGAAACGGCGAACCACATCCTCGTGCGGGATCAAAGGACCTTCCCCTGTCCCATCCAGATCGGCAGGATCGAAGGGCTCATCATCCGGAGGAGCGTTCGCGAGCAGGATCGGCAGCGGATCGATAGGGTGCTCCAGTGCGGTCAGAATGCGTGCCGCCGTGATCAACTCGGATTCCGGCAGCTTCCTTACGATTTCGTATAGCAGCTCTCGTGTGGTCATGGTTCCTCCTCGGCGGTAGCCATTCCATTGGCATCGAGCGAGAACAGTGTCGGTTCGTTGACGAATTCGCGCGCAACCGCCCGCCTGCGTCGCGGAACGGCGGTGCTTCCGGCGCAGCGCCGGTTGGGCGTGCTTCCGGAAGCAGAGTAAGGCTTTCGAAAATGGGAAGGCAAGCCGGCGTTCGTTTTGGACTTCATGTCCGCGAGATGCCCGGTGACGACCGTAGAGGCAACCGACCGTACTCAGTGCGAAACTCTGCCGGCCTCAACGGTACGGCGAACAAGTTTACGTGGCGACAGCGGTGACTCCGCAACGTTCGACAAGAAATTGCCGAGTGACATCGTGTCCGGCGAATATCGCTACACGAGGACGGTAGAGTGGGACGGCAAGCCGGTCGTCCTGGCCAGCGATTCGTTCACGCTGCCGTAATCAACGCCATCGTCTCCGCGCCGCGCAGAGAAATCCGAACGACGGTCCTCGTTCGTAGACTACGCGCCGCATGAAACGATGCCGTCTCGCTTTTTCCGCGCTCGCGCTTCTGTTCGCGCACCCCGTTCTTGCGCACGACGTCTGGATCGAGCCTTCGTCGTTCCGGCCGGCCGTTGGTGAGCGGGTGACGACAGCGTTGCGCGTCGGCCAAGATCTGGCCGGCGAGCCGGTGCCGCGCGTTCCCGCGTGGATCCAGCGATTCATTCTAAAAGGAGAGAGCCGCGAGATTCCGGTGCCCGGCCGGCCGGGCTCCGACCCAGCGGGCACGATCGCCATCGCGGAGCCCGGACCGCAATGGATCGGATACCAGAGCAATCCGCACCCGATGACCATCGACGCTCAGAAGTTCGAGTCCTATCTGAAAGAAGAAGGACTGGAGCGAATCGTTGCGGAGCGCGCCCGGAAGGGTCAGTCGCAGGCACCGGGTCGCGAGCGTTTCTACCGCTGCGCAAAGGCGCTGCTCGATGTTCCGCGCACTGGTGCTTCGCGCGCGATCTCGAGAGTCGCCGGCCCGCCCCTCGCGGAAGAATCCCTATTCGCTGCAACCCGGCGACGCCTTGCCGCTGTCGCTGACGTTTCGCGGAAAGCCGATTGCGAACGTGCTGGTCGTAGCCATGCGCAAGGGCGCTCCCGAAAAAGCGGTCCGCGCGCGCACAGACGCGAAGGGCCAGGTCTCGCTTCGCCTCGACGGGGCCGGCTTCTGGCTCGTGAAGGCCGTCCACATGGAGGCCGCGCCGCCCGATGCCGGGGTAGACTGGGAGAGCTGGTGGGCTTCCATGACCTTCGACCTGCAGGGCAAGCGCAAGCGGTGATTCCGCGGTCCCTTGTCGCTGCCATCGCCGCGCTCTTCGTCGCGGCCATCTTTGCTGCGCCCCTGCTCGCGCACGAGCTGGGGATGGTGCAGGTCGAAGCGTCGTTTCAGAAGGACGGCACGTACGTCGTCGATCTGAATGTCGACCGCGAGCACGTTCCGCCCGGCACCACTCTCGCCGGCATTGAGAACTCAACGGTCCTGACATTTGACGGCAAGCGCATTCAGTCTTCGAGCTCCGAAGTCACGCAGGAAAAGACCGTCACCACACGCATCCGCCTGCGCGGCCGCACACCCTCGGCTGCATCGCGATTCACCTTCGCCAACTCCGCCATCGAAGGCTACTTCGCGCTCACACTGCGCAATGAAGGGCAGGAAGCGGTCACACAGTGGATCGAAGGCGGCAAGACGAGCGAGCCGTTCCTTATCGATCGCGCCGTCGTCCCGCGCACCCGCATCGAGGTCGTGCGTCAGTACCTCATCCTCGGGTTCACGCACATTCTTCCCAAAGGCCTCGACCACGTTCTCTTCGTCCTCGGCATCTTCCTGCTGGCCGTCCGGCTCAAGCCCGTGCTCTGGCAAGTCACCGCCTTCACGCTCGCTCACACCATCACGCTGGCGCTCACGATCTACGGTTTCGTCTCGTTGCCAGCGAGCATCGTCGAGCCGCTCATCGCTCTGTCGATCGTCTACGTCGCAATCGAAAACGTCTTCACCGAAAAACTCCACGCCTGGCGCCCGCTGATCGTCTTCTGCTTCGGCCTCCTCCACGGAATGGGCTTCGCCGGAGTCCTCAGCGAAATCGGCCTGCCCCGCTCCGAGTTCGTGCCCGCGCTGCTGGCGTTCAACGCCGGCGTCGAGTTGGGGCAACTGAGCGTGATCTTCATCGCCTTCCTGCTCGTCAGCCTGCCCTTTCGCGAGAAGCCGTGGTATCGGCGACGCATTGTCGTGCCGGGATCACTCGCGATTGCTGCCGTGGGGTTGTATTGGTTCGTGCAGAGGGTGTTCTTTTAGATTAGCGTGCGACGCGTCGCTATCGCAGTGCCTCGGCGAGTGCCTGGTTCAGTGCGGGCATCCAGGTAGCGTAGCCTCGGTCGTTTGGATGAAAGCGATCTTCCGCGAAGAGGGTATGGTCGGCGCGGAAGAGTGGGCCGGTGGTGCGGGCAATGGGTGCAAAGATCAGATCGTGTTCGGCGGCCTCGCGTTCGAACATTCGATTCGCCTGTTCCGTGCGGTGAGCGGCACAGCCTCTCAATAGCCGAGGAATGCGCGGGGGTGCTCCCATGTCGGGCGAGCCTGTGATCACGATGCGGACTTCGGCGTTGGCCGCTTTGAGCCGCTGCACGATTTCGCGAAGGTCGCGGCGCATTGAACCGATTGGTGTGAGGTGAGTGACGTCGTTGGCTCCGGCCGACAGAAGGACGACGTCGGGTCGCAGTGCTTCGGCGGCGGCGAGTTGCTGGTGGCGGACGCCTTTGAGTCGAGCTCCCGACACGGAGAGATTGGTCATCGTGACGCGGAACTGGCGGGTGAGCTCGCGGGCGGTCGATACTGCGATTCCGCGTTCGTAGTTGCCGCCAATGCCGGCCGCCGTGCTGTCTCCGAGTACGACATAAACCAGGTGCTCGCCGGATTCACCGAACGGCACCGGCGCGCGGCTCAATTTCAATGTCCCCACGGCTTCGTGTGCGTTCACGGGAAGACGCAGGGCGGTGAGCAGGAGTGCAACAAGCGCGGCATTCATCGTTTTATTGAGACGCACGACCCGGGCTCTGCAGGATGGAAGCCACGGGAGGACGCTCAGCGAGCGAACGCTGTAACGCGAGTCTCTTCAGTGCGAACGGGGGAGTTGCGCCAGAAACGTGGCTCGTGCAGCTTTTCGAACGCTGCGTTCGTGCTCGCGTTGCCGTTCCGCCGCCAGCCCTGGTACCGCACGCGGATCGTGATTCCGGCTTCGCTACTGATTGCCAGGGTCGCGCTGTACTGGTTCGTGCAGCGCGCGTTCTTTCAGGGCTGAGCCGCGAAAGTGATCCAGCAGCACCATTCCCAGCGCCGGAAGATACACGCCGATCACGACAGCGGTGAATCCGGCTCGCGTCTGCACTCCGGAGCCGGGCGCGTACCATCCGCGCCACAATGCCACTCCCACAACCGACCATGAAGTCGCGACGAGCAAAATCATCTGGCGCCAGCTCTTCGGAATGAGGAAGAGCGGTAGCTGGTCGTAGAAGTAGCGCTGCAGTGGCAGCGACATCGCCAGCAGCAACCGCCCCGCGCGCGTGCGCCACGCCACCACCGCGGCGAGCAAAAGAAAGCCCGGAATCGTCAGCAGGGGCGAAAAGCCGACGAACGTGTGGAAGTTGCCTTTGCGCAGCCACTCGATCGGCCAGGCAGGCCAGACAATGATCGAGATCAGAACGATCGCAATCGTGGCCGCAATGGTGCGCAGCGACCATCGGCCATTCACGGCCGGGACGATGGCCAATTGTGGTTTCGCCAGGACTGCGATCGGAAGCAGCGCCGGGAGGAGGAGCGACGCCGTCACGAGCGGCGACCACTGCACCGACTCGATGGCGGCCCAGTACGGCGGAGAGAGAAACAGGAGCAACCGCCACAACGGACCCTCTCTTGCCAGGCCATAAGCCAGCGCCGCCGAGGCGAGGCCAATGAAGGCCGGAACGATGAGCGTCCGCGGCAGAAGCGTCAACGGCCACAGCAGAATCATGGTCGTAAAGGGATACAGCGGCGCGGGAGCGCCGCGCAGACGGAGCGCGTACGGCGTGCCGCCCTCCTGAAACGCCTGAATGCCAATCGCGGGAAGGGCAATGTCTCCAAGACCGACGCCGCGGAAACGAATGGCGTGAGGAATGAGCGCGGCCGCGATGGCGGCCGCGATGCCAATGGCGAAGGCGATGGAAAACGCGGTGCGGCGCGACACCCGAGGCGAGAATAGCACGCGAAGCGCCGGCGATCGTTGGCGACTCAGGGAGACGATATTCGGCGGCGAAGATCATACAAATGGCGATCTCGTGAATCTGCCAAACCCTGCCGCCTGAAGATCAGGCGGCAGGTTTCTTCGGAAGATAAGTCACTCCTGAGATCCTCTCGAAATCGCGGTCGCTCGTGATCAGTTCAGCATCGAACTTCCGCGCCGTCGCCAGCACCAAAGCGTCGGCCATCGCAAGACGGTGCTCGAGACTGAGGTCCGCCGCGATCAAGGCAATCTCCTGATCGACTGCCACCACACGCGTTCGTTGCATGGCGGATACTGCCACCAACCCGTCGTCCTCGGACAGGTCGCGCTTGAGCCGCTTGTACACTTCGTAGATCACGATCACAGGAGTGACGATCGCCGAGAGATTGCGCAGCCTGGCCGCATAGGTATCTGCAAGCGGACCATCAGTGAAGAACTCGATCCATCCCGACGAGTCGATGACGATCACATCCGATCCTTCTTCTCGCGCAACTTGTCAGTCCGGATCCCCTTGGCAAACCCCCTCAGTGAAGAGAGTGGCCGTTCCGGGACAAGCGTGATCACGCCACCCTTTGAAACGACCTGCAACTCCTGCCCCACACGGAGATCCATGCCTTCGCGAACTTCCTTCGGGATCACAACCTGGTACTTGGGCGAAACTCTCGTACGAGCCATGCAGCCTCCGATCGATCGAGAAAGTGTAAGACGATCATGTCACGGCGGCAAGGTGCCCGAGGATGATGAAAGTGACGGGAGGGTGTGGAAGGCGTTTCTGAACGCTCTACTTCATCCCCGACAGGCCGAATGTGGAGCGCCGGCGTTGCACCGGCGCTCCAATACAACTCAGGGACGATATTCGGCGGCGGAGATGAAGCGGCCGTCGTTGGTGCTGTTGTCGACGACGACGGCGTAGCAGACCGCGGCATCTGAGGGGTTGAAGCGGACGTAGCCTCCGCTGACGATCGTATTGAGGGCGGTCTGGCTCCAGGCATTGGCGGCCAGGTTCAGCGTGATGGTGCCGAGGGTGAGGTGGCCGGTGGCGTCGAGCACGGTGGCGGTGACGCTGTTGGCGGCGGCGGATTGATTGAAGCAGCCGACGTTGGTGCGGGAGTTTGCGCTGACGGTGACGCCGGGGGCGAAGGATGGGGAGTCGCTGCCGGCGAATTCGAGCGCGGGGATGGTGGTGCCGTAGCGGCCGTCGTCGGTCCACACTTCGGCGCTGATGACGAAGCGTTTGTTGGCGTCCGCACTGCGGAATGTCACCGCGCCGCCGCCGGTGAAGTGGAAGACGGTGTCGAGGAAGTTGTCGAACGTCTTCAGCTCGCCGGCGCCGAGCTCGATGATGGCGTCATGCTTCGCGCCGGCGGCGTCAAAGAGCGAAACCGTCACCGGGAAGGCGGACGGCGTCGGATTCAGGATGGCGACGAACGTCTCGAAGACTGCGCCGCCGGCGCCGGTGGTGTTGGCCATGACCGGCACGGTCTGAAAATCGGAGGCGAAGCTGAGGTTGAGCGGCGCCCGTCGCGTTGATTGTGCGAAAGCCGGGATTGCGATGATGGCGAAGGCCACGAGACAGATGAGTCTCTTCATGTTCATTTCTCCTATGCGTCGGGGTCCGTTACTGACACGGCTGCGGCATGTTCGGATCGGGGATATCCGGCACAGTCGGAGTATTCACGCCGCCGTGACCCTGGAAGAGGCCATTGTGCGCGGGAGCCAGGAATGGGAACCGATCGAGGAAATTCTTATCGTTGATTTCGACGCCTTTGGACAATCCAGCGCTCGGGTCGCCCGCTGCAATGAGGCTGATGAGAACTGTATTGACATTGACTTGGTGACGATTGGCCGAAGTACCGCCGCCGAGGCGCCGTCCATTGGGGAATTGGGAGTCGATTGAGGCGTCGAGCGTAATGACGTCGCCCGTGGAGCCGTCGGCGATTGGAATCGGCCTGCCGAGATTGACGGCGTTGACGATATCGAGCCGCGGCCCTTTGAGCGTCGTCACGGCGCTGGCGGGAACGCCGAGTGCGCCGTAGACGCCGAGCGCTTCGAGATCGCGCACGAGGACCGGGAAGAGAATGTCAGCGCCGAAGCGGCTCACGTCCTTCATTGGGCTCGTGCGCAGATACTGCGTGTGGCGCTGCGTTCCGACGAGACCGGCATTGAAGAGCGGTAATGCGTTGCGGCCGACCTGCGTGTAATTGCCGGAGCCGCGCAAGCCGGTGACGATGTTGGTAGCGTCGACGGTCTGTGTGGCCTGGCGGCTGATGCTCGACCAGATGCGCAACAGACTGTCGGTGGATTGTGCGTCCAATGTCCCGTTGTGAGGGATGCCGTCGGGGAACAGATCCGCAGTGGGAACTTCGAGCGCGATCGAGAAGACATTGAAGCCGGTGAAGACGTCTTCCACCGGAGTGTTCCGCGCGCCCTGGATTCCGCCGAGGTCGGTGCGGCCGAGATTGACGAGATCGAAAATGCCCTTCTCATCGAGCTGATAAGGATCGTCGAATTGCCCGGCGATGATCCGCGCGCCACCGGTCAGCGTATGGATGAACGTATCGACGAAATCCTGATCATAAAGAGCCTGCTCGCGGCTGGCGGGATTGCCTGAATTGTAGCCCTCGAAAGCGCCGAGCCCATACACGAGGCGATCGGTCTGCGGGCCGTGATTGTTCGGCAGAACGGGCAGATTTTCGCCGAGCACCACGGGATTCGGATTGCCCGGCGCCATGACGCGCGTGACGGTCATGGTCTCGGTGCCGCCGGTGAGCTGCCACAACAGCTCATTGCCCCCGCCGAGTGGATCGGTAGCGCTCGGTGCGGCCTCAGGCGTGAGCGTGTTCTTGAACTCGACGCGATAGACGGCCTGATCCGCGAGGCTCGTGCCCTTCCCGATATGGAACTCATAACGATAGCCGTTGCAGGCGCGAAAGCCCTGATTGCCCTGTCCCGGCTCGTGGAGCGGGTTGAAGTTCATGATCAGGTAAAGCTTGTCGTGCGTTCCGTTCGACACCCAGGCATAGGTGTCGGTGTTGTCGGCGCACGGCTCATTGAGAACAGCCAATGCCTCGCGATGGCTGGAGCCGCGCGCGAGCGGAGTACAGAAGAAGAGGATTCCGAGGAAGAGCGCACCGCCCATACGGCGCATGGGAGAGAGGTTCATAGATTCTCCTTTGGTTCGTGCTGCGTTTACAGCTCGATCTACGAAGGAGATTGAGGAGCGGACGTATGGGTTCCAAAATGAAGCAGAACGGGGCGGGGGGTAGGGATTTCGGCGCATGCGGCACTCCATAAGGAGGAGGACACGATGGCTACGGAATCATCCACTACCGGGACGAAGAGCGATGTCGCAAAAGAGCTGAAAGACGTCATCGGAGCGATCGAAAGCGTGACGAAACTTGAAAGCGAGCTACAGCAGCAACTTGGGAAGAGCGATGCGAGCCAAAGCCAGCGTCAGGAGACGGCGGAGGATCTGGCGAGGGCGATTCGTGCTCGCCAGCGATTGATCGAAGATCGGCGCGCTCTCCTGGATCAGTTGGCATGAACCGCCGAGGCATCGTCGAGCTTCCGATTGGAAAGTCCGTCCATGAGCGCGCCGACTTCTGGATCGAACGCCGCGAGTTTCTGGACAGCGTGCTCGAGAAACCGGCTCAGAGCCTGATCAAACTCGTGAGCAGATCGCGCGAACGCGCCGAAAAGCGTGGCACTCCGGATGAGTTCGCTGTGGAGGCGGCCGTCTATGGTCAAGGCGAGGAGCCACCAACAGTCGGCGCGCGATCATTGCTCGTTCACGGTGTGGTGTGTTCGTCAGTGCAGCATCTCGATACCTATCGAAGACGCTATTCGTGGCTGGAATCGGCCGACTCTGAGCTAAAAATTCTTCGCGAAGCGATGCCTACAGCATTCATCGGACATTCGGCCCTCCGTGAATCCGATCCTCTCAAACGTCTCAAAGCTCTCGGCGATCCTGTTTTCGGCGATCTCAATCCGTTGACGGCAGCCGAGGTCTTCTGGGTGCTCATTCGTGCCGGGGAGAGCTATGCGCATGGAAGCCTCGGTTTCCTTGCGCTCTTCTCTCTGCTCTGGGCGCTGGAGCGGCGAACGGCGGGATCGTCCAAAGCTGGCGCCGCGCTGGGACTCTGGCGTCCGAGCGTGGCGGTAACGGCTCGATGCGTTCTTCCGATCCTCGAGCTCATTTCGATCATCGGCCGGCGCGCGCAGTTGTACCGGGACGCTGCCAGCCGTTGTAAGGCGCTGCACGCAAACGAGCATGCGGGCACTGAATACGAGCGCTGGAACTTCGCCTCGGAACTGGAACGACTGAGCGGCGATCTGCGGAAATTGGCCGCGGTATCGATTAGGCGCGACGATGTCGAAAAGGCCGCAGATGCAATCACCAGCCTCGCCGATCCTATCGCGCCGCAGACGCCGACCGGCCCGATCGCAGAGAGTGTTCGAAGGGAGCTTCGGACGCTGTTCGTCCAGTTCGGCCGGCAGAATGAGTCGATCCTCAAGGGCGCCGACGAGTCGACCAATTTCCTCCAGCGAGACTTGATCAAAATCCTCGGTGGCAGCGACATCAATCGCCGCGACTTGCTAGCCGAACAATGCAAACTCCGACCGAAATGGGATGAGCAGATCAACAGCGCAGAGCGCGCGAACGCGACCTGTATCGAAGCTCTCAAGCAACTGCAGCGCGCGGTCGAGAAATCACGCAATCTGCCCCCGGAGAACGCGTTCACACACGAGGTTCTTCTTGAAACGCTCGAGGAGTTTGCCGAGATCAATGAAACCATCCAAGGCATTCTTCGTGAGGCGATCAAGGAAAATACCGAGTGGTGCCGGCGCTCGGTAATGCGCGAGGTGGCCTACGCCAGCGCGGGAAACGACAGTGAATTCGACGCGGCGGAATTGCTCAGCGGCCTCGTGATCGCACGGCACAACGAGGATATCTCACGAGCGGAGATTGCCGACGCGGTCCGACACTCACTGCGTGCGGCGCGACCCGATGGGAGTTGGGCGTCCGACCAGCCGGTGTACATCCAGAATCACTTTGTTGGTGTCTGGCCGGGGACTGCTGATCTCCTCGTGCTCCTGAGCACGGCGGTTGGGTCCGGTCACGGGCAGGATCACGGACCAGACGTCGCCGATCTTCACCTCCTGCGGTATGTCGAGCTATTGGAGGCCCGTCAGCGCAAGAAAGTACCGAAGTGGTCGAAGGACAAGGAGGAGTTTTGGGGATTCCCTTCCGAGACGCGCGAGGGCTTCATCGATGTGTGGGAAACGGCCATGTCGGTGCGGGCCCTCGTGGAGATCCGGGAGGTGATCGAGGATCGCCTTTGGGAGATATGTGACGATCGCTTTACGATCAAGCACCCTCAGAAGGGTTTGGCCGGGCTGGACCCGGTCGATTTGGGTGCCCGGCATGACCGACGGCTGCAGACACGGCTGCTGCGTAATGCCGCAAGTACGAGGCATGATGACGACGGTGCCGAGTACGCGTACGTGCTCCACGGCCCTCCCGGCTCGTCGAAAACCGTCATCGCCGAGGCCATCGGGCGCGAGATGTGGACGAGACGCGCTCCGCGCTTCGTTCGCATTACTCCGGCGGACTTCACGCGCAGCGGCGAAGATGGAGTCGACGTCGAGGCCCGATTCATCTTCCGCCTGCTGTCTCATGTCCGTAGAGTCACCATCTTCTTCGACGAGATCGATGACCTGCTGCGCCAAAGGAAGATCGACGCCGACCTATCGTTCATACGGTTGGTCATCCCGGGCATGTTGAACCGGCTACAGGATCTGAGAGACGCCGCTCGACAGCAGGAGATTTGTTTTCTGTTGGCGACGAACTACGTGGACCAAATCGAGCCAGCGTTGACGCGGCGCGGCAGGATCGATGCGCCGATTCCCGTTCCCTATCCCGATCCCTGGAGCCGCCAAAGCATCCTGGAACGGCTCATTATCCGCGCGAAGAAGAAGGGAAAGGCGGGCGCCGGCTTGCCACAGAATGTGAGAGATGCCGTGGTCGACAAGACCGCGGACTGGCCGTGGTCGACCTATCAAAAGCTCTGTCAGGAGATTATTGCCGACCGTTGTCGGACCATCGAAGAAGTAACAATCAAGGTCGCGGGATTCAGCGCGGAATTCGAGAGTGCTGACTACTACTATTGGAGAGTGGATCGCTGGAAGAACACCTCACCGCTGGTGAACGAGTTTGTCCATTTCGCATTCGGTGCGTCGAAACTCAAGCACGAGTGCCGAAAGCGAGTCACGGAGCTGGAAAGTTTTCTCAGTAAAGACGGGGTTCCCGTGGATAGGCTCAAGCTCGCCGAACGGTTCGACAAAGCATGGGACGACACTGCACGAGGATGATTTGGGCTCTTACGACAGGTCGATTTTCGCCACGACTTCGTTGCCGGGGTCGCGGTATTCGAGATCGTCGAAGCTGAGGCGGCGGGCGATGGTGATGCCGCGGCCGTGCGTGTCGAACACGCGGGTGGGGTCGGGCTCGAGGTAGGGGCGCCAGTCGAAGCCGGCGCCCTGATCGCGGACGGTGATGCGGATCTCACGCTCGTCGCGCTCGTAGGCGACGTCGACGTATTTCTCGGCGTTCTGGGGCATGGCGGCGCGGCGGTCGAGCTCTTCGAGCCAGCGGTTGATGCCGTTCAGCTCGGACTTCTCGGCGTAGGTGATACCGAGGTTGCCGTGCTCGACGGCGTTGACGATCAACTCCGTGAGTCCGATGACGGTGTTTCCCGGATCGGGGCAGAGGCCCGCCACGAGCGTGCCGACGTCGCGCGCTTCTTCGATGGTGCGGAGGCGGAAGGTGGCGGAGCGCAAGAGGCCCGTGGCCAGTTCGCTGCGGCGGGCCACGGTCTGCAACTGGCGGTAGCTGGCGCGGTCCCGAACGGCGGTGGCCACGACGGTGAGCAGCACCTCGACGTCGTACGGTTTGGTGAGGAAGTAGAACGCGCCGCCCTTCATCGCCGCGAGCAGATCGGCGCGGGAGTCGGAAGCGGTCTGCAGGATGACCGGCAACGATCGCAGCTCGGAGTTGGCTTTGAGCCATTGCAACAGCTCGACGCCGCCGAGTCGGGGCATGTTGCGATCGAGGAGCACGACGTCGTAACGCCACGGATCGCGCTCCATGAGATGAAACCCTTCCACGCCGTCTTCGGCGGTGTCGATCTCATAGCCCTCGCGCGACAGATGCTCCTGCAGCAGCACGCGGTCATGCGGGTTGTCATCGACGATCAGGATTCGCGTCGCATCGGCGGTCATGGTGTGGAACTGCGATGATACCGCGACGTGAGGCTGGTCAATTGTGAGTGACGAACGGCGGCGCTTGCACCTCGGCACCTTTCCGGGTCACCTTGACGACGAGCGGATACCGGCCGGGCTGCAGAAGATCGTCCATGCGCAGTGTCAGTGCGTACCGTCCGGCCAGCGCGCCTTCGACACGTCTGAGCGCCTGTCCCGAAAATTCCTGCGTGTCGGAGTGAAAGCCGCCCGTTGCCGCGGCAATTGCTTTGAGTCCGCGGGTGAGCTCACCGCCGTAGAGACCGGTGCCGAGCGTGATCACCGGAGTGTGATCGTGATTCAGGATGGCCATGGCGTCGTACCACTCCTGCTTCAGTAGGACTCCCGATCGTCCCTGCAGCGTGCCGACGCCCCAGCCGGCCAGGATGATCATCTTCACGCCTTCGATGTTCTGCAGCGCGTTGGCGATGACGAGCAGCGCGGCTTCGGCATGCGCGGCATTCTTCATCTCGATGGGATCGAGAAAACCGGTCAGTGAGGAGCCTTCCCTGGTGGGAGCAGGAAAGGGAGGGTAGTCGATGAAAAGTGACTCGCGGATTGCCTTGCGGATCGACTGGCGATCGAACGTGAAATCGCGCCGGAACTTGAGACGCGAATCGTGCGAGAGCACCGCCACGCGATCGTTCGGTCCCAGCATCTCCACAATGGCGTCGGAGAGATGGTTGAACTTCATCTGACCGGCCACGCGCCCGCTCACTCGGGTGAAATCGGTCTGGATGAAGAGAAGGATCGAGCGCTGCTCGTCCGCTTCTTCGTCCGGCGTTGATTCATCGAGGTATTCGTCATCCTCGAGAATCTCGTCATCCATTTCAGGAACCTCGGCGAGCTTCGGCTGATGTCCCGCCCGGATCCACGCAGCTCCGTCGACATGCGCGGTCTTTCCGCCGAGCGTGACGATGAAGTCCTCGGCTTCGAGATCGTCGATGGCACGTCCCTGGCTGTCGGTGACGCGCACATCGAGCGTGTAGCGAACGACGAAGATCGTCTCGATAAAAGGATCCTGCTCCTGCACTTCCTGCGCGAACGCAGCGGTGGCGGCGAGGAGGAGCAACGCGATTGTGAGCGTGCGCATGAAGTGAGGGTAGCGCGGGCGGGCGGGAAGGGTGGCAACAGTTTGGTGGAGGAGTGGACTTGTGGACGGTGGACGTTGTGGACTTAGTGGACGTAGTGGACGGGGAGGGTGCGCACTTGGCGTCCACTCAGTCCACAAC
>JALYJW010000041.1 GCA_030775085.1 Acidobacteriota bacterium | reverse complement strand
CTACTGCCGACCGCCGACTGCCGACCGCCGACTCGTCACTTGTATCATGCGCCCCGTATGTTGCTCAGAAGACTCGTCCTCGTGTCCGTGCTCGCGTTTGCAGGTAGCGTGAGCGCACAGCAGAAGGTGATCGTGCTCGGCTTCGACGGGGTCGATGCGAATTTCACCGAGCGCTGGATGAATGAAGGCAAGCTGCCGAATCTGGCGCGGTTGCGTGAGAACGGAACGTTCCGGCCGCTGTTGCCGACCACTCCGGCCCAGACGCCGGTGTCGTGGTCGACGTTCAGCACCGGCATCGATCCCGGACGCACGGGCATTTTCGATTTTCTGCGGCGCGATCCCAAAACGTACCTGCCGGTGTTCGCCGCGTTCGATGAGACGACGGAGCCGTTCCTCCTCGGCAAGCGAAATCCGATCGCGCTTGCCGCGGGGGTGACGCTGCTGTTCGCGCTCATCGCGGCCGTGCTGATCCTGCGCCGCCGTCGAGTCAGCGGGTTTGTCTTTCTCGTGCTCGGTCTCGCCCTCGGCGCGGGCGCGTTCGTGGCGGTGAAGAAGTACATCCCGGAAACGCGGCCCGGCGTCATCAACCGGCGCCAGGGCATTCCGTTCTGGGAAGTGGCATCGAGTGCCGGCAAGAAAGCGACGATCGTCCATGTGCCGGTGACCTTCCCGGCCACCGACTTCGGCCACGGCGATCACAGCGGCCACATGCTCTCCGGACTCGGCGTGCCCGATGTCTCAGGCCGCGTCGGCAAGCCGTTCTACTTCACGTCCGAGCTCGACTTCCAGCGTTCCGGCGCGAACGAGTTTTCCATCGAAGTCGTGCAGCTCGAAGACAACAAGGGCGTGGTGCAGACCACCATCCAGGGGCCGCCGAACAAGCTGTTCAAAGACCCGCCGTACATCTCCATCCCGATGACGATCACCATCGCGGAGGATCGCAACTCGATCGAGATCGATGTCAGCGGCAAGAAGCATTCGCTGAAGGCAGGGGAGTGGACGGGCTGGGTCGATTTCGTCTTCCCATTCAATCCGCTGATCAAGATCCATGGCATCAGCCGCTTCCATCTGCTGTCCGTCCAGCCGGAAGTGAAGCTCTACCTCTCACCGATCAACTTCGACCCGCGCCGGTTGCCTCCCGGTTTCAAGGTCTCTTCGCCGGCGGACTGGGCGCCGGAGCTGGCGAAAGAGCATGGTCCGTACAAGACCATCGGCTGGCAGATCGACACGTGGGCTATTTCCGAAGGATTTGCCACGGAGAAAATTTTCTGGGACGACATGGAGTGGACGGTCGCGCAGTCGCGGAAGATCTTCAATGCACTTCTGGAGCGCGACGATGACCTGATCGTGCAGTGCTTCGAATTTCCGGATCGCGTCGGACACGTCTTCTGGCGCATCGTCGATCCGAAGCATCCCGCCTATGACGCAAAGCTCGCCGCCGAATGGGGCGACGCAGTGCTGAAGTCCTATCAACTGATGGACGAGATCGCCGGCGACGCCATGAGAGCGGCCGAACGGAAGAACGCGCTGCTGATCGTTGCCTCCGATCACGGCTTCGCATCGTTCCGCCGGCACGTGCATTACAACACCTGGCTCGTCCTCAACGGCTACATGACGCTCAAGACCGGCGTGCAGGTGAAGGACCGCAACGTGGAGATGCTCTTCGACCAGGGTCAGTTTTGGGAGAACGTCGACTGGTCGAAGACGCGCGCCTACGCCATGGGTCTCGGCGAGGTCTACGTGAACCTCAAAGGCCGCGAGTCGCAAGGCATCGTCGAACCGGGCGCCGACTACGACGCGCTCAAGAAAGAACTGCAGACCCGCCTCGTCGCCATGGTCGACCCGGAAACCAACGAACATCCCGTCCGCCGCGTCCTCACCCGCGAAGAAGCCTACAAACAATTCGACCCCAACATGATCCCCGACCTCTTCGTCATGAACAACGACGGCTACCGCGTCTCCTGGCAAACCTCCCTCGGCGGCGTTCCGAAGGTGCTCTTCGAAGACAACAAAGCCGTCTGGTCCGGCGATCACTGCTCGGTCGATCCCGAGATCGTGAAAGGGATTTTCTTCACGAACAGAAAGCTTGTTTCCTCACGAGCGCCGTACATTGCGGATGTCTACCCGACGGTGCTTGGTGCGCTGGGGGTGAAGGCGCCGTATGAGATGGATGGAGTAGAGTTGCGGTAAGAAGATGGTGAATATCGACAAGGTCCTCGAGCTCGTCGCGGCGATGAATCGCGAGGGTGTGGAGTACATCACGTTCGGCGCGATCGCTCTCTGGACTCATGGGATTGTCCGGAATACGGAAGACGCGGACTTTTTCGTGGCGCCGACACATGAAAACATCGAACGGCTCAAGCGCGCTCTCCGCTCGGTCTGGAACGATCCGAACATTGACGAGATCGATGCCGAAGAGCTGATCGGCGATTACCCGGCAGTCCGCTATGGCCCGCCCGATACCGACATCTACATGGACTTTCTGACGAGACTCGGCGAAGCGTTTTCTTACGAGACGTTGCAGTGGCAAATGGCCGAGATCGCAGGAGTACCGCTTCGCGTCGTCACTCCGGCGCAGCTCTATGCCATGAAGCGCAACACGGTGCGGCCGAAGGACAGAAACGATGCCGAGGCGCTACGGCAGGAGTTTTCCCTTCCGGAGGACTAGTGCCCGTTTGGAAATACAGAAGCATCGAAGACATGCCCGAAGCGTGGATGATGAACCGCGACGTTCCGCTCGAGCGGCGACTTCGCGCGATGATGTCGCTCGGAGACTACGCCGGGCCCTTGAACATGCCGCGGGGCGTGTCGAAGTTTCGCAGCATCGAGGATCTTCAGGCCGATCGTCGCAAGTATGAGCAGCAGCGCATTGCTCACATCCGCGCAAAGAACACTCCCAAGTAAGACTCATGGACTACCGAAAACTTCTCACCCAGGTCGAGCGCACGCTCGAGCAGCTCGAGACATCCGACTCCCCATCGACGTCGGTCGCGCAGATTGCCGAGACGATTGCCACGAACTTTCGCAGGCAGCTCGGGATCACCGGCGGGCGGGTGTACGAGTGTCGCGATGATTCATACGAGCTGGTAGCGCGCTTCGGCGAACAGCACGAGGGTCCCCTCGGGATCGAGGTGCCGAAGGATTACAAGCCGATCGAGCTCGTGATCGAGAACGGGATCGTGGTCATGGATCCGAGCGATCCGGGGTTCGATCCGGTGCTGGAGGAGAAGCTCGGCGCGCAGCGGTTCTGCGCGATCGCCGTGGGCGACGAGGACTACATCATCGCCTTCAACGTCTCGCCTTCACACCGTCGCGAGGACATTCTCTTCTCGCTGAACCTCATCCGCTACGCCATCAACCAGCGCATCCGCGCCACGCGATTCGAGTCGCTCATCATCGAAGCACAGCGCATCCAGCAGTCGATTCTGCCGTCGCGCATTCCACAGTACGCCGGCTATGACATCTGGGGCCGTACCGTTCCGGCGGAGATCGTCAGCGGTGATTTCTTCGATTACATCCCGGTCTCCGACAACATCCTCGGCCTGGCGATCGCTGACGGCTCGGGTCACGGATTGCCGGCGGCGCTCGTCGTCCGCGATGTCTATATGGGCCTGCGCATGGCCACGGACCGCGATTTCAAGATCATCCGCACGCTCGAGAAGCTGAATCACATCATCCATCGCGGACGTTTGACGACGAAGTTCGTGTCGCTTTTCTACGGCGAGCTCGAGACCGGCGGCATCCTCATCTACTGCAACGCCGGCCACAATCCACCGTTTCTGTTGCGGAAGAACGGCAAGGCCGAGTTCCTGCGCAACGGCGGGCCGGTGCTCGGTCCCACTCCCGACGCCACCTACACGCGCGGCTACGCGCAGCTCGAAGTGGGCGATCTGCTGTGCATGTACACGGACGGCATTATCGAAGCTCACGACCCGCAGGATCGCGAATTCAGCACCGAGCGCCTGGTGCGTCTGGTAAAGTCCAACCGCAATCTCTCTTCGCAGGAGATCGGCCAGAAAGTGCTGGCCCGCGTCGCGAAGTGGGGACGCGCCGATGAGGACGATCGCACGATCGTGATCGTGAAAGCGATCGAAGTGTGAGGTCGCTCTGAGCCTTCCGCGACGGTAAACTATCTCCCGGTCCGAATGGCTTTCCTCCTCTACGCCGCGACTGCTGCGCTGTTGCTGTGGCTGACGCATCGCTTCGTGCTGCCGGTTTCATGGGCTGCGGCGCTCGTGTTGTTCGCGCTGCCGCCGGGGCTCGTCGGGAAGGCGCTGATCACGGACGGCGTCTACGGGCCGATCGACTATGTCTATCAGGACGCGCCGTTCAAGGCGCTCGATCCCGGCTATGCCTCTGCGCCGCCGCGTAACGCTTCGGCCACGGATGTGTTCTCTGAATTCTTTCCGTGGCGGCGCGCCGTGCAGGCTTCGCTGCGCCGCGGCGAGTGGCCGCTGTGGAACGCCTATAACCTCTGCGGCCATCCGCTTGCCGCCGAGGCGCAGGCGGCGCCGTACTCGCCATTCACTCTGCTGGCCTGCCTGCTGCCGGCGGCGGTGAGCATGTCCTACAGCGCGGCCATGGCCATGTTCATCGCTGCGTTGTCTGCGTTCCTCTTGGCGCGCGAGCTCGAGTGCAGCGAGGCCGCCGCGCTCGTGGCCGCGATCGGATGGGGCCTGGCGTCGAGCATCGTTCTCTACAGCCACACGGCCATGGGATTCGCGACGGCGTACCTGCCGTTGATCCTTTTCGCCACGCGGCGCATCGTGCGACGACCCGGACTGGCGTCGGCGTCGCTGCTGACGACGGCACTCGCGCTGTGTCTACTGGCCGGACATCCCGAATCGCTCTTCCTGAACGTTCTGATCGGGTGCGCGTATGCGCTCTTCGAGCTGACGCGCAATCGCATCGCGCCGTGGCGTCCGATCGTGGCGGCGCTCGGCTCCGGCATCGTCGCAATCGCATTGAGCGCCATCTTCCTTCTGCCCTTGCTCGAAGCCTTTCCGCAGTCCGCCGAGCTCTCCATCAAGAGTGGCCAGGCAGTGAATTCACGGGGCGCGACGACGGAGCGTGTTCTCGCCGCGCTCGCGCGCGACCTCTTCCCGTACCTTCACGTGCGCAATTGGATTTCGCCGAGCATCGGGCATGTCGGCGCCGAGACTGCGGCTGCCGGTAGCATCGTGCTCGCGCTGGCGTTCTACGCGATCTGGCGCCGGCGATCGGCCGAGACGTGGTTCTTCGCCGCCCTCGGTTTCATTTGCATTGCGGCCGGGGCTCGCTGGGGTCCTGTCGCCGACGCGTTGCAGAAACTGCCATTGCTCCACATCACGCACCACGATCGTCTCGCGTTCGCGGGCGCGCTCTCTCTGGTCCTGCTGGCAGCCCTCGGCTTCGAAGAGATCCTGCGCCGGCACGACCGGCGCGCCGCGGCCATCACGCTGGCGGTCGTATTCGGCATCCTCTCCTCCGGAACGTTCTGGCTGACGCAACGTGTGGAGCTGGAAAGCGTGGCCGGCGGCTACGGCAAATACAAGATTTTCGCGGAGCTGTTTTTCCTCGGCGCGGCGGCGCTGTTGTTGTCGATGCCGGCGCATCGACGTGTACTCATCGCGGGACTTCTCGGCTTGCTCGCCGCGCAACGATTCCTCTCGGAGCTCGACACGTTCAGCACCTACCCCGCGGAAGCGGCCTGGCCGAAGCTGGCGCTCTTCGAGCCGCTGGATCGCGTGCGCGAGCCGTTCCGCATCGTCGGGCAGGGGACGGCTTTTCCGCCGGCGTCGAACACTTTCTACGGCCTCGAAGATGTGCGCGGCTACGAAGCGCTGACGTTCAATCGGTTTTATGAAATGTACCGGGCGTGGAGCCACCGATACGGGAGCTGGTACAACCGCGTCGACGATCTGACGAATCCGTTTCTCTCGTTCATGAACGTCCGCTATGCCATCCAGCCCGACGCGTCGCCGGTGCCGCCCGGATGGCGCGTCGTCGAGTCCAGGTATGGCGCGACGCTCCTCGAAAACGAGAGAGTGATCGAGCGTCTGTTCATCCCGGAGCGAGTGGTCGTGGGAGACACGATTCACGATGCGATCATTGCGAACATGAGCGACGTGCGCGATCTCCGCACCGTTGCCTGGATCAGCGCACCTGGGCTCCCGTACGAACGTCCGAACGGTCCCGGAAGGATCGACCTCCGCGGGCGCAGCCTCGGCGGCGAGTACCTCTTCGATGCGGATATGCAGAACGACGGTTGGGTCGTTCTCTCCGACACCGCATGGAAAGGATGGCGCGCCTACGTCGACGGCCGCCGCGTGAAGATGACCCGCGCCAACGCCGCGTTCCTGTCCGTCTATCTCACGGCCGGCCGCCATTCCGTGCGTGTCTCTTACCGGCCGATGTCGTTCGTGCGAGGCCGGGCCATCACGTTCGTGACCTTGCTCATGATCCTGATCCTTGCCGTATGGCGTAACCGGAGCAACGGGCTCAAAGCCCGTCGCTCCGGTTGAATTCCGCGTTACTCCTCCGTTCTTCCTGCAATTTGCAACGTGGCGTTGCCTGTCTCGTTGTCGAGCGCCGCGCCGTACGCGATGGCGCTTCCCGAATCGATGGCGACCACGATCGATTGGTTCGCACCCGGCGCCATGCCCACGAGGTCGGCGGCTGCGAACTGGTAGAAGTAGTTCGCCGGGAAGGTGTGAGACGACGAGTGAAGCTCGGTGCCGGTCGCGTCGTGGAGCCGGAACGTGATCGACGTTTGCTGCGACAGCGTGCGGATGCCGATGTTGAAGCGCATTCCGGCTGCGTCGTTCGGCGCGATCAAGGTTCCGCGCGAACCTGCCGTGAGCGCATCGGCCGGATCGACTTGCGGGACCTGCACCGCTGGGCGTCCCTCGGCGGCTGTGTCGACGATCGTCGTCACGGTCACAGGCGCGGAGCCCACCGCGGCGATCACGTCAACGGAGCCGCCGCCGGTAGCACCCGCTGCGGCCATGAAGTCCGGATAGTCGCGCGTTGCAAAGGGTGCCAGCGTGTAAGCAATGGAAGGATCGCTGGCGGTGCCGGCCACTCCCTGCGGATGCACCACCAGGCGTCCGGAGATCGGGAACGGATGCGGATTGGCAATCTGCATCGAGGTCGTGAACTGCGATCCGAAGGCGCCCGGCAGCGAGGCCACCACCGGCACGATGGCACTCGGCGGCGCAGCCGGAATCGTGCCCGCCGCGTTTCTGCGCGTGATCAATCCGGGGAAGATGTGCGCGATGAAGATGTCACCGCTGCGCTGATCGACGGCGATGCTGGTTGGTGTCGGCAGTCCCTCGGCGATCGTCGTCGAGCCGCCGGCGGCATTGACCATCCGCAGCCGGCCCGGTTCGGATTGCGTCATGTTCGTGCTGAACTCGAGCACCAGCAGCGGACTGCTATCGCTGTCGCCGAGTGGGTGTACGTCGATGGCGGAAGTGAGGCCGGAGATGTACGCGGTGTTTTCGCCGGTGAGAATATTCACTTTCCGCACTTCGGCTCTACCGGGAGGGAACGGGAAGCCCGTCAGCGTCGTGACCAGCAGGTCGTTCCCGCGCAGAGCGATGCTGTCCGGCACGGGATCGATGAACGGCGGCCCGAACGGCAGCGGATTCTGGATCGAAGCGAATGTCGTCAGAGTCTCGAACGTCCCGCTGACCGTATCGACGCGACGGATGAGATTCTGACTGGCGTCGACCACAAACGCGGTCTGCCCGAGGACGACGACGCCGAACGGATTGCCGGCGCGCACGTTCGCCGGAAAGTCGGGACGGAACGATGGCGTGTGGTTCGGAAAATCGGCGACGAGCTTCACTGCCATCTCACTGTCGTTCGCGCTGTGCAGCGTGACCGTTTCGCCGTTCTTCAGGCGTGCATGATCGCCGGGCAGAAGTGTGAACCCGCCGCTGGAGAGATCGAGTGGCGTCGCGAGCTGCAGCGAAAGCAGCGAACTGAGAATCGGCGACGCCGGAGAGTCGTTCGGCTGTTCGGTTCCGGGATTGGGTCCGGGCAATACGCCGTCGCCCGCGCCGATCACGACGTACAGCGTCGATCCCTGCACGGCGACGTCCGCCGGACCGGACGGCGCGGCCTCGGCGCCGCTGCCGCTGATGCCGGACGGCAATCCGTCGATGAGCGTTCGGCGCGTGCCATTGGTGCGATCGATGATGGAGACGCGTCCGGAGTTTTCGGCCGTGGTTCCGGCCTCGGTGACCACGACGTTACCCTGCGGCGTGAAGGCGATGCGCGTTGGCGTTTGCAGGCCGGCGGCAAACGGCGGGCCCTGCGGATGAACCGGGAGTGTGGTGAAGGCGAGGAAAACGAGGGCGGCCAAAAGTTTCTTCTTCAAGATCTCTCCTTGTGGTTTTGGGTTGGGATTGGTGGATGGATGTACGACCTCGACAACGGTTGCCGTCTCTGCGTTGCCGCGCGTCTGGCGGACTGTGATTCGGCGAACCTGCTCGAGCGTGACGGTGACGATTCGCTTCATGCGTTGACCTCCGAGGCGCCAATCTGCGGTCAATACATGGGGAAGTCCTGAGAAACGCGGCTAGAATTTCGAAGATCTTCTTAGAACGCCTCTCATGACTGTCGAATCAGCGGTTTACGAGTTCGGCCCGTATGTCCTCGACCGGCCGCGGCGTCTTCTGACGCGCGACGGCGCGCCGGTTGGGCTGACTCCCAAGGCCTTCGACCTCCTGTCGTTGCTCGTGGAGAACGGCGGACGGGTGGTCTCGAAGGAAACGCTGATGAGCGCGCTCTGGCCCGACACCGTGGTCGAGGAGAGCAACCTCACGTTTCAGATCTCCACGCTGCGCAAGGCGCTCAGCGATGGACGGTACGTCGTCACGATTCCCGGCCGCGGCTATCAGTTCGCCGGCGCGGTGCAACGGCAGAACGACGCCATCGCACCGGTCGAGACCGAGACCATCGTCGAAGACGGCCAGCGGATGACGATCACCGTTTCCGAGCGTCGCGTCGCCTGGCCATGGATCGCTGCCGCAGCGATTGTGATCATCGCGGCAGCGGCGCTCTTCCTGACGCAACGCACACCGCGGGCGAGTGCGCCAGGCGTTCGATCGATCGCGGTCCTGCCGTTCCGGCCACTCGTCGCAGCGCACCGCGATGAATCGCTCGAGCTCGGAATGGCCGACACGCTCATCACGCGCCTCAGCCACATCCCGGGCATCGTCGTCAGTCCCACCAGCGCTGTGCGCCGCTACTCGAAACTCGACCAGGATCCGCTTGCGGCCGGACGCGAGCTCGGCGTGGAGACGGTGCTCGACGGCAGCATCCAGCGCAGCGGCGAGCGCATGCGCGTGACGGTGCGGCTCCTGCGCACCGCGGACGGGGAGCCGCTATGGGCGTCGCAATTCGATGAGGGCGTGCGCGATCTTTTCGCCGTGCAGGACCGCGTTGCCGACGGAGTTGCGCACTCCATCGCGTCGTCGCTCACCGGCCGCGAGCAGCAACTGCTCGCGAAGAAAACGACCAGCGATCTCGCAGCGTACGACCTCTACATCAAAGGTCTGTTTCTGAAAGAACGCGACGGACCGCGGGCACGCGAGTTCTTCCAGCGCGCACTCGAGCGCGATCCGAAATTCGCCGCGGCATGGGCCGCCATCGCCGAAGCATGGCTGTTTCACGGACGCTTTACCGACCTCGATCCGCGCCAGCCGTTCGAAAACGCGCGCATCGCCGCGGAGAAAGCCATCGCGCTCGATCCGGACCTCGCCGCCGGCCATGCCGTGCTGGCCTCGGTCTACGGCGACTATCAGTGGCGATGGGAAGATGCGGAGCGTGAGTATCAGCGTGCGCTCGAGCTCAATCCCAACGACGCCATGGCCCACGCCTGGTACTCCGCGTTGAATGTCTTCCGGCGCAAATTCGATCTTGCGCTGGAACATAGCCGCCGCGCCGTGGAGCTCGATCCGCTGTCGCCTGTCGTATTGTCGAATCGCGGCATGATTCTCCGTTTCAGCGGGCGCAGTGAAGAAGCGATCCGGCATCTGGAGGAGGCCCTGCGGCTCCATCGCAATCTGACTCCACTGTTGCTGCACCTCGGCATGACTTACACCAACGCCGGCAAGACGGAGCAGGGGATGAATACGCTGCGCGATGCGATGAGCGCAGCGCGCAGCAACTCCCAGACCGCCGCGCTTTACGCCTATGCCGCGGCAAAAGCGGGCAAACGCGACGAAGCGCTGCGAGTGATCCGCGAGCTCGAAGCGGGCAACCCTCACGAATCCCTGGCCAGCATCAACCTCGCCATAGCTTGGACCGCGCTCGGCGACCACGACCGCGCCTTCACCTGGCTCGAGCGAGCCTACGAAAAGCGCGTCTACCTCCTGCGCGTGATCACCGTCGAACCGGGTTTCGCGCCGCTGCGATCGGATCCCAGGTACGCGGACCTGGTGCGGAGGATGGGGTTGTGACGAAGCGAAGCCGCTCCGCGGCTTTTCGCGGACAGCGTTCTACGGCAAGGCCACGTCCTTCAGCACGAACGAGTACCGCACCAGGTTCTTCGGGGTTTTCATGCTGACTTTGAGTTTCCAGTCGGCTTGCGGTTTTTCGCCCCAGGTGGTGAGGTAGGTGAATCCTTCGTCGGTGCGGGTGGAGATGCGTTTGATTTCGCCGGCGGCGTCGATGTAGGCGATGTCCTGGATGCGGGCGTTGGGGTCTTTGATGCGGGCCAGGACGTCGCTCTCTTCGACGGTGAGCAGGGATTCGCTGTAGCTCTTGACCATCGAGTCGAGGTCTTCGCCGGGGGCCCAGCCGGCTTCGATGTACTCCTTGCGCTTGGCGTCGCTGAGGCGTTTGCGCTCGGCGGTGAGTTGGGCGGGGCTGACGAGGGAGATCTCCACGCCGTTGGCTTTGAGTGCTTTGTGCGCGAGCGGTTTGCCGGATGACGACATGAACTTCGCGATCTCGGCGACGCTGTTCGGGTCCTTGCCCGGCATGTAGAGCTCGATCTCGCCGCGCACTTCTTTGACGGTCTTGGCCTTGCGATCGGGATTCTCGAGGGTGACGCTGACGGTTGCGGGCGGCGGTACTTTGTCGTCGCGTCCGGTCAGGCTGCCGCGGAAGTTCGGATCGAGCTGCGGCTCGCTCGCTTCGGGGTCGAGGAGGCTGCGTCCGGAATCGTCGGTCGCAGCGGCGATCAGCACGCGGGAGGCTTCGACGTCGCGGGAGCTGATTTTCGGTAGCTCGAGACTGATGGTCAGGCTGGCGAACGAGCCGTTGGTGCGACGGTCGTTCACCTGTTTGATGCTGACTTCGATGGGCGCGGCCTTCGGTTGCGCGAAGGTTGTCGCGGCGGACACTGACGCGAATAGGGCGAGTGAAATCGTGATGATGGTTCTCATGGCAGTGTGATGTTCAGCTCGAACGGTGACGTGACGCGCGACTTGTCGGTGAGCAGGTAAATCTCCAGCGCGGCGTTGGGCGGCGGCGGTTCGGACGGCTGGATCGTCATGACGGTCGATTCGCCGCGTGTGCTGGTGCTGCGGCTGCCGGTATTGATCGGCTTTCCGTCCGCGCCGAGGATTTCCACGCGGAAGATGCGATCGAAATCGCTCTTCGTTCCCGACAGGATCACGGCGTTCTCGGGTAGATCGCCGTCCAGGTTCTCGAAGGCTTTGGTGAGCCCGATGGCCATCTCGATCTCCGCCTCGGCCACTCCCTGCTTTTTGCCTTCGGCGCGGATCTCGGCGATTTTCTTTTCGTCGAGCTGGTTCGCTTTCTTCGACGCGGCATAGCCGGCGGCCGAGAGGGGAGTGATCGTGACCTTGGCCGCCTTCAGCGCTTTCGACGAGAGCGGCGCGTCGAGCTTCGAGAAGGCCTTGTCGATCTTGACGATGGAGTTTGGATCGCGCGTTGGCACGAAGAGCTCCACGGTTCCTTTGATCTTCACGGAGCTGGCCGCGCGTGCAGGCGAGGCAACGGAGACTTGCAGCGTGCCGTTGTTGTATTCGCGCGCCATGAAGTCGGGCGGCTTCGAGCCCTCGGAGAGGAGGGTGCCGCGGTCGTCGCGTGCTTCTTTGATGACGATGCGAGCCGCGTTGGCTTTCTCGAGCACCGCGCCGCCCTGCAGCTTCACACGAAGCTCGAGAGACCCGCTCCAGGCGCCGGCCGTGACGCGATTGTCAGTGACTTCGTCGAGCTCCACTTTCACGCCGCTCTGCGCATGAGCGCCGGCGGCGATGGAGAGAATGAATCCCAGCAACGTACCCGCTCGCGCGAACGTTTGCATGTCACACCTCACTTGGTTGCGCTGCGGAGGATACGCGGGGACGGGCGCACGGAATGTGATCCAGATCGCGAACTACTCTCCTAGTGTCGCGTGACACGACACTCCGCCCTCTCGATATGATGGGGGCGAATGGCGGATGTGTTGTGGTTCAACGGGCGTTTCACGACGACGGACGAGCGCGTGCTGGGGGTGGAGGATCGCGGATTTCAATTCGGCGATTCCGTGTACGAGGTTCTCAAGTTCCTCGGCAGGCGTCCGATTTTTCTGGCCGAGCACTATGCGCGAATGCAGCGCGGCCTGCGCCAGATCGAGATCAGCAGCCCATGGAGCGAGGACGAGTTTGCGGCGGCGATGAATGAGTTGCTGGCGCGGACCGCGTTCGAGGACGGCATCGTGTACGTCCAGGTCTCGCGCGGCGAGGCGGAGCGGGCGCATTTCTGGCCGGAGAACATTGCGCCGACGGCGCTGGCCTACTCGCGGAGCTTCCGGTTTCCCGACGCGACGAAGAAGGATCGCGGCATCCGCGTCATCACCGCGCCGGACCATCGCTGGCACTTTTGCCAGGTGAAGTCGGCGAATCTTCTCGGCAATGCGCTGGCGAAAAAGCAGGCGCAGCGCGCCGGGGCGGACGAAGCGATCCTGATGGCGGATGGTTTCGTGCGCGAAGGAGCGAGCTCGAACTTCTTCGCGATCCGGAACGGCGGTTTGATCACGCATCCGATCGACGAGCACATTCTGCCCGGCATCGTGCGCGACCGCGTCATCGAGCTGGCCCTGCGTGCCCGGATCCGCGTCGACGAACGACCGCTACGCGAAGCGGAGCTGTTCGATCTCGACGAAGCCTTCATCACCAGCACCACGCAGGGAGTCATGCCCGTCACCGAAATCGACGGACGCGTGATTCGAAATGGCAGGCGGGGAGAGGTGAGCGCGCGGTTGCAGGTGGCGTTGGATGAGTTGGAGCGCGAAGGATGAGCGAGGGAGTCTCAGAGTCTCAAAGTCGCAAAGTCTCAAAGGAGAACCCGCGAGGCCACGTCCTTTGAGACTTTGCGACTTTGCGACTTTGAGACTTTGAGACTCTCCCCGTGTCACGCCGTCGCCATCACCTGCATCGGGCGTTTCGGTGCGCCGCGGAGCGTTCCGTTTGCGCGGAACTGGCGCGGAGACATGCCGTAGCGGATGCGGAATTGCTGGCGGAAGTAGTTCTCGGAGTCGAAGCCGCAGCGGCGGGCTACCTGCGAGACGCGCACGTTTCCGGCCTTGAGCAGGCGGGCCGCTTTCTCGAGGCGTTTCTCTTTGAGGAAGTGGCTGAGGAGGCGTCCGGTGATGCGATGGAAGCGGCCGGAAATGTACTGTCGCGTGTAGCCGAGCTCTTTCGTCACGGCTTCGACCGTCACTTCTTCGTCCGCACGAAGGCGGCGTCGCACTGTCTTGATGAGCGCTCGCAGCAATCCGTCCATACGCTTCTCCTTGGGGAGACCCCGGAACGTTGAATGAACGACCTACCGCGCTCCTCGGGCGGCGCAGCGCGGAACCTATACCCCTTGTTTTTGGATGCAGTGATGATAGCGCGAAAACGGTAAGCGGATGAGGGGAAATGATGGATTTCTTTAAGAAACACGAGGTAGTTTGCTCGATGCTGTAAAATCCCGCGCAATGCGCATGAGCTTGGTCGTGCTGGGTGTGTTGATCGTCGCCGGAGCGGCGCAGGGAGAAGTCCGCATCGCCACGAAGCGCAACGGCGTGAAGGTGATCTACAACGCCGCACCTCCGCGCGGCGCGCTGGCCGGAGATCTCCAATGGCTGGCCAAACGACACGACCGGCCGTCGAAGTACGACCCGATCATCGAGCGCTACGCCGATCGTTACAACGTTGATCCCACGCTCATACGCGCCGTGATTCAGGTGGAGTCGAATTTCAATCCGAACTGCGTCTCGCACAAAGGCGCGCGCGGCCTGATGCAGTTGATGCCCGGAACGGCACGCCGCTTCGGCGTCACGAAGATCCACGACCCCGACCAGAACATCCACGGCGGCGTGCGCTATCTGGCCTACCTCATGAAGCTCTTCAACGAAGACCTGCCGCGCGTGCTGGCCGGTTACAACGCCGGCGAGAACGCGGTGCTGCGATATGGCGGGATCCCTCCGTACGAAGAGACAGGCACGTACGTGAAGCGCGCCATGACGGTCTATCGCGGCCGCCCCTACGGCGGCTCGATCTCCATCGCCGGCCGTCGCGGCAGCAACAAGCTGCGCGGAGGATTCGGCGGCGGCGTGATGCAGCCGGTCGCAGCGGCGTTGATCCCGGGCGCGAAGTACCTCGGGACCCATTGAGTCTCAGAGTGGCAGAGTCTCAGAGTCTCAGAGCGCGCAATTCGCACGTTCTCCTCTGCGACTCTGAGACTCTGCGACTCTGAGACTCGGCCAGAGTACAATCCGCCCGCATGCCTGAGCGTGATCCGGCTGTTGCGCCGCCTTTCGATCAGGGCGTCTTCCTCCTGCACTACAACCGTGGGCGGGAGGCGTTTCAGGAAGGACGCTACGCGGAAGCGCGCCGTGAGCTGGAGGCCGCCCAACGGCTGCGTCCCGAGGACGCGGACGTTCTCAACCTTCTCGGGCTGGTGTACTTCAAGACCAATGCGTTCCCCGAGGCGGAAGTCATCTATCGCCGCCTCATCGTCGAGAATCCAAACGTCTTCATCCTGCACTCCAACCTCGGACTGATTCTCTTCAAGCAGGGCAAGCAGGAAGAGGCCGAGCACTACCTCCTTCGCGCCGTCGAGCTGCGCCCGAACTACGCGAAGTCGCATCTCTACCTGGGCCTCCTTTACCGCCAGAAGAAAAAGTTCGGAATCGCTCTCGAGCATCTGCGCTTCGCCGGCGCGGACAAGCTGGTGCGGGAAGTGGAGCTGGAGATGCACCCGCCGGCGCAGAAACCGGCGCCCGCTCCGGCGCCTCCGCCAACACCCGTGGTCCTGACACCGGCACCGGAACCTCCCCGGCGAATCACGCAGAAGATCCCCGCAGTGACCGAGCGTTCCCTGACCGAGCGCGACGCCATCGCCTCGCGCACGATGCCGGGCACGACTCCGACGCCGCCCGCAGCGCCGCCACCTGCGCCAGCACTTCCTGCAACCACGCAACGCGTTCCGATCCCGACGTTGCCTCCGACATCGGCACCTGTGCCCGTAACGCCTCCGCCGGAAGTCACCGCTCCGGTCACCAGCGCGGCCGTCACCGCCGCACGCAAGCTGCAGGACGCCGTCGACGAGCCGCAGCATGTCGAGACCAAACGGATCGACATGGCGCGCCGGATCGAAGGAGCGTCGAAGACGTTCACGCTGCACGAGAACGGCTTCCTGGAGATCAACTTCGCGCGCTCCGTTCATTGCAAGCGCGGCACGGTCTCGAGCTACTCGGGCAATCTGAAGTTTGTCGCCGAGTCGGGTCTCCTCGGCACGACCGCGCAGACGCTCGTCAAGGCCGTGGGGCAGGGGAAGATCTTCGTTTACGAGAAGGGGCGAAAGACGTTTCTCCTCGATCTCAACGACGAGTTCATCTACGTCGAAGGCAGCAATCTGCTCGCGCTCGAAGACTCGCTGACGTACCGCGTCGAGCCGATCTACGACGGTTCGTATCAGCGCAAGATCGACGTCGTGAAGATCTTCGGCAAAGGCTCACTGGCCATCTCCACCTCAATCGAACCGCTCACGCTGCGCGTCACACGCGAATACCCGCTCTCCATCTCCTCCAACGCCCTCGTAGCCTGGACCGGCAACATCATCCCCACCGTCGTCGACGACAAATCGCTCGAGAACGTCATGATCGAGTTCGACGCCGCGGGGTTCAAGATCCGGTTCGAAGGGGATGGGGTTGTGGTTTCGGAGCAGTAGACGGGATTGAGGCTTCAACCAAGGCCCATCATTTTTACCGCGAACGGCACGATGACGAAGAGCTGGATGGCGTCGAACACGCCGTGCGCGATGACGCCGGGGATGACGTTCTTCGTGCGATAGAACGTCACTCCGATGACGAGCGAAATCACGGTCACGCCAATCAGCATGAGCGGGTTGCCGTACGTGAAGTGCGCCAGCGCAAAGAGAATCGTCGAGGCGACGAGCCCGACGCGCTTCTGCAGGAACGAGCGAAAGAACGCTTCCTCGACGGTCATCGCCGAGAGAATGATCAGCGCTTTCTTCCACCACGCCATCGTGGCCATCATTCCGATCATCGCCGGCGGTTCGGGCGCCTGCTCGAGAGCGCCTGTGGCCTGCAACGCAAGCCCGACGAGCATGGCCATCACGATCGTGAAGATCCATCCGCCCACACCGACCGCGACCCCGATGGACACGACCTCGGCCGGCCGTTCGTGGCGGACATTGAGGAACTCGCGCCACTCCGGAAATCCCGTCGCCGCCCACCAGCCGAGCAGAAACACCACCAGGATCACGTGCATCCCGAAGAGCGAATAGAACGGGATATCGGCAACCTGCTTCGCGGTCATCTTCGACAACGCCGACCCCGTCACGAGATACGCCATGACGACGAAGAACAACGTCAGCCACGCATACGCAACCCACTTCGCCGTCGCCGACGGAAAGCGATCGCAGCTCAGAAGCCCGTGGCGCTCATTGAGGTAGAAGATGGTCAGACAGACTACGAGTGCGAAGAGGGCAGAGGCCGCGTAGATCATGCGCGGGCGAAGTGTAGCGTACAGTTTGGAGTGCGGTAGCCGCAGCTACCGCTTTTGTATGTTCAGGCAGCGCGGTGACATACAAAAGCGGCGGCTGCGGCCACCGCACTCCAAACTAATCGGCGATGCGCACTTCGACCTGGTTGTCGTAGAACGTTGCGCCGCCGCCGAGGTCGGTGAGTGCTTGCGATGTCGTGTGGTTGGCGTTGTTGCGGTCTTCGGTGAGGTTGGCCCACCACACCGAGGGGGCGGAGACGACGCCGGGGCGCACGCGGTCGGTGATGACGGCTTCGGCGGTGAAGGTGCCGCGGTCGTTGAAGATCGAAACGCGTGCGCCGGATTCGATCTCGCGCGCGACGGCGTCGTCGGCGTGGATCTCCAGCGTCGGTTTGCCGGCGGCGCGGCGCAATGAGGCCACGTTGACGAAAGTCGAGTTGAGAAACGAGTGTGCAGGCGGCGAGATGAGTGTGAACGGGAAGCGCCGAACGAGCTCGGGATCGCGCTCTTCTGATTCGTGTGGTGGAACGTATTCGGGGAGGCGGTCGACGCCCCACGACGCGGCGCGCGCGGAATCGATCTCGATCTTCCCGCTCGGCGTCGGGAGGCGTGTGCCGCGGCGGTAGGGGAGATGCGGTTTGGCGATGTCGAGGCGGATCGAGGATCGCTCGCGCAGCTCCTCGAGCGTGAACGGCATCCTGGCGATGACCTGCCGCATCATCGTCTCGTCGCTTTCCTGGAGCTCGGGGAAGTCGAGATGCATCTTTGCGGCGATGCGCCGGAAGATCTCGGTGTTCGGCAGCGCTTCGCCGAGCGGCTCGATCGCGCGCGCGTTGAACATCAGCCAGGTGTGGCCGTACGCCTTGTGCAGGTCTTCGTGCTCGAGCTGTGTCGTGGCCGGGAGCAGGACGTCCGCGTAGTCGGCGGTGTCGGTCTGGAAGTGCTCGAGGACGACGGTGAAGAGATCCTCGCGGCGCAGGCCTGCGATCACGTTCTCGCGATCGGGTGCGATCGAACCTGGGTTGGAGTTGTAGTTGATGAACGCCTTCACCGGAGGATCGTCGATGCGCGTGAGCGCTTCGCCGAGGCGAGTCATGTTGATGGTGCGCGTGCCGGGCGGGACCAGATCCTTGCGCGCGAGTGAGGCGGTGTCGAGCTTGTAGAACGTTCCCGACGTCGAGAGCATCGCGCCGCCGCCCACGTCGTCCCATGCACCGGTGACTGCCGGAAGAATCGAGATGGCGCGCACCGCGGATCCTCCGCCGCCGTGCCGTTGCAATCCGTAGTTGAGGCGAATGAACGTAGGCCGCGTCGTGCCGTAGCGGCGCGCGAGATGCTCGATGGTCTCGGCCGGAATGCGGCAGATTTCGGCCACGCGCTCCGGTGCGTATTCGTTCAGCACGCGCTCGCGCAATCCTTCCCAGCCGAGTGTCATCTCCTCGAGATAGCCGCGGTCTTCGAGTTGGTCGCGAAAGAGCACGTGCATCATCGACAGCGCCAGCGCGGCATCGGTGCTGGGCCGAATGGCGATGTGCTCATCGCATGCAGCGGCCGTGCGCGTGCGCAACGGGTCGATGCAGATCGTAGTCGCGCCGTTCACTTTCGCTTTGCGGATGAACGGCCAGAGATGCGGGTTCGACGTGAGTGTGTTGGTGCCCCAGAGGAGGATCAGTTTCACATCGACGATGTCCTCCGGATCGGGAGACATGCGCGTGCCGTACGTGGCATTGAGCGCTTCGGTGCCGGCGCTGGCGCAGATGGTCCGATCGAGCAGCGACGCGCCGATGCGATGGAAGAACCGCCGGTCCATCGACTCGCCCTGAACCAATCCCATCGTCCCCGCATACGAATACGGCAGGATCGCCTGCGGGCCATGCGTCTCGATGATGCGCTGCAGGTTGGTCGCGATCAGCTCGAGCGCTTCATCCCACGTGGCGCGGCGAAACTTGCCTTCGCCCTTCGCACCGACCCTGATCTGCGGATAGAGCAGCCGGCCGTCGTGATACGTCCGCTCCAGATACTTCGCCACCTTCGTGCAGAGAAACCCTCTCGTGACGGGATGGTCCGGATCGCCTGCCATGCGAATCGCGCGTCCGTCCTCGACGGTGACGAGCATCGCGCAGGTATCAGGGCAATCGTGAGGACAGACGGCTTTGGTGATGGTGGTCATTCGTTGCACTTGCCGTGCTTTCGTGGACGTAGTGAACTCTGTGGACGTAGTGGACGTCGGTGGACAATCAAGCTTCCGTCCACCCAAGTCCACTCAGTCCACTCAGTCCACGTCCACCTGCCGTCCTTACTCCCGTTCCAGCACCATCGCCACTCCAATCCCGCCCGCTGCACAGACGGTCACCAGTCCGTACTGTTCGCCGCTGCGTTGGAGCTCGTTGCAGACGGTGGTGACGATGCGGGCGCCTGTGGCGCCGAAGGGGTGGCCGAGGGCGATGGAGCCGCCGGTGCGGTTGATCTTTTCCGGATCGATCTGGCCGATGGCTTGGGAGCGGCCGAGCTTTTCCTGCGCGATTTTCTTCGAGCCGATCCATTGGATGTTGGACAGCACCTGCGCGGCGAAGGCCTCGTGCATTTCGATGATCTTGATCTCTTCGAGCTTGACCTTGGCGCGCTCGAGTGCGATCGGAAGCGCGAAGACCGGTCCCTGCAGGAGTTGATCGAACGGATCGGTGGCAGCGTAGGCGTAGCTCTTGATGAAGCCTAGCGGTGTCAGTCCGAGGGCCTTCGCTTTTTCTTCGGACATCAGCAGCACCGCGGCGGCGCCGTCGGTGAGCGGAGACGCGTTGGCCGCGGTGATCGTGCCGTACTTGCGATCGAAGACCGGTCGCAGTTTGGCCATCGCTTCGAGTGTCGAGTCGCCGCGGATGAGATTGTCCTGGTCGACGATGTTGTCGAACGAGGGCGGCACGATGACCTGCATCACTTCGTCTTTGAACCTGCCGTTGGCGGTCGCTGCCGCGGCGCGGGTGTGGCTCTGCAGCGCGAAGCGGTCCTGCGCCTCGCGCGTGATGCCGTTGGCCTTGGCCATCTTCTCCGCCGACTCGCCCATGGTGAGGCCGGTCGACGATTCGGCGATGGCGGGTGCGTCGGGCGCCAGATCTTTCGGACGAATCTTCGAGAACGCGGCCAGCTTGCCGGAAAGCGATTTTTGCTTGCTCGCGGAGACGAGAGCGTCGGCGAATTTTTTGGAGAAGAGAATCGGTACGTCGGAGAGCGATTCCGCGCCGCCGGCGATGACCGTGTCGGCGTAGCCGCGCGAGATCATGTCGGAGGCCGCGGTGATGGCCTGGTTCGCCGACGCGCAGGCTTTACTGACGCTGTACGCCGGAATGCGCCGCGGCAGACCCGTGCCGAGGACGATCTCGCGCGCGATGTTCGGCGCCTTCACCGAAGGGATGACATTTCCGAAGACGAGCTCCTGCACTTCATTCGGATCGACACCCGATCGCTGCATGAGCTCCGTGACCACGAGCTTGCCGAGATCGAGAGCGGAGAGATGGCCGTAGTGCGTCCCCGACTTCGCAAACGGAGTGCGAAGACCCGCCACGACTGCCACACGCGGAGTGTATTGCCACGTCATGGGCGGAGCATACAACGGCTAGTCGGCAGTCGGCAGTCCGCTTCGCTCGCGGTCGGCAGTGAAACGGCGCGAAGATCTACTGCCGACCGCCGACCGCCGACCGCCGACTGCGGGGTAGACTCTCCCCATGCAACCCAACCCATTGCGCGAGGGGCTCGAGCAGGAGCGGGTGCCGGAGCCTTCGTGCCTGGTGATCTTCGGGGCCTCGGGGGATTTGACGCAGCGTAAGTTGGTGCCGGGGCTTTATTCGCTGGCGCACGATGGGTTGCTGCCATCCGGGCAGGCGATCATCGGGTTCGCGCGGGCGTCGATGACGGACGAGGAGTTTCGCGCGGCGATGAAGGAGGCGTGCAATGAGCACGCGCGCACGCGGCCTGTCGATGATGCGATCTGGGAGGGTTTCGCGCGCGGGTTGTTTTACGTGCAGGGCGAGTTCGCCGATGCGGCGGCGTATGACCGGCTCAACGCGAAGATGGAGGCGCTGAACGGATCGCGCGGTACCGGCGGCCGGCGCATCTACTATCTCGCGGTTCCGCCCAGCTTCTTCGCCACGATCACGGAGACGCTCAGCGCGAAGGGGATGGTCAACGATCCCGAGGGCTCCGGACCGTACACGCGCGTGATCGTGGAGAAGCCGTTCGGTCACGATCTCGCTTCGGCGCGCGAGCTGAATCGCGTGGCCGTGAGCGCGTTTCGCGAGCGGCAGGTGTTCCGCATCGATCATTACCTCGGCAAGGAGACGGTGCAGAACCTGCTCGTTCTGCGATTCGCCAACGGGATCTTCGAGCCGTTCTGGAACCGGCAATACATCGATCACGTGCAGCTCACCGTGGCCGAGTCGATCGGCGTGGAAGGTCGCGGCAATTACTTTGACAGTGCAGGCATCGCGCGCGACATCATTCAGAACCATCTGCTGCAGATCACGTCGCTGGTGGCGATGGAGCCGCCGGTGGCGTTCGAGGCGGATGCGGTGCGCGATGAGAAGGTGAAGGTGCTGCGCGCGCTGCGACCGCTCTCTTCCGCCGAGGCGGTGCGGGGTCAGTACGCAGCAGGCTCAGTCCTCGGCGAGCATGCCGTTGCGTATCGCGCCGAGGAGAAGGTGAATCCGGAGTCGGCCACGGAAACGTACGCCGCACTGAAGATCTACATCGACAACTGGCGCTGGGCCGGCGTGCCGTTCTATCTGCGCGCCGGGAAGCGGTTGCCGAAGCGCGTCACCGACCTCTCCATCCACTTCCGCCCCGCGCCGTATCCGCTGTTCAGTAAGGTGGGGATGAAGATGCATGCGAACGTGCTGGCCATTCGCATCCAGCCGGACGAGGGGATCTCGCTGAAGTTCGATTCGAAGCTGCCCGGACCGACGGTGCGCACCGCGCCGGTGACAATGGAGTTTCGCTACGCGACCTCGTTCGGCGCCGAGCCCCCCGAGGCTTACGAACGATTGCTGCTCGAAACGATGCAGGGAGACGCGACGTTGTTCGCGCGCCGCGACGAGATCGAGACCGCCTGGGCCTGGCTCGATCCGCTGCTCGAAGCATGGAAGCGCGACGAAGCGCCGATGCAATTTCACCCGGCCGGAACATGGGGACCGGAGGCGGCGGATGAGTTGATGGAGAGGGACGGGCGGAAGTGGAGGCGGCCGTGAGGACGCCGCGAGGAGAGTCTCAAAGTCTCAAAGTCGCAAAGTCTCAAAGAAGAGGCCGCGGTGATTTTTCTCCTTTGAGACTTTGAGACTCTGAGACTTCGAGATTGACCGCATGGACGAAGACAAACGCGTAAACGTAACTTCGATCGAGCGCCAGCTCGCCGAACTGTGGCGCGCGGAAAAGCAGGATGGCGAGCGGGCGGTGACGCGGGCGGCGTTGTGGAATGTCGTCGCGCATACGAGCTCCTCGGAGGCGCATGCTCATGCGACGCAGGTGTTGTCGCGCGCCAGCGCGAAGGTGCCGCAGCGGACGATCGTGGTCAGGGCGGAGCCGCATGGCGAGGATGACATCGCGTCGTGGATCTCGGCGAATTGTCATCGTGTCGGCGGCGGTCGTCAGGTTTGTTCCGAGGAAGTGGCGATCGTGGCCTCGGGTGCGGCTGTCCGTCACGTCCCGCCGCTGGTGAGTGCGCTTTTGCTGCCGGACATGCCGGTGGCGGTGTGGTGGCTCGGCGATCTTCCGGACGAGCATCATTACGTCGAGACGCTGCTCGATCCCGCGGATCGTTTGATCGTCGACTCGTCGCATTTCAAGGATGCGACGGACATGGAACTGGTCTCGCGCATCGGCGCGCAGACCACCACCGCGCCGGCCGATCTGAACTGGACTCGTCTCGATGAATGGCGTGCCGCGACGGCGGCGTTGTTCGATCCGGGGAACATGCGTGCGCGGCTGCCGAACATTCGCCGGCTGCGCGTGATCAGCGGAGGCGCTGGGTCTTTTGGCGCCACTGCGGAAGCATTGCTGTACGTGTCGTGGATGATGGCGCAGAGCGAAACGGAGATCGCGTTCGAGCTGGCCAGTCATGGCAACGAGCCCGGCATCGGCTCGCTGGAGATTCACTTCGACGATTCCGTGGCGTCGATCCGATACGAGCGCGAGCGCGCCGTGGTGGTGGCAAGCGCGGACGGCGTCGAGACATCGATCGACTGCATTACGCGCTCGCTGGCGCACGAGACCGAGGACCTGATCGTGCGGCTGCTCAAACGTCCGGAAGCCGATCGCGTGTATCTGAGGGCGCTGCAGATCGCACGGGGACTGGCGGCGTGAACCTGCGCGTCTTCGACGCCGCGGAGGATCTCGCGCACGCGGCGGCCCGGGCGATCCTCACGAGCGGCGCGAAAACGATCGGCGTTACCGGCGGCTCGACGCCAAAGCGGCTGTACGAGATTCTGGCGCCATCACTGCCGCAGGATGTGACGTGGGTGCTCGTCGATGAGCGCTACGTGCCGCACGACGATCCGCAGTCGAATGCGGCCATGATCGAGCGGATGTTATTCACGCGCGGCTTGCCGGAGCGCTGGCTGTTTTTCAAAACGAACATGAACGATCCCGCCGCCACCGCGCGTGCGTTCGAAGAGGAATGGCGCACCCTCGGCGTCGATGCGCTCGATGTCGTTCTCCTCGGCTGCGGCGACGATGGGCACACCGCGTCGCTGTTCCCCGGAACGCCCGTGCTGGCGGTGGAAGACCGCATCGCCAGCGAAGTGTTCGTGCCGCGACTCGATCAATGGCGCGTCACGCTCACGCTCCCCGTGCTGCGCGCCGCGAAGCTGCGCATGGTGCTGGCGACGAGCGCGGCAAAGACGAACGCGATTCGCGAAGTGCGGGAGGGCGTGCAACATCCTGTGGCGCTGGCGACGAGTGGGTTGGAGAGTTGGTGGTTCGTCGATCGTGCGGCGTATGGTCATGCCGAGAGCCGCCCCTCACCCTAGCCCTCTCCCCGCGTCCGGGGAGAGGGGACTTAAAACCCCCAGTCCCCTCTCCCCGCAACGGCGGGGAGAGGGTTAGGGTGAGGGGCGGCTCTCGCGCCAAGCGCTACTGCGCGGGTACGTACGTCGGATCAATCGTCCGATTGTCGACGACGGATCCATATGCTGCTACGCGGCCGTTGCCGCCGATGACTCTGACGCTGACGCGGCCGGTGTAGGACGCGCCGGTGATGCCGAAGAGGGACGAGAAGATGCTGCCGTACTGGCGGAACTCGTTGCCGGTCATGGTGGCTTCGACCCGGGCGGAGATTTTTCCGGCGGTCTGGCCGACGATCTCCAACGTGACCGGGTTGCCGGTCACTTCGACGAGACCGAGGTTGGTGCGGTACTGGTCGGACTGCTCGAGCTGCAACACTTCCAGCGCGCGCTCGCCGGCTCCCACGCCGTCCGCCGCGGTGACGCCGGGGATGAACTGGCCGAACGTGCCGCCGTCTTCATTGCGGCTGAACGTGCGGGCGGTGACGACCAGCGATGCGTTGCCCGGTGCGTCGACGGCTACGGCGCCGCCGGTGCCGGAGAGCTGCCACAGCGTCGGGATGACGTTGTCGATGGAGCGCACTTCGCCGGGATTGAGCGTGAGGTGTACGTCCGGCGGACGTGATGCGCCGAAGCCGGGGAAGTAGCTGAGTGTGACAGGCACAGCCGTCGACGCGGCGTTGTAGACGCGCATGTCGGTGTGGAAATTCGAGGCCGGTCCGTTGTTGATCTCGGCCACGCCGGGCACGACGTAATGTTGCGCGGTGACTTTCTGCGCCTGCACGGGGAAGACGAGCAGCGGATCGCTGGTGGAGTTGTCGACCACCGAGGCGTACGACGAAACCTTGCCGTTGCCGCCGATGACTTCCACTTCGACGCGGCCATCGGTGAGCGCCAACGCGCCGAACACGGCGGAGAGCGAGGTCTGCTCGTGGCCGTACGGCGGCAGCGTGCGCTCCACCTGCCCGAGGATGTTGTTCAGGCCGTCGCGCAAGGTGAGGCGCATGGTGGCCTGGTGGCCGGTGCCTTCCACGAAGCCGAGGTTCGTGCGGAAGCCCGAAGAATCGAGACTGTTCGAAACCTGCTGCAGACTGATCTTGCCGAACGGATCGCTGCCGATGTTGCCGATGAACTTGTCGAGGCTGAGCGCGGGGATGAACTGGCCCAGCGTGCAGCGGACGATCTGGCAGTTCGCGTTGTCACCGACGGAGTTGCTGTCGATGGCGTAGGTGCGGCTGGAAGCGAACGTGGCCAGCGGATTGGCGCCGTTGAGCGGCCGGATCTCGAGTGTGCCGAGACCGCCCTCGCCGAGGAGCCCGGCGCCGAACCACGCCTTCACGAGATCGTCGAGACCCTTCGTTTCATTCGCCCCGATCGTGAGCGGCAGTTGCTTCCCGACCTGCGTGCCGTTGGTCTGCGACGGTGTGAATGAAAGCTCGTAGTCGATCGGATCGCCCGACGCATTCACGATGCGCACATCGGACTGGAAGCGCGTGCCGATCCCGTCCGCGTGCGCGATGGCCGGGACGACCAGCGTTCCTTCGGGCGCGTTCGGATTGCGCGGTGCGGGCGTGACGGGCGTGACTTTGCTGATCGTGAACGGCAACGTGAGACTGGTCGTGGCGTTCGTGCCCGGACCGCCTTTGCCGGAGCCCTGCGTGCGCGTGAGGCTGACGGTGGCGGTGGTGGAGCCGATCTCGAGCAGGAACGGATTGATCGTGAACTGGACGGTCGTTCCGCCGGCGGAGAGTGCCCCGCTGGCCGGGAAGACCGTCAGCCAGGGCGCGTCGGTGGTGATGGAGAACGTGTCGCCGGACGTGGCGGTCTCGCCGAAGCCGGGCACGAGGTAATCCTGCGTGAACGTCTGCGTCGTGCCGTCCGGCACACTGATCGAGAACTCGCTGTTGGTTGCCGACTGCGGCCGGGTGACGACCGTGGAGGTAGTCGTCGAATAGGCGGTCGGGAACTGCGTGCAGGAGGAGATGCCGCGCACGCGGTAGTAGAAGCGCGTGTCGGTGGTGATCTCCAGGTGCGGACTGATTTGCCTCTCGAGGCCATTGACGGTGAAGGTCTGCAGTCCGACCGTGAAGGCCGCGTCGCGCGCTTCCTGCAGCTCGAACATCGGAGTCTGCGCGAAGTTGGCGATCCACGAGACGTTGTAGCCGGCGGTGTAGTGCGAGATCGACGGCGCGGCGATCACCGGCACTTCCGTCTGACCGCATGCGACGTTGATGACGACGGTGGCGCTGTTGAGGGTCTGATTACAGTTGTCCTTGATCTGGACCCAGTAGCGGAACGTGCCGACGGTGAGGAATGGATTGAGCGCCAGCGAAGAGCCGGTCGCTCCGCCAATCGGTGTGGAGGTCTCGGGAGCCTCACCCTGGTACCACTGATAGGTGAGCGGTTCCGTGCCGTTGGCGAAGACGACGAGGGTGGCGCCGGTGCCGATCGTGACGTCGACGGTGCCCGGCAGTGAGGAGATCCCGAGCGGAATGCACTGCGAGCCGACGGTGATGACGGCTTGCGCGCTGTTCGAGACGCCGCAGTTGTTGGTGGCGCGGACCCAATAGGCCGTGCTGGTCTGGAGTTGCGGTGTGGTGAAGCTGGCTGAGGTGGCGCCTGCGATGGGATTCGACGTGTCGCCGGCATTTCCGATGAACCACTGGTAGGTGATCGGCGCGGCGCCGGTCGTGGTCACGGTCATCGTGGCCGTTGCGTTGTGCGCGATGTTCTGGCTGGCCGGTTGCGCGGTGAAGACCGGAATGTTGGTGCAGGTCTGCACCTGAACCGTGGCCGTGTTGCTGATCGCGATGAGACCGCAGGTATTGGTGACCTTCACCCAGTAGCTGGTCGTGACGGCCAACTGCGGAGTGGTGAAGCTGCTTTGCGTGGCGCCGCCGATGAGATTCGACGTATCGCCGGACGTGCCGCGATACCACTGATAGTTGAACGGACTGCCGTTCTCTGCGGAGACCGTGAGCGTGGCCGTGTTGTTCGGCTCGATCGTTTTGTTCTGCGGCTGCGTCCCGATGTTGGGAGTGGGGCAGGGCTCGACGGTGACGGTGATCGTGGTGCTGTTCGTGGTCTGGGCAGGTGTGCAGCTACCGACCCGGACCCAGTACGAAGTCGTCGACGTCAGCGGAGGCGTCGTGTAGTTGCTGCTGGTCGCGCCGCCGATCGGATTCGAGGTGTCGCCGCCGTTGCCGGCGTACCACTGATAGGTGAATGGAGCTATGCCGCTGACGGTGACGGAGAGGTTGCGGGTCTTGCCGCTGAAGATGGTGCCGGCGCCGGAAGTGGTGGTGATGGTGGGATTGGAGCAGACGATGCCTTCGCCGTACAGCTCGGCCATCGCGTCCTTGTCCCACTGCTGCAACACGGCGCCGCTGAGCGGCACGTTGGAGCGCATCAAGGCGGTGGTGCTCGACGGCGTGCCCTGATTGGAGTGACGAAGGCTGAGCGTGTGGCCGAGCTCGTGCGCGACGATCGATTCGAACGCGTTCTCCGAATGGCTGGCTGGACGGACGAGCATGTCGCCATTGAGCACGTTCAGGTACGTAGTGCCGTTGAAGACATGGGACGTGTTCGTATTTGCCCAGACGCCGCCGCAGGCGATGCTTCCATTGCAAAGTCCAAAGTCCGGCGATGAGGTGTTGTTGATGAGGATCGTGTTCTCGTTGTCGAACACCGTGAGATCCGTGGCCAGCGAATTGCCGCCGAGGCCCAGATTTACGAACGAACCGGAGTGATTGGTCCAGGCATCCATGGCGTCGTCGATGCTGCCTGCATCGTCCGTCACGCCGGCTTGATCGCCGTTCCAGAAGTAACCGATGACGCAGTTGCTTTCGCAGTCTTTCCAGCGCATCGGCGTCGATCCATTTTTGAGCGCATAGTCTGCGCCCGCCTCGGATCGCGGCGTGAGGTGCTGATCGGGCTCGGCGCTTTCAGGCAACGCAGCGATGGGGGCGTATTCCTCCACATGCTTGCCGCGCGTTGCCTCGCGTACGAATCTGAGGAACGATCGCGAGTCGCGCGGCTCCATCGCTCGCGCCTCGTCCAACAACTCCAGCCCTTCTTCGTCGCGGACCAGCACTTCGATGCCGCGCTTTTGTTCGAAAAGGAACCGGCCAAGCGCCATGTGCGACGTGAAGTACGTGCCGTCGTTGCGTCCGTTGAGGAACGCAACTACGCGAGTGCCAGGTGCGTAACGTGCGGAGCCGGGGATGACGAACATCAGTCCGCTGGCGGCGGTACCGCCAAACTCGCTGATGGTGATCGTTTCGGCGCTGATCGTTCCCTTGAGAACGTCATCGACGCGCAACTGGTACTCCGTGACGATGGAGCCGTTGTCCCGCTGGCGCGACGCGGAGTCGAGAACGTGCCCGACCACGACGTTTTCACTGCGCTCGACGAGCATCGCATCGGTGACTCGTTCGAACGTTGCAGCCGACGCGCTACCAACCACCAGACACAACACCACCATCAGAGATACGACGTGACGCATGAATCCTCCGGACCTGCGAGATCTGAGAGTTATTGTACGCGATGTTTTTGGAAAAGCGCTTTGCATTACCATGAAGACGATGACCGAGCCTGCGCCCATCCGCGATCATGCCCTGTCCAACCTGCGCTACATCCGCGAGGCGATGGAACGGGCCAGCTCGTTCACCTCGATTCCGGGGTGGGGCGGCGTGGCGGTGGGGATCACGGCCATCGCGGCGGCGGTGCTCGCGCATCGCTTCGGCCTGTCGAGTGAGTGGCTGCTGGTCTGGCTCGGCGAAGCGGTCCTGGCCGCGGCCATCGCCGGCGCGACGATGGTGCGGAAGGCGGCCCGGTCGCAGGTCTCCTTCCGAGGAGCGCCGGCGCGGCGATTCTTCATCAGCTATTTCGCGCCGATCGTGGCGGGCGCGGCGCTGACGATTTTTCTGGCCAGCCATGGCTTTCATACGGCACTGCCGGCCACATGGCTGTTGCTGTACGGCGCTTCGTTCGTCAGTAGCGGCGCATATTCGATCCCGGTCGTGCCGGTGATGGGAGTCTGTTTCATGCTCCTCGGCATCGCGGCATGTTTCGTCCCATTCGCCGTCGCAAACGCGCTGCTCGGCGTTGGCTTCGGCGGCCTCCACGTGATCTTCGGCTGGGTGATCGCAACGAGATACGGCGGTTGAACGACAAGGAGTCTGAGCCATGGCCAAGGCAGCAAGAAAACTAGTCGACGTTCCCGAACCGCGGCGCGAGCCGGTGCAGACGAAGTTCCCCGATCTCGATCGATTGATCCACGAGAAAACGCGCCTTGCCATCGTCAGCGCACTGGCAGTGAACCCCTCTGTCACGTTCAACGAGATGAAGGCTATTCTGAAAACCACCGACGGCAACGTGAGCGTTCACACACGAAAGTTGGAAGAGGCCGGTTATCTGGCGTGCAGAAAGTCGTTTGAAGGCCGCATCCCGAAGACCGAGTACTCCCTCACCGCCGCCGGCCGCCGGGCATTGGAGAAATACCTCCATCACATGGAAGCGGTGATCAAGGCCACACGCGGGGAGTGAGCTCGGAATACGGGTGCTGCCTCGCGGCTTCCGTGCGTGCAGCGGTCTGCCGTCCAATCTCTTTCCCTGGGGTCCTGATGCGCTCGTTCTGGAAGTCTGCCGTATTGCTGCTGTCGATCGCGGCCTCTGTCTCCGCGCAGAACCATCCCATGCCCGGTGCCGTGCCGGACCCGCCCGTGATCTGCACCGGATGCCCGGGAACGAACAGCGTCGGAGAGCCCAACGACGGTCAGCCGACGTTCCCGTACGACACGCCGCTGTCGTTGCATACAGGGCGATATGTGGATTCGTCGAATACGCTCAGTTATCAGGGTCCCGTGCGCACCGTTCGTTCGGGGATCGTTCGCGTCGCTCCGTCCGGGAGCAACCGAATCTACCTTGCCTTGGGTGCGATGGTGGGTGCGTACACACTGGATACGTTTTTTGACGGTAAGCTCGCTACGCCGATGGTGGCTCTGAACAAAGTCATCGGCATATCGCCGAACGCCCGGAGCCCACTCGAGAAGCTCGCCAAGCCAGACCAGTTCTTCTACGCCGAGTCGGGTAGCTCCGGTTGGACCACACCGGCATTTGATGGGCAGGATAGGCTCGGCGATCTCGATGCTGACGATCGCGGTTATCTCTATATCGGCACACTCGGCTTCGGCTGGGGTGTTGCTACCGATCCGGCAGGAGCCGACGGATCGCATCTACCGTACGTGGTGCAGGTACTCCAAGGCCACGGGTATGTTCCGTATCTCATGTCGCTTCGAAGCGGAGCGAATTACTTCGTCTACTACTCGAATGGCGACACTGAATCGACACTCTATGACGTGACCACACCGGCCAGTCCCGTGTTTGGCGGAAAGCGCACGGGGTACACCAAATCCATCAGAGCCTGGTCAAAGTACGAAGCCGGTCAGCGAGTGGCGCTGATCAATCTCGATGGCCACGCCCGCATCTACAACTACGCGGACCTCATCGCAAATGGGGCGCCGCTCGCGGATCTGACGCCGCCGTCAGGCAAGTCTTTCGCCGATCTCTCGTTCGACGATGACGGCAATCTCTGGTTGGCCGAGACGACGAATTCCATTTCGTCCAATGTGCTGCGAAGGGAAACGCCATCGGGAGACACTTACACCACGACTCCGTTCGATGTGTACGGGGCGACTGCATTCTCACCGAGAAAGATCCACGCGTCGGGCGACTACATCGCGGTGGCCGGCCAGATCACGGGCTCCTCCGATCTTCGACTCCTGAAAGTGGTTGGCGGCAGCCCGCAATTGCAGGACACCGCCGGTTTCGTGGAGAAGTACTACCACCGCGCGCCTTCCGGCTACGCCGACCCCAACTTTATTTCTACACTAGCAACCGGCGTGCGCATCGTTACTCAGGACGGGAAGACGTATCTGTTCTATAGCGCCTTTGGATTGGGTGACGTTTACGAGTTGAGCGATGCTCCGCGCATCACGTCCATGACTCCGTTGACCGGCGATCCCGCCGGCGGCACCGAGGTGTCGATCTATGGTTCTGGATTCACGGTTGCGTCGACAGTGACCTTCGATGGAATCACCGCCAGCAGCACGTTCGTCAGCGATGCGCTCATGACGGCGATCTCGCCGCCGCATGTGAATGGTTCTGTCGATGTGGTGGTCTCTGCAACAGGCGAGGAACCGATGACTGCGCCGAGGCAGTTCACGTACGCATTCCCGGGACCATCCAACCTTGCCGCGACCGCTACCGGCGCGACGACGGTTTCCATCACGTGGAGCGCAGTCCCTGGTGCGACACGATACGAGGTGGCGCGGTTGTCCTCGAACACTTCTCCCCAGGTGTGGACCGTGATCGGAATCGTGTTCGGCACATCAGAAGCGGACACGGGTGTCGCTGAAAAGACCTATCTCTATCGGGTGCGTGCAGGAGACGCGACGACATTCTCCACGCTAAGCAGCATCGATGCGGTAACGATGATGAACCCTGACTCCGACACGATCGTGGCAGGTTCGATCATCAAGAGCGTGGACCTCACGAATCTCCGTACTCGCGTCAACGGCGTGCGTTCCATTGCCGGCCTGTTTCAGTACTCGTACACCGACCCAAGCCCCACGCTCGTGAACGCCATTCACATCACCCAATTGCGCACCACTCTGACGCAGGCGCGAACGGCGCTCGGCCTCACCACGCCCGCGTTCACGGACACGAGCCTCACCGGCATCCCGGTGAAGGCCGTGCATTTCAACGAGCTGCTCGATCTGATGCGGTGATCGTCTTTGCCCGGCAGGGATCCGCGCCGCGCGCTTTGGAGTGCGGCCGGCTTGCCGCCGCTTTCGGTAGAGCGCCACGAGCCGCTCCGTTGCACGTTACCCAAAGCGGCAGGAAGCTGACCGCACTCCAAAGCGCTGCGGCGCGGAGATCGCGCTACGGGGCCTTGGCTACTGGCGCGCGGCCAGCACCCGGCGGAGGATTTTTCCGGACGGTGATTTCGGGATGATGTCCGTGACTTCCACGAAGCGCAGTTTCTTGTACGGCGCGACGCGCGCGGCCACGAAGGCGTGGATTTCTTCCGGTGAGGTTTCGGTGCGGAGGACGACGAATGCTTTCGGGACCTGGCCCGCTTCTTCGTCGTCGACGGGGATGACGGCGGCGTCGGCGATCGAGGGGTGGGTGAGGAGGAGCGCTTCGAGCTCGGCGGGCGCGATCTGCAAGCCTTTGTACTTGATCAGTTCCTTCACGCGATCGACGACGTAGAAGCGGCCATTGGCGTCGGCACTGCCGACGTCTCCGGTGTGCAGCCAGCCATCCTCGTCGATCATTGCGGCGGTGGCGTCGGGGCGATTGAGATAGCCCTTCATTACCTGCGGTCCGCGCACACAGATCTCGCCTTCCTGATCGGGACCGAGCTCCGCGCCCGTTTCGAGATCGACAATCTTCGCCTCGGTATTCGGCACCGCTTCGCCGATGCCGGGGATGCCGCCGCTGCGCGTGGCGTGCGTACAGGGCGAGGTCTCGGTCATGCCGTAGCCCTGCTGGAACCCGCAGTTCAGTCGACGGCACGCGGCTTCGGCGGTCTCGCTGCTGATCGGCGCGGCGCCGGAGAAGAGCGTTCGCACCGAGGAGAGGTCGTAGTTGTTGACGAGCGGGCTTCGTGCGAATGCAAGGACGATGGGCGGGACGACGAACGCGTACGTGACGCGATACTTCTCGAGCGACGCGAGGCACTGCTCGAGATCGAAACGCGGCATGACCACGACCGTGGCGCCTTTGTGGAACGTGAGGTTCATGACCACGACCATGCCGTAGATGTGAAAGAACGGCAGGACGCCGAGCGTGACGTCGTCTTCGCGTACGCCGAGGACCTCGCATTGCAGGACGTTGGCGACGAGATTGCGATGCGTGAGCATCACGCCCTTGGCCAATCCGGTAGTGCCGCTCGAGTAGGGTAGGGCGACGACGTCGTTGCGCGGATCGATGTCCACGTGTGGCGGGTTGGCGTCGGATGCGAGCAATGCGCTGAAGGGTGCGGCGCCTTCTGCTTCGCCGAAGACGAACATCTCGCGCAACTCGAGGTCCGCTGTCGCCTGCCGTGCCTTGTCGAGGAATGGCGGCGCAGTGACAAGGTAGATTGCGCCGGCGTCCTTCAACTGATGGCGCAGCTCGTCGGCGGTGTAGAGCGGGTTGATGGTGGTGATGATCCCGCCGATGAGCGAGACGGCGTGAAACGCGATCGCGTAGTCGATGCAGTTCGGGCTGAAGATGGCAAGAACATCGCCCTTCCGCAAACCGCGATCGGACAACGCGGTGGCCGCACGGCGAACGGCGTCGATCCAGCCGGCGTACGTGAGCACCTGCCCGCTCGACGCATCGATCAGCGCAGGTTTGTCGCCCCACATCGCAGCGCGATCCAGAAGAAACGGAGTGAGCGCGACATCAGGGATTGCGTAAGCATCCTCGGGTGCAGTGAAGATCATGATTGGGTTTCAGTGTACGTCGAATCAGTAGGAGCTTTGCGTTGACACTTCGATCGCTACGGATCGTGCGAGAGATTGGATTGCCACTCCGCGCCGCAGCGCTTTGGAGTGCGCGCGGCTTGCCGCCGCTTTCGGTAGCGACGCACGGACGCAGCGCGGACGAAGTGCTCGCAGATTCGGCAGAAGACTCCGGTCGCGGTACACGCGAGTCTGTGGCGTCTCGCTCCGTTGCATGCTACGGAAAGCGGCGGCAAGCCGCACGCACTCCAAAGCGCGCGGCGCGGAGAGAGGTGATTTGTTTCTATTGCGCGGGTACGTAGGTCGGGTCGTTGGTGAGCATGTCGATGACGCTGGCGTAGGCGGTGACGCGGCCTTGGCCGTCGATGGCGCGCACGCTTACTCGGGCGTTGTAGGTGTCGGCGAGGCCGACGCTGCGGAGCAGGGAGTTGAGTTGGCGGAACTCGTTGGCTTGCAACTGGACTTCGGTGACGACGGTGATCTTGGCGTCGGGTGGGACGACGGAGACTTCGAGGGTGACCGGTTTGCCGGTGACTTCGGCGAGGCCGATGTTGGAGCGGAAGCGGCTCGATTCTTCGACCTGCAGGATCTGCAGCGGCCGGGAGCCGACGCCTGTGGCTTCGTTGGGTGTGACGCCGGAGATGAACTGGCCGTAGGTGCCGTTGGTGGTCTGGTTGTAGGTGCGCGCGGTGGCGACGAGTCGCGAGGCGGTGGAGGTCGCGATGTGCACGGCGCCGCCGTCGTTGGCTTTGCCGAAGACGCTGGAGAGCGCTTTGTCGAACTGGCGCACCTGGCCGGCGGGAATCGTGACGGTGGCGGTTTGCGGCGGGCCGCCGTTGAGTGAGTGGAACGTGAGCTCGGCTTCGACGTCCGTGGTGCCGGCGTTGAAGAGACGCATGTCGGTCTGCCAGTTGGCGATGCCGTTGTTGAGATCGGCCACGCCGGGGACGACCCACTTCGTCGCTCCGGTCTCGCTGAGCGTCACGGGCGTGACGAGCAGCGGATCGTTCGTGTCGTTGTCGAGCACGGAGGCGTAGGCGGTGATCTTGCCGTCGCCGCCGGTGACGGAGATTTCGACGCGGCCGTCGGCGAGCGTGCCGATGCCGTGCGCGGTGAGGAATGCGTTGAGCTGCGTGTGCTCGCCGCCGGCGAGGTTGACGGGGAATTCGGTGAGTTTCTGGCCGTCGTTGCCGAACACCTTCACGAGCAGAGAGGCGGCATTGCCGGAACCTTCCACGATGCCGAGGTTCGTGCGATGGCGATCGGACTGCGCGATCTGCTGCAGCGAGAGTACGGAGGCGCCGCCGCCGATGAAGTTCGCGAACGGAATGGCCGGGATGTGCTGACCGAAGGTTCCGTTCGACGTGACGTTGAACGTGCGCGACGACGCGAACGTGACGAGGTTGGCCAGGCCTGACGATACGGCGCTCGATGTCGACGTCGTGGTTTGCGTGAGCGGACGCACTTCGAGCGAGCCGGTGACGCTCTCGCCGCCGGTGCCGAACCAACTGCGCAGCACGTCGTCGAGGGCGATGGTGCGGCCGGGCTCGATGGCGAACGTGGTCTGTCTTCCGGTGGCGATGCCGGCGGGGCCGCTGGGCGTGAACGTGACCTGGTACTGCAGCAACTGCGCGGAGCTGTTGGAGACGCGCACGTCGGACTGGAAATGCGAGTTGATTCCATTGGCGTGGGCCACGGCGGGGATGATCAGCGCGTCGGGCGGAGGCGACGACTTCGGCGACGGCGTCACCGGCGTGACTTTGCTGATCGACATCGTCGGGAGTTTGAACGTGGTGGCGTTGGTGCGGATGCCGTTCGCGGATGATGGCGAATCGAGCGTGATGAACACCGTGCCGAGGTGCGCGCCTACGCCGAGAACACTCGTGTCGGCGATGACGGTGAGCGACATGCCGCCGGCTGGGACGACGCCGGATGCGGGGGTGACGCTCAGCCACGGCTCCTTCACGGTGGCGGTGAAAGTTTGTCCTGCGAATTCAGGCTCGATGGCCACGGCGAACGTGGCTGCGGCGTCGCTCGTCAGCGGCACGCCCGCTTCGTCGGTGTTGGGCGGAAGGATGAAGAGCACCGACGAAGGACCGAACGGCGACAGCGACGGTGTGGGGTGGCAGCGCCCGTCGACGGCGCGGACGCGCGCGTAGACGGCGATTGGCGCGTTGCCGTGATTGACGCGCACGATCGAGTGCTGTGTGCCATCGATCTCGATGATCTCCGCTCCGGCGAAGTCGCTCTGTCCGGCGAGGTGCAGTTGATACGCAGTGGCGCCGGGAACCGAGGACCATTGGATTCGCAGCTCGACGCCGCTCGAGATTTGACCGGGCGCGGAAATGATCGGAGCGTCGAGCGGCGCGCATGCGGCCGGCGGCGGGACGATGACGATCTGCTGTTCGGCCGAATCGAGCGGCGTGCAGTTGCCCGGGAAATGCGCGCGCACGAACCAGCGGTGTGCGCCGTTGGAGAGTGCGATGCCGTCCATGTACCCGGCGTTCGTGCTGCCAACCAAGAGTGGCGTCGAGTTGCCAGTGCTGATGAAGAGCTGATAGCTCGTCGCTCCCGGAACGACGCTCCAGAAGAATTCGGCAGGTGAGGTCAATCTCGCATCGGGAAGAGGCTCGATCGGGATCGGGCGCTGATTCGTTTCGCACGCGACCGGCTCGACGAACGTGAAGGTGCGCGTCACCGAGTCGCGCGACGGACAGCGATCGATGATGGCGCGGACGAACCACTGCAGCGTTCCGGGCGTGACGGCGTGTGTGAACGATGTCGAGGTCGTGGCGCCGATGAGCGTCGGCGTACCGCTGTCGAGTCCGAGCCAGACTTCGTACGAGAGGGCATCCGCCACGCTCGTCCATGCGAACGTGACGTTGCCATCGGACGTGGTGGAGCCGTTCGCGGGCGCGATGAGCTCGGGCACTGCCGTTCCGCAGTTTTGCGCGGCGGGAATGGTGAAGCGGAAGACCGGCGATGCGGTCGAGGCGCAGCCATCGAAGAGCGTTTCCACCGACCAGTCGATGACGCCGCTTTCCACATGCGCGATCAGCGATGTTTCAGATGTGGTCGTGCCGAGGACGGATGGCGGGGCGCCGCCGACCGAGGCGAGAACGCGATAACCGGAATTGCCCGTTACTGGTTGCCAACGGAATTCGACCGTCGAGGTGTGAACGTCAGCGTTGTTTGCTGGAGCGATCGGCGTGGCGATTCCGCGCGACGCGCACGGCTCCGTCGATGCTTCGCCGATGACGACGCCGGCGTTTTCCGCCGACGTGCAGCCGTTCGCCGACACGATCACGCCGAGCGTGGTGGTACCGGCGCTGCCGGCCTGGAACACGATGCTGTTCGTTCCCTGACCGCTGACGATGGTGCCGTTGACGATCGACCAGTCATACGTGGCCGCGCCAAACGCCGCGACGCTGGCGATGTTGCCGCCGCTGTTGGCGGGCGCTGTGGCCGGCGCGGCGATCGCCGCGTCCGGCTTGGGCAGGACATTGACAGTGACCGGCCCGGCCGTCTGTTGGCAGAAGCCGTTATGGATGACGACAGTGAACGTGCCAGACGCCGTAACCATGATGAACGGCGTCGTGGCACCGTTGGACCAGAGATACGAATCGCCGGGGCTGGCGGAGAGCTTGACGCTGCCGCCTTCGCAGAAGGTCGTCGGTCCGTGCGGCGTGATCGCGGGCGGCAGGGGACTCGGCGCGGGCGGAATGGGGATCGTGATCGAATCGCTGCCGGTGCAGCCATTCCCATCGGTCACCGTGACGCTGTAGGGCAAGCCCATGTCCGCGTTGATCGTTTGCGTCGTGGCTCCGGTGGACCAGAGATACGACGCGTAACCTGGGCCGGCGTCGAGCAAATATTCGCCGCATCCGACTTCCTCGGCGATGATGTTCGGTGTCAGTCCGGTCGTGACGCTCACGGTGACCGGCGCGGAGGTGGCGTTACACGTTCCGTTCGATGTGACGACGGTGAATGTGCCCGAAGCCGTCACGTTGATCGACTGCGTCGTGGCGCCGTTCGACCAGTTGTAAAACGCGGCCGGGCTGGCCGAGAGCGTGACGCTGCCGCCGGTGCAGAACGTGGTTGGTCCGCTGGGCGTGATGGTGGTGGCGGGCGTCGTCTCGATCGTGATCGTGTGCGAGTCGGTGCCGCTGCAGCCGCTGCCGTCGGTGACGGTGACCGTGTACGTTCCGCTCGCAGTCACGTTTGCGATCTGCGTCGTCGCGCCGTTGGACCAGAGATACGACGCCCAGCCGGGACCTACGTCGAGATTGGCGTTGTCGCAGGCATTGGCCGGGCCGGTGATGATTGGCGTTGGCAACGACGCGACGTTGATGGTCACCGGTGGCGAGACGCCTGTGCAACTGCCGTTCGTCATGGTGACGGTGAACGTGCCCGGTGTGGTGACGACGATCGATTGCGTGGTCGCGCCATTCGACCAGAGATACGACGCAGCGGCAGTGGAAGTGAGCGTGACGCTGCCGCCGTCGCAGAACGTCGTCGGACCGCTCGGCGTGATGTTGCCGGTGGGCGTGGCGTTGATGGCGATGATGTGCGAGTCGGTGCCGCTGCAGCCGTTGGCATCGGTGACGGTCACGCTGTACGTGCCGCCTGTCGTTACATTGATCGACTGCGTGGTGGCTCCGTTCGACCAGAGGTACGACGCGAAGCCCGGACCGGCATCGAGATTGGCGTTGTCGCAGGCGGTGGCTGGCCCGGTGATGACCGGTGTCGGTAATGAATTGATCGTCACGTTCTTCGGCGCCGAGGTGGCCTGGCAGCCGTTGCCATCGGTGACCGTGACCGTATAGCTGCCGGTCGATGTCACGTTGGCTGTTTGCGTCGTGGCGCCATTCGACCAGAGATACGACGCGAAGCCGGGGCCTGCGTCGAGAGTTGCGCTATCGCATGCGCTGGCGGGGCCGCTGACGGTGACGATCGGATTCGGATTGACCGTCACGGTTATTGGTGCCGAGGTGGCGCTGCAGGTGTTGCCGTCCGTCACGGTGACGGTGAACGTCTCGGACGCGGTTGCCCCGATCGCTTGCGTCGTCGCGCCGTTTGACCAGAGATAAGAGTTGAAGCCTGCGCCGGCATCGAGGATGACGTTGTCGCCGGTGCAGAACGTCAGCGGACCGCTGTGCGTGATCGAAACGACCGGCGCCGGGTTGACGGTGACGGTGGTCGGAGCCGACGTGGAGTTGCAGGTGCCGTCGTTGACGGTGACGGTGAATGTGTCGCTGCTGGTGACGTTGATCGATTGCGTGGTGGCGCCGTTGGACCAGAGATACGACACGCCCGCGCTGGCGGTGAGCGTGACGCTACCGCCATCGCAGAACGTGGTCGGTCCGCCCGGAGTGATCGTCGGGATCAGTGGAGCAAGGCCGGTGACGTTGATGGGTGCCGAGGTCGCGCTGCAACCCGCGGCATCCGTCACGGTGACGTCGAACGTGCCGGTGCCGCTGACGACGATCGACTGCGTGGTCTCGGCGTTGGACCAGAGATACGACGCGCCGGCATTCGCGGTGAGCGTGACGCTGCCGCCGGTGCAGAAAGTCGTCGGACCCGACGGCGTGATCGTGGCGGTGGGCGTGGAGACGTTGACTGCGACGCTATTGGACACCGACGGACAGGCTCCCACGAACACCGTCACGCCCAGCGTCACCGGATCGGTCGCGCTGGCGTCGAACGTGATCGTGTCCGACGTCGTGGTCGAGGTGATGATGCCGTTCGTGATCGTCCAGGCGTACGTGCCGCCTGGTACGATCGGAGTCGTGGCCACGTGACCGGTGGAGTTGGCGCACACCGTTGCCGGCGCGGTGATGGGTGGCGTGGTCGGGCAGCCGACGACGCCGACTGCGACGGAGCTGCTGTCGTTGGACGCGCTGGCGTCCGGCGTGGAGGTGCTGACCGTGGCGGTGTTGGTCACGGTCGTGCCGGTGGCCGGAGCGGTGACGTCGATGGTGATGTTCGGTGCGGCGCCGGGCGCGAGCGCACCCATCGTGCAGGTGATGACGGGATTGCCGCCGCAGGTCCAGCCGCTGCCGGAGACGCTGGTCAGCGTCACGCCGGCCGGTAGTGTGTCGGTCACCGTCACGTCGTTCGCCGCGCCCGCGCCGACGTTGCTGACGGCGAGTGTGTAGTTGATCGGACTGCTCGTCGGCACGGTCGAACTGAGCGCGGTCTTCGTGATCGAGAGATCGGGCGCTGGCGTAACCGTGAAGTTCGAAGCGCTGCTGGTCGTGCCGGAGAAGTTGGTGATGGCGATCAGGCCGGTGGTCGCGCCCGCGGGCACAGTGGCGGTGATCGATGAGTTGTTGACGATCGTGAATGTCGAGTTGACGCCGTTGAACTTCACGAAGGTGCTGGAGAAGAAGTTGGAGCCGCTGATGGTGACCGTGGTTCCGATCGGTCCGCTGGCGGGACTGAAGCCAGCGATCGTAGGCGGCGTGCTCGGATTGATGTTGGTCGTCTCCGTCTCGCTGTTGTTGACGTTGTTCGGATCGGGCTGATCGCCCGCCACCGTGGCGCTGGCGCTGAGCTGGCCGGCGTTCGTCGGTGTGACGATGATCGTGGCCGTGCGGCCGTTGAATGCGAGGAGATCGCCCGCCCAGTTGCACGTGACCACGCCACCGGACGGTCCGCTGCAGACGCCGCCCGAAGTCGCGGTCGCGGAGACGAGGGTCACCGGCGCCGGGAGCGTGAAGGTGAGGAAGGCGTTCGTGGCTTTCGACGTACTGCTGTTGGTGATGTTGACGGTGTAGGTGACGTTCCCGGCGCCGAGGACGCGCGGATCGGGGCTGTCGCTGACGGTGAGCTGCAGATCGATCGAGGCGTTGACCGTAGTCGTCGTGGTGAGTGTGTTGTCCGACGGGTCAGCCTCGGGTTGGTCGCCGCCCACCGTCGCGGAGGCGGTCATCGTGCCGCCGGCTGCCGGCGTGATCGTGACCGTGGCCGTGCGGCCGTTGAAGGCGAGCAGATCTCCGGCCCAGTTGCAAGTCACGACGTCGCTGACCGGACCACTGCACGTGCCGCTGTTGCTGGCCGTGTGCGAAACGAAGGTCGTGCCCGCGGGGATGGTGATGTCGACTTTGGCGTTGGTCGCTTTCGAAGTCGAGTCGTTGATGATGTTGACGGTGTAGGTGACGTTGCCGGTGCCGAGCGTAACCGGATCGATGGAGTCGGAGACGCTGCTGACACGAAGATCGATCGAGGCGTTGACCAACGTGGTCGCGCTCGATGTGTTGTCCGATCCATCTGCTTCGGGTTGATCACCGGAGACGGTGGCGGAGGTAGTCATCGTCCCGCCGGCAGTTGGCGTGACCGTCACAGTTGCGGTGCGCCCGTTGAATGCGAGCAGATCGCCGGCCCAGTTGCAGGTGACGACACCGCTGACCGGACCACTGCACGTGCCGCTGTTGCTGGCCGTGTGCGAAACGAAGGTCGCGCCCGCGGGGAGCGTGATGTCGACCTTCGGGTTGGTCGCTTTCGAGGTCGAGTCGTTGATGATGTTGACGGTGTAGGTGACGTTGCCGGTACCGAGCGTGATCGGATCGATGGAGTCGGAGACGCTGCTGACGCGGAGATCGATCGAGGCGTTGACCAACGTGGTCGCGCTCGATGTGTTGTCCGATCCGTCTGCTTCGGGTTGATCACCGGAGACGGTGGCGGAGGTAGTCATGGTTCCGCCGGCCGTTGGCGTGACCGTGACCGTGGCGGTGCGTCCGTTGAACGCGAGCAGATCGCCGGCCCAGTTGCAGGTCACGACATCGCTGACTGGACCGCTGCACGTGCCGCTGTTGCTGGCGCCGTGCGAGACGAAGGTCGTGCCCGCGGGGAGCGTGATGTCGACTTTCGCGTTGGTGGCTTTCGAGGTCGAGTCGTTGATGATGTTGACGGTGTAGGTGACGTTGCCGGTGCCGAGCGTGATCGGATCGATGGAGTCGGAGACGCTGCTGACGCGGAGGTCGATCGAGGCGTTGACCAACGTGGTCGTGCTCGATGTGTTGTCGGATCCGTCGGCCTCGGGTTGATCGCCGGAGACCGTCGCGGAGACCGTCATCGTCCCGCCGGCAGTTGGCGTGACCGTCACAGTTGCGGTGCGTCCGTTGAATGCGAGCAGATCGCCGGCCCAGTTGCAGGTCACGACGTCGCTGACCGGCCCACTGCACGTGCCGCTGTTGCTGGCGCTGTGCGAGACGAAGGTCGCACCCGCGGGGAGCGTGATGTCGACCTTCGCGTTGGTGGCTTTGGAGGTGGAGTCGTTGATGATGTTGACGGAGTAGGTGACGTTGCCCGTGCCGAGCGTGATCGGATCAATGGAGTCGAACACGCTGCTGACGCGCAGGTCGATCGATGCGTTGACGAGAGTGGTCGTGCTCGATGTGTTGTCTGATCCGTCTGCCTCGGGTTGATCGCCGGAAACGGTGGCGGAAAGCGTCATGGTTCCGCCGGCGGTCGGTGTCACGGTGACCGTTGCCGAGCGGCCGTTGAATGCGAGGAGATCGCCTGCCCAGTTGCAGGTGACGATGCCGCTCACCGGACCGCTGCACGTGCCGCCCGAGCTCGCGCTCGAGGAAACGAACGTTGCCCCCACGGGGAGCGTGATGTCGACTTCCGCGTTGGTCGCTTTTGAAGTGGAGTCGTTGATGATGTTGACGGTGTAGGTGACATCGCCGGTGCCGAGCGTGATCGGATCGATGGAATCGAAGACGCTGCTGACCCGAAGATCTATCGAAGCGTTGACCAGCGTGGTCGTGCTCGATGTGTTGTCCGATCCATCCGCCTCGGGTTGATCGCCGGAGACCGTTGCAGAGAGTGTCATGGTCCCGCCGGCCGTTGGCGTCACGGTGACAGTTGCCGAGCGGCCGTTGAACGAGAGCAGATCGCCCGCCCAGTTGCACGTGACGACGACGCCGACAGGGCCGCTGCACGTGCCGCCGTTGCTGGCGCTGTGCGAAACGAAGGTGGCGCCCGCGGGGAGCGTGATGTCGAGCTCGGGATTGGTGGCCTTGGAGTTCGAGTCGTTGATGATGTTGACGGTGTAAGTAACGTCGCCGGTGCCGAGCGTGATCGGATCGATGGAGTCGAAGACGCCGCTGACGCGCAGATCGATCGATGCGTTGACGGTGGTGGTCGTGCTGGCGGAGTCGTTGGATGTGTTGGAGTCGGGTTGGTCGGCGGCGATCGAGCCGGAAATGGTCATCACTCCGCCCACGGTGGGCGTGACCACGATCGTTGCGGTGCGTCCGTTGAAGCCGAGGAGATTCCCGGCCCAGTTGCAGGTGAGCACGCCGCCGCTCGGCGCGCCGCACGTCCCGCTGTTGCTCGCGCTGGCGGAGACGAACGTGCCCGACGCGGGGAGCGTGATGGTGAGGGCCGCGTTGGTGGCCGTCGAGGAACCGTTGTTGCTGACGTTCGCGGTGTAAGTGACGTCGCCGGTGCCGAGGGTAATCGGATCGATGGAGTCGGAGATGCTGGTGACGCGAAGGTCCACGGTCTGACCGAAAGCGGCCGTGGAAACCAACAGCACAACTAGAAACACGAAACGCCGACAACCAGAAATTCCGGACATCGTCTGAGTCTCCCGATCGGATTGATCCCGTCACTCACTTCGTGGACGCACATCGACCGGCGTGCGGATCCGCCGGCGCGTCGACAGCAGCAGCTCGTGATCGCCAGATTCTAGCGTGTTGGGATGTAGTGCGCGATGAGGAGGGTGCGATTCTTGGGATCGCATGGAGATCGATCGCGAAGGCTTTGGCCGCGTGATCGGCGTGCGTAGCACGCCAAGGAGCAATAGCCCCCGGCTTCCAGCCGGGGGAAAAAGAGGTGAAAAATTCAGCCTGCGTAGCGGGCGGCAGGTTCATGTCCACAGGTACTTCTCATCCGGCGAGATGTTGTGTCCGTGCAAAAGACGGAAGCCTGTCGCCCGTTACACGGGCTGAATCGATGCGCTATTCCCACCCGGCTGAAGCCGGGTGCTATTTCCTTTTCGCCCGCTAACGCGGGCTCCCCCGGGGCTTCTCCCGCTAACGCGGGCTTCGGGGCATGGAACTGCTGTCGTGCGGCAGATG